>NZ_WNXF01000005.1:0-238751 GCF_010993675.1 Modicisalibacter sp. 'Wilcox'
CGATCACGGCGATGAAGGAGTGGCAGGCCAAGCGACCTGAGTTATTTACCAAACGGGTGGTTAATCACACGGGACCCAACACATAAACAAGAGCATCGCCAGGTCACCCATCCGATGGCAGCCCCAGCCTGGCCTCGGCCTGACGACGATAGTCATGAATGCGCTCGCTGATATCAACCCGATAGGCGGCCCCCTGGTCGAGACGATGAAGCCCCTCGGGCAACCGGGCGACGGCATCCAGGCTGGCCTCACGGGCGGTATCGGGATCGGCCATCCGCTCGGCCTGAAACTCACCATCGATGATGATGGGTTGCAGCAGTGGCATGCCGGGGGCGGTTTCGTCACGAAGTGTCAGGGTGTCACGCCGGTAGAACCCCTCGGCATCGGATTCACGATAGACCTGCTTGCGTCCGGGCAGGGAATGCTTGCCGGGCGAGTGCTTGAGGCGTGGCTCGCCGGCATATTCGGTCAGCTTGTAGGCCAGTTCCAGGCAGGGCGCATCGCTGGCCGCGCCGAGGGCCGTACCCACGCCGAAACTGTCGATGGGCGCGTCATCGGCCAGCAGGTCCTGAATGCGATACTCATTGAGTCCGCCGCTGGCGGTGATCTTGATTTCCGGGTAGCCGCCGTGGTCCAGCAGGTGGCGGCAGGTCTTCGCCAACTCGCCGAGATCGCCGGAATCGAGGCGGATAGCGCTGATGTGCAGGTCGGGATTGGCATCCAGCCAGCCGATCAGGCGCTTGACGGCCTCCACGGTGTCGTAGGTGTCGACCAGCAGGGCCGTACCCGGAAACTCCCGGGCGAACGCCTGCAGGGCGACGTCTTCGCTGTCATGCGCCTGGATGAAGCTGTGCGCCATGGTGCCGCGGGCCGGGAGATCATGGCGGCTGGCGCCGAGCACGTTGCTGGTGGCGGAGATGCCGGCCATGCGATAGGCGCGCACCCCACGGACGGCGGCATCGATGCCGTGCATGCGCCGCATGCCGAAATCGACGACCGGGCGACCCTGGGCGGCATTGACGATGCGCGAGGCCTTGGAGGCGAGGACGGTCTCGAGATGGACGTAGTTCATGACCAGGCTCTCGAGAAACTGCGCCTCGCCGATCGGAGCCTCGACTTCCAGCAGGGGTTCGTGCGGGAAGACCGGTGTGCCCTCGGGCAGGGCATGCAGGGTACCGGTAAAACGAAAGTCGGCCAGCCAGTCAAGAAAGGCCGGCTTGAAGAGATCCAGGCGACGCAGGGCCGCGATCTGCTCCTCCCCGAAGCGCAACTGGGAGATGAGTCGGGCGACGTGCTGCTGGCCGCAGGCCAGCATGTAGTTGCGGTGCGGCGGTAGCTTGCGGAAGAACAGGCTGAAGGTCGCGGTCTCCTGCATGCCTTCGGCCCAGTAGGCCTGCAGCATGGTCAGTTCGTAGAGGTCGACCAGCAGGCTGAGATCCTCGTCGCGGGGCAGTTCCTGGGTGGGCATTCCTGAATCACTCCTTGATGGTGGCACCGGCCCGACGCAGGGCATCGAGGCAGTCGGCGGCATGTGTCGGATCGACGGCCCGGGTGGCCTCGGCGAGCAACTCGACCTCGAACCCCTGGCCGAGCGCCTCCTCGGCGGTGGCCTTGACGCAGACATCTAGGGCCAGTCCGGCCACAAGCAGGCGCTGAACGCCGTGCCGGCGCAAGTAGACGGCCAGCCCCGTGCCATCGAAGGCTGAATAGTTGTCGCGGTCGAAGGCACAGCCCTTGCTGACGCGTACCGCTTTGTCAGGTAGCTGCAGGCTGGTGGGGAAGGCGGCCCCCTGTGTGTCCTGGACGCAGTGAGCGGGCCAGGGGCCGCCTTGTCCAGTGAAGCTGCAGTGTTCCTGCGGATGCCAGTCGCGGCTGGCCACGATCGGCCAGCCCTGGCGCTGTGCCGCATCGATCCAGCGGTTGACGACGGGCAGAATCCGCTCGGCCTCGGGTACGGCCAGGGTACCGCCGGGGCAGAAGTCGTTCTGGATGTCGACCAGCAGCAGGGCGTGGGTAGCCATGGCGCTTGCTCCGTTGGGGAACCTGTTTCAGGTGTGGCTGCCTTTGCCCGGCTTTTCAAGGGCCATCCCCGGGTGGCGGATGAATCGGGTAGACTCGAGTGCTGGCATTGATCCCGGGACGACAAGAGGTAGACGTGTACGATTTCATCATCATCGGTGGCGGCATTCTCGGCCTGTCCACGGCCATGCAGCTTCAGGAGGCCTATCCGGACAAGCGCATGCTGGTCGTGGAAAAGGAGGCAGGGCCGGCCCGGCACCAGACCGGGCACAACAGTGGCGTGATTCATGCCGGCGTCTATTACACGCCCGGCAGTCACAAGGCACGCTTCTGTCTTGCCGGCAATCGCGCCACCAAGGCCTTCTGTGACGAACATGCGATTCCCTACGAGGTGTGCGGCAAGCTGCTGGTCGCCACCAATGCGCTCGAGATGCAACGCATGGAGGCCCTGTGGGAACGCACGGCGGCCAACGGCCTTGAGCGTGAATGGCTGTCGGCCGAGGCGTTGCATGAACGCGAACCCAACATCACGGGGCAGGGCGGGATCTTCGTGCCGTCCAGCGGCATCGTCGACTACGCCAGAGTGGCGGAGGCCATGGGCGAGGTGTTTCGTCGCCAAGGCGGCGAGATTCGTTACGACACCGAAGTGACGGGGCTCAGCGAGCGGCGTGAGGAGGTCGTGGTGGAGACCGGTCAGGGCAGCTTTACCTCGCGCTATCTCGTCTCTTGCGCCGGGCTGATGGCGGACCGGGTGGTCAGCATGCTGGGTGTGAAGCCGGGCTTCACCATCTGTCCGTTCCGGGGCGAGTACTACCGGCTGCCCGAACGCCATAACGGCATCGTCAACCACCTGATCTACCCGATTCCGGACCCCTCGATGCCGTTTCTCGGTGTGCACCTGACCCGCATGATCGATGGCAGTGTGACCGTCGGCCCCAATGCGGTGCTGGCCTTCAAGCGTGAGGGGTATCGCAAGCGCGACGTGTCCTTGACCGACAGTGCCGCGATGCTGACCAACCCGGGCATTCTCAAGGTGCTCAAGGCCAATCTGCGGCCGGGCCTGATTGAGATGAAGAATTCCCTGTTCAAGAAGGGGTATCTCGAGGAGGTGCGCAAGTACTGCCCGGAGCTGGCGCTCGAGGATCTGCAGCCCTATCCGGCCGGCGTGAGGGCCCAGGCGGTTTCCAGCGACGGCAAGCTGATCGATGACTTTCGCTTCGTCAATACCACGCGCACCGTCAATGTCTGCAATGCGCCGTCGCCGGCCGCCACGTCGGCGATTCCGATCGGCGCGCACATCGTCGAGAAGGTGCAGGCGCTGGTCGGATGACGGTATCTCCGGGGTCTCACAGCGACCAGTTATCGCCGCGCATCGGTACCAGCTTGCCCTGGTCGATGACGCGACCGGTGGGACGGCCCTGTGGCGCACCGCTGGCCGGCTCGATGCTGACCGCGAAGTCGGCATGGTGCATCATCGGCCGCAGAGACGCCGGCATGCGCATGCGCGCCTCGCCGCGGCCGGGCAGCATGCCCAGCGACACTGGCTGACCGTCCTTCATCATCCACAGTTCGCCGGCCATACCGTCGGGCATGTCAGTGGGCTGAACCGCCTGGGCCATCAGCTCGCCATCACTTTCCGCATAGATGATCCAGCCCGGCACCCGGTTGTCGTCGAGCACGACATAGACGGCGTCTCCTGGCATGCCGGACGGCGCCGGGCGAACGAGAAGCAGGGTGCCGAGGATCAGCGTGCTCAGGGCCAGGCCGGCGCTCAGGGAACGCCATACACTCAGGCGGCGCCACCAGGGGCGGGGTGTCAGGCCCAGCGTCCGAACGATGCGTGGCCACAGCGCGTCCGGCGGCGCCACCGGTTCGAGGGGGGTGTTGAAGACCTGCAGGTGTTCGCGCCAGTCAGCGACCTGGCGCTGGAGCTCCGGGCTGACCGCGAGCAGGGCTTCGAAATGCGCCTGCTGCCGGCTGTCCAGGGTACCCAGCACGTATTCGCCGGCCGCCAGGTCACGCTCGTCCGGGTCGCTCAAATCCCACGGGTCATGCATGTTCTCAACCTCTCGAGTCCACGCCGTATCCAGCTCTTGACGGTACCCAGCGGCTGGCTCAGGACTTCGGCCAGCTCACCATGGGTCAGCCCTTCGAAATAGGCCGTCTCCAGCGCCCGTCGCTGATCGGCCGACAGGGTCTCGAGGCAGGCGTGCAGTCGCGCGGTATGCTGGGCGAGCTCGCTGGTGGCTGTCAGGTCGGTGTCATCGGCCAATGTCTCGAGCGCCGCGTCGCCATCCTCGCTTCTCCGGCGGCTGCGCCTCAGCCAGTCGATGCCCACGTTACGGGTGATGGTGGACAGCCAGGTCATGGGGCGCGACAGGTTGGCGTCATAGCGCCCGGCTGTCTGCCAGACGCGCAGGTAGACCTGCTGCAGGCAATCCTGGGCGGCGCTTTCTTCCCTGACGATACGCAGCAGTTGCGCGTATAGATGCGCGCTGGTGGCGTGGTAGAGCCGTTCGAAGGCTCGAGCCTCGCCATTGGCGCAACCAGCCAGGATGTCGATGAGGGGATCCTGTTCGTACCGGGTCATGCCGCTCTCTGCCACGCTGGGTATCCGGTCATCATAGCGAGCCCGGCTGGGTTGCGATACGCAGGTCGTCAATGACATGCGCCACGCCGCTCTCCGCCATCCATCGCCACCCGGCAAGTCGAGCCTGCCACTTTGGTCGCCCGTGGCGGGGCGCGGCTTGATGGCTATGGCGGGAGGCCGCATCATCCGCACTGGTCCCATCAACACCGCCGTCTCGCCAGCCGGGATGGAACAGGAATCTTGCCGGTTATGACGATGCAGCCTTCGACAGTGGCCGTGGTCGATGACGATGCCGAAATTCGTGAACTGCTGAAGACCTATCTGGAGCGGCAGGGCTTCGCGGTCGCTCTCGCCGAGGATGGCGAGGCGCTCCGGGCCCTGATGCAGGAAGCCGTGCCGGATCTGGTGGTGCTCGACATCATGATGCCCGGTGAGGATGGCCTGTCGTTGTGTCGCGATCTGCGGCGCCATCATCAGGTCCCGATCATCATGCTGACCGCCAGTGCGGATGAAACCGACCGGATTCTGGGGCTGGAACTGGGCGCTGATGATTACCTGGCCAAGCCGTTCAATCCGCGCGAACTGCTGGCGCGCATCAAGGCGGTGCTGCGACGTGCGCGCCCGGTGAGTCCCGAGGCCGCCCGGGTGGTTCGCTTCGGCCACTGGCGACTGGATCGCATCACCCGCGAGCTGATCGACGCCGAGGGGCAGCGCAGTGCATTGTCAGGGGCCGACTATTTACTGCTCGGCGTGTTTCTCGAGCATCCCGAGCAGGTCCTCTCGCGTGAGCGGCTCTATGATCTCAGCCGCGGGCGCCGGGCGCCCCCGCTGGATCGTTCCATCGATGTGCATATGTGCCGACTGCGTCAACGCCTCGGCGAGGATGCCCAGCACTCGCAGTTGATACGCACGGTACGGGGCGCCGGCTATGTGCTGGCCACGACCGTGGACGCGGAGGTGTGAAAACCGCCTTGCGCCCGCGGACCTTGCGCGGCCGCTTCGTGCTGTTGATGCTGCTGGGGGTGCTGAGCGCCCAGGTGGCCAGCTATGGCTTGTGGAGCTGGCAGGAGAACCGCGAACGTTTCGCCCAACTCGATACCCTCTCGCGCAACCTGGCCGACAGCCTGGCCGCCACGGTGCGTTACTTTCGCTCGCTGCCTTACGAGTACCGGCATATCGTGCTCGAGCAGCTGCGTGACATGGGAGGGACGCGCTTTTTCGTCAGCGTCAACGACCACCGTATCCACCTGACGGGGTCGACTCCGGACCGGGCTCGGCAATTGGTGGCGCGCAACCTGCGCGAGGGGCTGCATCGTCAGCTGGGCAAGGTGGCGCTGACCATCGACTTCTCCCGCCCCGAGCATCTTCGGGTCTTCAACAACGAGGTGGCGCTGGATGCACTGCCGGCCCACTGGGCGCATCGCAGCCTGGCGATGGCGCCGCTGTCGACGCCGATCCTGGTGGTGCAGATGCCACTGGATGCGCACCAATGGCTGTTCGTGGCCACCAGCCTGCCGGTCGCGGGGTTGCTGGATGGGCCGAGCTGGCTGGCCGGCGACCGGCTGTTCGCGTTGCTGGCGGTGCTGGTCACGGTGATTGTGCTGTCGCTGATGGGGATTCGCTGGCTGACCCGGCCGCTATCGGTGATGGCGCGGGCGGCACGACGCCTGGGGGACGACCTGGAAACGCCGCCACTGGCCGAGCGGGGCCCGCGGGAACTGCGTGACACGGCGGTGGCGTTCAATCGCATGAGCGAGCGGATCCGTCAGCAGGTCGAGGAGCGCGAACGGCTGTTCTCGGCGATCTCGCATGATCTCAAGACCCCCATTACCCGGTTGCGGCTGCGTGCCGAACTGCTGGAGGAGGATGACCAGCGCCAGGCCTTCATCCGTACCCTCGATGAGATGGACCAGCTGGTGAAGGGGGCGCTGGCGTCGGTCAAGGGACTGGATCTGCACGAGCAGCTCCAGCCGGTGGCACTCGATGGCCTGCTGGTCGAGTTGCGTGATGAATTGGCCGTGCATGGCAAGCCGCTGCACCTCAGTGGTGAAGCCGGGTCGGTGATGGCCAAGCCGCTGGCGCTCAAGCGTTGCCTGACCAACCTGATCGAGAATGCCATCTTCTACGGCAGGCGCGTGGATGTGGCGGCCCGCCGTGAGGTCGACCGGGTGGACGTCTGGGTTCGCGACGACGGCCCGGGCATCCCCGAGGCGCAGCGTGAGCGTGTCTTCCAGCCCTTCGTGCGTCTCGAGCCCTCGCGCAGCCGCCACACCGGCGGCAGCGGGCTGGGGCTGGCCATCGCCCGGCATATTGCGCGGGCGCATGGGGGCGATATCCATCTGGGGCGAGCCAGTGCCGGCGGCCTCGAGGTAAGGCTGCAACTGCCGCTCGGCAGCGACACGTCGAGTGTTACCAACCTGTAATAATTCGGCAAGACTTTGCAGAATTCGGTAATCCCTACCTGCAACAACCTGCGCTATCGTGTCCCTGATGCCCTGGTCGGCACGCCCTATAACGACAATGATTGCAGGACCACGCCCATGCCTCTCGACGACCCACGCCAGCTTCGGTCGCATCTTGCGCGCACCATGGCCTTCTATCATCCGCGCTGCATCGATGCCGGCGGCGGCTTTCACCATTATCTCAAGGATGACGGCGAGGTTTACGACGCCCGCCATCGCCATCTGGTGTCGAGTGCCCGCTATGTCTTCACCTATGCCCGCCATGCAGCGTTCACCGGGCGTGAGGAATATCGCCATTGGGCGCGTCACGGACTCCGCTATCTCGAGCAGGCGCATTTTCAGACCCGCTACCAGGGCTATGCCTGGACACTGATCGACCATCAACCCGAGGACACCACCAATCATTGCTATGGCCTGGCCTTCGTGCTGCTGGCCTATGCCACGGCGCTGCGTTGCGGCATCGAGGAAGCCCGTGAAGGGCTCGAACGGGTGCATGCGCTGCAGACTCGGCGCTTCTGGGAGCCCGAGTGGCAGCTGTACGCCGACGAAGCGGATACCCGCTGGCGGGTAAGCGACTACCGCGGCCAGAACGCCAACATGCACAGCTGCGAGGCTCTGATCGCCGCCTTCGAGGCGACGCAGGACCCGGCCTATCTCGAACGCGCGCTCGCCGTCGCACGGGCGATCTGGCAGCGTCAGGCCCGGCAGACCGATGGCTGGATCTGGGAGCATTTCGATCGTCGCTGGCGCGTGGATCTGGAGTACAACCGCGATGATCCGCATCATCTGTTCCGCCCCTGGGGCTTCCAGATCGGCCATCAGACCGAGTGGGCAAAGCTTCTGACGATCCTTTCGCGCCACTGCCCCGACGAGGCCTGGCTGCTGCCGACGGCCGCACGACTGTTCATCGAGGCGGTCGAGGCGGGCTGGGATGCCGATCATGGCGGGCTGGTCTACGGGGTCGATCTCGAGCGGCACCACTGCGACGGCGACAAGTATTTCTGGGTCCAGGCGGAAAGCCTGGCGGCGGCGGCGATGCTGGCCGACGCCACCGGCGAGCTCCGCTTCTGGCGCTGGTACCGGCGCCTGGCGGATTTCAGCTGGCAATGGATGATCGATCATCGTCATGGAGGCTGGTACCGCATCCTGACGCCGGACAATCGCCGCTATTCCGACGAAAAGAGTCCGGCCGGCAAAGTGGACTACCACACCATGGGCGCCTGCCATGACATCCTGCCGATTCTCGAACGTCGCGAGGCGCACCTGCCTCGCGTCTGACCCTGCGTCACCACAATAACCAGAAGGGAGACACGTCATGAAACCGCTCTATACCCTGGCTGCCGGCGCCGCACTGGCGGCTGCCGTGACTCAGGCCAACGCCGCCGAGATCGAGGTGCTGCACTGGTGGACCTCCGGCGGTGAGGCCAAGGCCGCCAACCTGCTCAAGCAGAAGCTCGAGGCCAAGGGGCATACCTGGAAGGACTTCGCCGTGGCCGGTGGTGGCGGCGACAGCGCCATGACGGTGCTGAAGTCCCGTGCCATTTCGGGCAACCCTCCGGCGGTCGCCCAGATCAAGGGGCCGCTCATCCAGGAATGGGGAGAGATGGGCTTCCTCGGCAACATCGACAAGGTCGCCAGGGAAGAAAACTGGGACTCCTTCCTGCCGCCGGAGCTGTCGGCCTATGACAAGGTCGACGGCCACTATGCCGCGGTCCCCGTGAATATCCACCGTATCAACTGGCTGTGGGCCAACCCGGAGGTGCTCGAGAAATCCGGCATCGATTCGCTGCCCAAGACCTGGGACGAGTTCTTTGCGGACGCCAAGAAGATTCGCGACGCCGGCTTCGTTCCGCTGGCGCATGGCGGCCAGCCCTGGCAGGACGCCACCGTCTTCGAGGTGGTGCTGATGGGCGTCGGTGGAGCCGACTTCTACCGCAAGGCCTTTGTCGATCTCGATCCCGAGGCGCTGACCAGCGACACCATGGTCAAGGCACTCAAGACCTTCAAGAAGCTGCGCGGCGCCATGGACCCCGATATTGCCGGGCGTGACTGGAACATCGCCACCTCGATGGTCATCAGCGGCAAGGCCGCGATGCAGATCATGGGCGACTGGGCCAAGGGCGAGTTCACCGCCGCCGGCATGACGCCGAGTGAGGATTACCTGTGCGAAGCGGCGCCCATGACCGAGCACATGTTTTCCTACAACGTCGACAGCTTCGCCATGTTCAAGGTCGATGACAAGGGCAAGCAGCAGGCCCAGATGGACCTGGCGGGGCTGATCCTGTCCAAGGATTTCCAGACCACCTTCAACAAGGCCAAGGGATCGATTCCGGTGCGCATGGACGTACCGCTGGATGACTTCGATGCCTGCGCCAAGTCCTCGCGCGAGGCTTTCGATGCCGCACAGGCGCAGGGCGGTCTGGTGCCCAGCTTGGCCCACGGCATGGCGGTGTCGGCAAGCGTGCAGGGGGCCGTCTTCGACGTCATCACCAACTTCTTCAATGATCCCGACATGCCTGCCGAGAAGGCGGCCGAGCGTCTGGCCAGTGCGGTACGTGCCGCCGGCTGAATGATGCCATCGCCCCGGGGCCGGTAATGGCCGGCCCCGGTTTTCCCGACCATCCCGTCAGGTTCATGTTCCATGACTCCAACCGACTCCCTGTCGCGCGCTTCGTCGCGGCGGGCCGGCCGTCGCTCGCTGGCCGGTACCCTGGAACGGGTACTGCCGCGCCTGGTGGTGGCGCCGTCGCTCGCCGTGGCCCTGTTCTTCGTCTACGGCTACATGCTGTGGACGTTCATCCTGTCATTGACCGGTTCGCGCATGCTGCCGCAGTACAACTTCGTCGGCTTAGAGCAGTATGCGCGTCTGTTCGCCAACGAGCGCTGGCACGTGGCAGCCACCAATCTGGTGGTGTTCGGCGGCCTGTTCATCGCCATCTGCCTGGTGCTGGGGCTGGCGCTGGCCATCTTCCTCGACCAGCGTATCCGCCAGGAAGGGGCGCTGCGCACCATCTATCTCTACCCCATGGCCCTGTCGTTGATCGTGACGGGTGTGGTATGGCGCTGGCTGCTCAACCCTAGTCTGGGGATCGAGGCACTGGTGCAGAGCTGGGGCTTCGAGAACTTTCGCTTCGACTGGCTGGTGGATCCCGACATGGCGATCTATACCCTGGTGATCGCGGCCGTCTGGCAGGCCTCGGGCTTTGTGATGGCGCTGTTTCTGGCCGGTCTGCGTGGCATCGACGACAGCCTGTTCAAGGCGGCGGCGCTCGATGGAGCCAGTCTGCCGCGTGTCTACTGGCGCATCGTGCTGCCGTGCCTGCGTCCGGTGGTGTTCAGTGCGGTGATGATTCTCGCGCACATCGCCATCAAGAGCTTCGATCTGGTGATGGCGCTAACCGGCGGCGGCCCGGGCTACGCCACGGATCTGCCGGCCACCTTCATGTATGCCCACACCTTCACGCGGGGGCAGATCGGCCTGGGCTCGGCCAGTGCCATCATGATGCTCTGCGGGGTGCTGGCCATCCTGATCCCCTACCTGTATTCCGAACTGCGGGAGCGCAAGCATGGATAACGTGATACGTCGCCGGACGCCACGTGCCCGGCTGCTGCGGGCCGGCCTTTATGCATTGCTGATCGCGGCCGCGCTGGTCTATCTACTGCCGCTGGTGGTGATGGTGCTGACCTCGGTCAAGCCGATCGAGGAGATCCGCGCCGGAGCGCTGCTGTCGCTGCCGAGTCATTTCACCCTGGACCCCTGGATCAAGGCTTGGAGCAGTGCCTGTACCGGCATGCGCTGTGATGGCTTGTCGGGGTATTTCGTCAACTCGATCAAGATCGTGGTGCCGGCGGTGGCGATCTCGACGCTAGTCGGGGCAATCAATGGTTATGCGCTGACCAAATGGCGATTCCGGGGATCGGAGCTGGTCTTCGCGATGCTGCTGTTCGGGTGTTTCGTGCCGTTTCAGGTGGTGCTGATGCCGATGGCGCGGACCCTGGGCTGGCTGGGGCTGGCCAGTTCGGTCAGTGGCCTGGTGCTGGTGCACGTGGTCTATGGCATTGCCTTCACCACGCTGTTCTTCCGCAACTACTACGTGGCCGTCCCGGACGAGATGATCAATGCCGCCAAGCTGGATGGCGCCGGCTTCTTCCGCATCTTCTGGCGGATTCTGCTGCCGGTGTCGGGGCCGATCATCACCGTGTCGGTGATCTGGCAGTTCACGCAGATCTGGAACGACTTCCTGTTCGGCGTGGCCTTTGCCGGATTCGATTCGCAGCCGGTGACGGTGGCTCTGAACAACATGGTCAATACCTCGACCGGCGTGAAGGAGTACAACGTCGACATGGCGGCGGCGATGATCGCGGCGCTACCCACGCTGGTGGTCTATGTACTGGCCGGCAAGTATTTCGTCCGCGGGTTGACCGCGGGGTCCGTCAAGGGCTAGGGAGAACTGATTTCATGTCCGCATTGGAAATTCGCAACGTACGCAAGACCTTCGGTGACACTGAGGTGCTCAAGGAGATCTCGCTGGCCATCGACTCCGGGGAGTTCCTGATCCTGGTGGGCCCCTCGGGCTGTGGCAAGTCGACGCTGATGAACGCCATCGCCGGTCTCGAACCGGTCACGGCCGGCGAGATTCACATCGGGGGCGAGGACGTCACCTGGCGGACGCCCGCCGAGCGGGACATCGCCATGGTCTTCCAGTCCTATGCCCTGTATCCGAGCATGACGGTGCGCCAGAACATCGCTTTTGGTCTCGAGATGCGCAAGGTGCCGAAGGCTGAGCGCGACCAGGCGGTGGAGCGGGTCGCCGACCTGCTGCAGATATCCCAGCTGCTGGATCGCAAGCCGTCGCAGCTCTCCGGCGGCCAGCGCCAGCGCGTCGCCATGGGCCGGGCGCTGGCGCGGGAACCGCAGATCTACCTGTTCGACGAACCGCTGTCCAACCTGGACGCCAAGCTGCGCGTCGAGATGCGCACCGAGATCAAGAAGCTGCACCAGCGTCTCGGCACCACCATCGTCTACGTGACCCATGACCAGATCGAGGCGATGACGCTGGCCGACCGCATCGCGATCATGCGCGATGGGCACATCCTCCAGCTGGGGACGCCCGACGAGGTCTACAACGATCCAGCCGACATGTTCGTCGCCGGCTTCATGGGATCGCCGGCGATGAACTTTCTCTCGGCGTCCCTCGAGGGTGGGCCCGGCGAGTATCGGGTACGGGTGGAGACCGAGGGCGCGCAGGCACCGCTGGTGCTTCCCTGGCCCGTGGAGCGCGAGACGGAGGCCCTGGCGTCGCAGGTCGGCCGCCCGGTGACCCTGGGGCTGCGTCCCGAGCACTTCAGCGAGGAGGACGAACGGCTCGGGGATCAGGCGGAAGGCACGCGCTTCGAGGCCACCACCACGGTGGTCGAGCCCACCGGAGCGGACACGCTGCTGCAGGTCCGCCTGAGCGGTGTCGAGGCAACCGTGCGCCTGGGGCCCAAGAGCCGCATCAAGGCAGGGGATCGCATTGCGCTGCGTGTCGACATGAGCCGCGCGGTCCTGTTTTCGACCGAGGACGAGTCGCGCCTGGCTTGATGCTCATCGGCTCGCGCCTTCATGCGCGGGCCGGACGCTCTACTCAAGTGGCTGTATCGACGCCCGCGCCGCATGGCGCGGGCGTAGTTCGCTCCAGGCACCGTAGGTACTCAGGAACACCCGGCCGGTCAGGGTATCGAGGAAGTCGCTGTGCTTGAGCCGGTCCATGACCGGCCCCTTGACCTCGGCCAGATGGAGTGTGACGCCGGAGTCCCTGAGACGCGCGTTGATGGCTTCGAGGCTCTCCAGCGCGGAGGCGTCGATCAGGTTGACCGCCGAGCAGATCAGCACCACGTCGGTCAGCTCGGGCCGCTCGGCGACCAGCGCATAGAGCGTGTCTTCCAGGTAGCGGGCATTGGCGAAGTAGAGGCTTTCGTCGATGCGCAGCAGGGCTATCTGGGCATGGCTCTCGACATCGTGGCGAGCCACGTTGCGAAAGTGCTCGGTGCCCGGGACGCGTCCCACCAGGGCGCTGTGAGGGCGGCTGGTGCGATACAGGAACAGGCCGATCGACAGTGCCACCCCGGCAATGATGCCGGCCTCCACGCCTTCGAGCAGGGTCAGCAGCAGCGTCGCCAGCAGGGCCGCGAAGTCGCTGCGCGAGTAGCGCCAGGTACGCCGCATGGCGGGGATGTCCACCAGGGTCAGGATGGAGACCGTGATGGTTGCCGCCAGGGTGGCGATGGGCAGGAAGTGGATCAACGGCGTGAAGAACAGCGTCACCACACCGATGCCCAGTGCCGCGATCAGGCCGGCGGCCGGCGTTCGGGCGCCGGCATCGAAGTTGATCACCGTGCGCGACAGTCCGCCGGTGACCGGCATGCCACCGGTAAAGGCGGATGCCAGGTTGGCCGTGCCGAGCCCCAGCAGTTCCTGGTCCGGCAGGATGCGCTCGCGGCGCTTGGCGGCGAGCATCTGGCCCATGGACACCGACTCGACGAAGCCGACGATGCTGATCAGCAGGGCCGGCACCCAGAGCTGGCCCCACAGGGTTGGATCGAGGCCGGGCAGGGTCAAGGGCGGCAGACCGCCGGGGACATCGCCGACCACCGCCACGCCCGCACTTTCCCAATCGAACAGCCAGGTGGCCGCCGTGGTGAGCACCACGGCAAAGACGGGGCCGGCCTTGGCGATCAGGTCGGCGAGTTTGGCGGGCATGCCGATCCGTTTCAGGCTGCTGCGGCCATGGCGTCGCATCAGCAGCAGGAAGGCCAGGGTGAACACGCTGATGCCCAGGGTCAGCGGATGCAACTCGCTGAGGTGGGTGAACAGACCGCTCAGCAGGGTCGGCAGGGTATAGCCGGAGACGCCGATCCCCAGCAGGTGGGAGGCCTGACTGGTCGCGATCAGCAACCCCGAGGCGGACAGAAAGCCGGAGATGACCGGGTGGCTGAGGAAGTTGGCGAAAAAGCCCAGGCGCAGAAAGCCCATGATCGTCAGCATCAGTCCCGACAGCAGCGACAGCATCAGTGCGGCCTGCACATAGTCGGTGGAGCCGGGGGCAGCGATCGCCGACAGTGACGAGGCCGTCATCAGGGCGATGATCGCCACCGGGCCGACGGCCAGGGTGCGGCTGGAGCCGAAGACCATGTAGACGATGGCCGGCAGGATGCTGGCGTACAGGCCCATGACCGCCGGTAGACCGGCCAGCAGGGCGTAGGCCAGCGATTGAGGAATCACCATCACCGTGACGATCAGGCCGGCGATCAGGTCATGGCTGAATGTCTCGCGGCGGTAGTGGGGCAGCCAGCTGAGAATGGGCAGATAGCGCTTGAGCATGGGGCAGACATCGAGAAGGTAGCGGTAATGGGAGGCGCCCGGGACGAACCCCGTTCCATCCGGCGCTCTGCAACCGGTTCGGCGTCGTTTGGCCGAAATGATGAAGAGTTGCGCAGGGGGGTGCAAGCCGCCTGGCAGGTTGATGATGTTCGCGTGTTGCCCGACGGCCCTGTCTCCGGCCAAAGTGAGCAGAGCGAACTCGGCGTCCACTGAGTCCGTGAACAAGCAATAATCAGAAAAGGAGCGTGGCATGTCGCCATTCGAGGAGCGTGTCGGCCGGAGCGATTCGAGGCAGATGGCGGAGCGGCCGAGTCAGGCGTACTGGATGCCGTTTACCGCGAACCGGGACTTTCGCGATCACCCGCGCATGGTCACGGGAGCCGACGGGCGTTACCTGATCGACACGGCGGGACGCCGGGTGTTCGACTCCCTGTCCGGACTGTGGTGTTGCGGGGCGGGGCACAACCGGGAGGCGATTCGCCAGGCGGTGAATCGTCAGCTGGGGCGGCTGGACTATGCCCCGGGCTTCCAGATGGGACATCCGCTGGCCTTCGAGCTGGCCGAGCGTATCGCCGCGATCACCCCGGCGGGGCTGGATCATGTCTTCTTTACCAATTCCGGGTCGGAAAGCGCCGATACCGCGCTCAAGATGGCGCGCGCCTACTGGCGGCTCAAGGGCCGGCCCGAGAAGACCCGCTTGATCGGGCGTGCCAAGGGCTATCACGGCGTCAATGTCGGCGGTACCAGTGCCGGCGGGATCGTCGCCAACCGGCGGCATTACGGGCAGCTGCTCGACATGGGGCACCTGCCGCACACGCTGCAGGCCGGCCAGGCATTCACCCGGGGCCAGGCGAAAAGCGGCGCCGAGCTGGCCGACGCCCTGCTCGAACACATCGCACTCGACGATGCCGCGAACATCGCCGCGGTGATCGTCGAGCCGATGTCGGGATCCGCCGGCGTGATCGTGCCGCCCGAAGGCTACCTGCAGCGACTGCGCGCGATCTGCGATCGGCACGACATCCTGCTCATCTTCGATGAAGTGATTACCGCCTTCGGGCGTTGTGGCGCGGCGACCGGCGCCGAGGCCTTCGGGGTGACGCCGGACATCATGACCGTGGCCAAGCAGGTGACCAACGGTGTCGTGCCGATGGGGGCGGTGATCGCGTCGCAGGCGATCTTCGAGGCCTTCATGCAGGGCGGTGGGCCGCGACATGGCATCGAGTTCCCCCATGGTTATACCTACAGCGCGCATCCTGTAGCCTGTGCCGCCGGGCTGGCGGCTCTCGACCTGTTCGAGGCGGAGGACTTTCCGGCTCAGGTTCGTGCGATTGCCCCGGCCTTCGAGACCCGGCTGCATGCCCTCAAGGGCTCCCCGCATATCGTCGACATCCGCAACTACGGTCTGGCCGGGGCGATCCAGCTGGCGCCGCGTGACGGTGACCCCACGATCCGGCCGCGAGACGCGGCGCTTGCCCTGTGGGAAGCGGGATTCTATGTGCGTTATGGCGGGGATACGCTGCAGTTCGGCCCGCCGTTCGCGACCACGGAAGCCGAACTGGAATATCTCTTCGATGCCGTGGCCACAGCGCTGGCTGTGTTGACGTGAGTCATGTGTGACTGCCTTCATGCGAAAGTACCATGGGAGCTCACTTCACTTGGCTCGGGGTTTGGCGGTTAATGGGCATGAATTCTCCATGAGGAAAATGTCATGCAGCTTGCCCGTCGTTTGCTTTGCCTGGGGCTCGTGGTCCTCGCTTGTGGCTTGGCGCTGTGGTCCGGTGCAGGGTGGGGGGCGCCGCTTGCCACCCTGGGGCTCGGCATGCTTGCCGGCGGGCTTTACCCCAGGATGGAGCGCATCTATCGGGCCGATCCCGAGGCCCTGTCGACATTCTCCGCGCGAGGCATGAGCCGGGCAGCGCGCGACTACCTGTCACTCAGGCAGATGGGACAGCGTCTGGTCGGGCGGGCTTCCAGCACGGCCATCGCGTCCGCGGAAGTCTCTCATCATGCAGACCGGCTCGATCAACGCCTGGGCGAGCAGGAAACCATCGTCAAGGATGCGGTAACGCGCATGGCGGCGATTACCGATGCCATTCAGCGAGTGTCCGCCAGTGCAACCCAGGTGGCCGGGCAGGCGGCCAGCTCCCAGGAAGCCAATAGGCACAATCGCGAGTCTTTGGGCGGCGTCCTCGAGGAAATGTCGGCGCTTGCCGAGCGCTCGGGGCAGGCACTGACCTTGCTCGAGTCGCTGGCCGACAAGAGTCAGAGCGTGCGCAACGTGACCGACATGATCGAGGATATCGCCGAGCAGACCAACCTGCTGTCGCTCAATGCCTCCATCGAGGCGGCTAGAGCCGGGGAGCACGGCCGGGGATTCGCGGTTGTGGCCGGCGAAGTTCGTGAGCTGGCCCGGCGTACCCGGGATGCCACCCGGCAGGTCGAGTCCCTGATCGACGAGATCGGCGAGAGCAGTGAGCAGGTGGTCGAGACCATCGGCCATCTGATGCGTCATGTGGGTGATCGGGCCAAGGAGGTGGAGTCCGTCGGAGGCCACCTGGCGACCCTGTCGCGGGATTTCGATACTGTCGAGAGCGAGATCACCGATATCGCCGACGCCATGCGTCAGACGCGCGATCATGGCGAGCGGGTGGCCGAGGTGCTTGGCACGCTCGAGCATCATGTCGATGAGGGGCATCGGGACATGCATGATCTGGCCAAGCAGGCGCGTGACCTGATGGAAGCCGCGGAAGCCGTGGACGGTGAACTGGCCCAGCAGCGCCTCGGCGGGCGCCATCAGCAGGTCTATCGGCTGGCCCGGCAGACGGCGGATCGTATCGGCCTTCTATTCGAGAAGGCCATTCAGCGGGGGGAGTTGGCGGAAGCAACGCTCTTCAATTCTGATTATACCGTTATCTCAAAGACCCAACCAACCAAATATTCAACGGACTACGATCAGTTCACGGATAAAAACCTTCCAGATATTCAGGAGCCTTTGCTGAAATCATTGGGAGCCGCTTATGCGATTGCCTGTGACCAGAGAGGGTATGTGCCGACTCACAATACACATGTCAGCCGGCCGCCCACGGGAGACCCTGACGTCGATCTCAAGTTCAGTCGCAGCAAACGCATCTTTGACGACCCCACCGGACGGCGCTGCGGCGCTCATACATCACCGTTGCTGGTGCAGACCTACAAGCGGGATACCGGCGAAGTCATGCACGATCTTTCCGTGCCGGTGTTCGTGAAAGGGCGCCACTGGGGCGGGTTCCGAATCGGCTATCAGCCTGAAGCGGTGGCCTGAACCGACACCGCAAATGCAAGCAGGAACTCGACCGCAAGTAATGCCCTCATACCCTAAAGAAAATGAGCGATCTGCCGTTAATCATGACAAGAGCGCCTGAAATCAGCGCAAAAAAAGAAGCTGGCCTCAAGAGACCAGCCGGTACGCAGGAGTTCAATTATGTCAGAGGGCCTTCCCAGCCCCATGAGTCTGCTGCAGGAGTCGTTGCTAGGCACTGCAGCAGGCGATGTCCTGTCGGTGGATGCCTTGACGGAGGAACTGTCGACGGCCTGCCATGACCTGGCCGGACCATTGCGACGACTCTGTCTGGGCCACGAAACGGAGTCCATGGACGGACCGCACGCGCTGTCCGCCAGTGCGCTGGCCGTGCGCATGAGCGAAACGTTATGCGAACTGCAAGCCTGGGCGCTGGCCCAGCCGGAGGAAGAGGCTTCGGGGCTTGAGGCTGAGCGGCTCAGCGACTTGTGGCATCTCGTGGCCATGGCACATAGCCTGGGCAGCGTGGCCGGGCGCGGGCACCCTGCTCGATTGCTTCACATGATGGGGCTCGTGGCGTTGCGTCTACGCCTGGAAAAGCATGCGGGAATAACCAGTACACTACCGTTCTCGCTGCAGGAGACCGAGGAACGCGGGCTCAGCATCACCGAGATTGCCGCGCTTTGCGGGCTCAAGCTCTCCACGGTCCGTAATGCCCTGTCTCGCCGCGAAATGCCCTATGACCGCCGGGTTGGTGTGGCGCTCGATGATGCGCTCGACTGGATGGTTCAGCGTAGCGGCTTTCTCTATCCCCATATCAATGCGTCGACCGTCGATCGCCGCATCAACGGTCGCCTGGCCGCCAACTGGCTAGCCGACCGCGAGAATGTGGTCTTCGAGCGCTCGATCAGCCGCTTGCGCCTGTCGGTCTGGCGGTTGACTGACAGTGGCCGGCGTTTTGCACTCAATACGGAAGGGGTGCGCAGCTGTGTCCTGCTGCTGCCGCACATGCTGATCGATGAAATCATCGACCTGCCGCTGGACGAGTGGGAAGAGCGCGGCCAGGATCCTTCCGCGGCCATGCATCGCGAAGCGCTGGGTCTGGAGACGGGCGTGTCGCTGTTGCAATGCCAGGTCCCGACGTTGAGCTGCCTGGAGGCGGTCATTCTGCGACTGGGGCCGGCCGGCCGGCCGTGCCACTCTGCCCGAGCTGGCGCACGATGAAGCCATGTAGCCCCTGATGACGGCGCCCCGTTGCCCGGAGAAGCGGGACGCCAGCATTCAAGCGCCTCGCGACTGCGGGCGCCCCTGCCAGGCTGAGCAGGAGTAGACGGCCAGACCAATCCAGATCAACACAAATGTGGCAAGCTGGATCGGCGACAGGGGCTCATGGAAGACCAGCAGGGCAATGAAGAACTGCATGGTCGGGTTCAGATACA
Organism: Modicisalibacter sp. 'Wilcox'; assembly: GCF_010993675.1. Taxonomy (NCBI): domain Bacteria; kingdom Pseudomonadati; phylum Pseudomonadota; class Gammaproteobacteria; order Oceanospirillales; family Halomonadaceae; genus Modicisalibacter; species Modicisalibacter sp. 'Wilcox'. Next base: position 19,151 of record NZ_WNXF01000005.1, read on the forward strand.
TGAGAAAACCGAGCGTCGCCAGCCGCAGGCGGCGCGCGGCACCCGCGAAGGCCATCAACGGCAGGGCGGTGAAGACGCCGCTGGCGATCAGCAGCAGCGTGGTCCGAGGGTCGCCCTGCAGGAAATGCGAGGCGCCTTCGGCGCTCAGCCAGCCCAGTGCCAGCAGGGCAAGCGGAAGCAGCAGCAGGGTTTCGACGAACAAGCCCGAGAGTCCGTCCAGAGGCACCTGCTTGCGCAGCAGGCCATAGGTGCCGAAGGACAACGCCAGTGCCAGTGTGATCCAGGGCAGCTTGCCCAGCACAATCAGTTGAACGGCGATGGCTATTGCCGCCAGTCCCACCGCCAGTGCCTGCCAGCGTGACATGCGTTCCTTCAGTACCAGCATGCCCAATGCCACGTTGACCAGGGGGGTCAGGAAGTAGCCCAGGCTGGCCTGGAGAACGTGATGGGTTTCCACCGCGTAGATGTAAATTCCCCAGTTGAGTCCGATCAACAGAGCGCAGGCCAGTACGCGCCCCAGCCGTTGCGGGCGCGCCAGTGCCTCGATGACCGGTTGCCAGCGGCGTAGCAGAATGACGAGCCCCGCGAGAAAGACACAGGACCAGAGCACGCGGTGGATCAGGATTTCCCAGGCCGGCGTGTCCTTGAACAGCGCAAAGAACAGGGGAAAGCAGCCCCACATCAGATAGGCGCCAAGTCCAAAGAGAACGCCGTGGGTCGCATCCTTGTCGGAGGGCATGGCCGGTGTCATGGTGATCCTTGTCCTGTCGAGCGTGAAGTCAATGACTCGCCGGACGAATCCTCACGTCGGCGAGCGCTAATGTTAGCATGGCCGGATGCTTCGCGACGCGTTCACGGGCTTGACCCCCTGTTCTCAACAAGAGGTTTCCATGAGCAACCTTCGAACGACGCTGGTCCAGGCTGACCTCCGCTGGGAGGATCCAGAGGCGAATTGCCGCCTGCTCGATGAGCAACTCGGCAGTCTGGACGCCACGACGACCGATCTGATCGTGCTGCCGGAGATGTTTGCCACCGGGTTCACCATGAACTCGCGGGAGATGGCCGAACCCATGGCCAGCAGCCGGAGCGTTGCCTGGATGCGGGAACAGGCCCGGCGGCGTGGCTGCGTGGTGACCGGCAGTGTGGCCGTCACCGAAGCCGGCGACTACTACAATCGCCTGATCTGGGCGACGCCGGACGGCGAGGTGGTGCACTACGACAAACGTCATCTGTTCCGCATGGCCGGCGAGCACGAGCGATACGGCATGGGCCTGAATCGTGCGGTCGTCGAGCTCAAGGGCTTTCGTATCCTGCTGACGGTCTGCTATGACCTGCGATTTCCGGTGTGGTTGCGTCAACAGCCTGCGCAGGACGAGCACTTCGAGTATGATGCGCTGCTTTGTGTGGCCAACTGGCCCGCTCCCCGGCGCGGCCCCTGGCGGACCCTGCTGCAGGCTCGAGCGATCGAGAATCTGTGCTATGTCATCGGGGTCAATCGCGTCGGTGAAGATGCCAAGGGGCTGGCCTACGCCGGCGACTCGATGCTGGTCGACTTCAAGGGCGACCCGCTGATCGACGAAGCGCGCGACCAGCCCTTCATTCGTACCGGCTCCCTGGAGCGGGAAGCGCTGTCACAGTTCCGTGACAAGTTTCCCGCCTGGATGGATGCCGATCGTTTTCAACTGGAGAGGTAATGCGTCTCGACAAGTTCCTGTGTGATACCACGGACCTCACGCGAAGTCTGGCCAAGAAAGCGCTGCACCGTGGCGAGGTGACGGTTGATGGGGTGGTGATCAAGAACCCGGCCACTCAGGTAGGGGAGGGGCACGACGTTCGCTGGCTGGACGAGTCGCTGGTCCTGAGTGGCAATCGTTACCTCATGCTCTACAAGCCGCTGGGGGTGGAGTGCACGACGCGCCCGGACCAGTATCCGACCGTGCTGGAGCTGATCGATCTGCCCAATGTCGGGCGCCTTCACCCAGTCGGCCGACTGGACGTCGACACGACCGGGATCCTGCTGCTGACCGACGATGGCAAGTGGTCTCACCGGGTGACATCTCCCCGCAAGGCCTGTCCGAAAGTCTATGAAGTGACGCTGGCTTCGCCCCTGCAAGCCAAGGACGCGGATGCCGCCCGGCGTCGCTTTGCCGAGGGCATCCAGCTGGATGGCGAGGAACGGCCGACCCAGCCGGCCGAGTTCGACTGGCTGTCGCCCATGCAGGCCAGGGTGACGCTGACCGAGGGACGGTATCACCAGGTCCGGCGCATGGTGGCCGCACTGGGCAATCGCGTGGCGGCCTTGCATCGGGAATCCATCGGGCCGCTGGTCCTGGATCCGGATCTGGCGCCGGGAGAGTGTCGCCACCTGAGCCCTGATGAAATCGCCATCTTTGCCGAGTAAGTCTTATACCGTTATCTTGGCTTGAAATCAAGAAGTTAAAGAAATGATGCCTTAAGCAAGGATTGTGTATAGGAAGCGGTTGGTGAGCGCAGTACTTTCTCACATTCTCCCTGTTCCATGATGATGCCATCCTTCATCACAATGATGCGGTGAGCCATGGCACGTACCACCGCCAGGTCATGGCTGATGAACAGATAGCTCAAGCCTCGTCGTTCCTGCAAGCCACGCAACAGACGAATCAACTGCTTCTGAACGGTACGATCGAGTGCCGACGTAGGCTCGTCAAGTACCAGCAGCTCGGGCTCCAGAATGATCGCCCGGGCCACGGCAATTCGCTGGCGTTGCCCGCCGGAGAACTCATGCGGGTAACGGGCAGCGACTTCCCGGGGAAGACCAACTTCACGCAGCGTCGACAGGACGCGTTCTCTCACTGTCTCCTTGTCCACCTCGGGATGGTGATAACGCAGTCCTTCGCTGATGATGTCGGCGACCGGCATGCGGGGGGACAACGCCCCGTAGGGGTCCTGAAAGACGATCTGGGCACGGCGCCGCTGACGACGCAGGTCCCCGCCGGTCAGCCGATCCAGCCGTGTCTCGCCGAGGGTGATGTGACCTTCACTCTCGACCAGCCGCAGCAGGGCCATCGCCAGAGTGGTCTTGCCGGAGCCGGACTCCCCGACGATGCCCAGGGTTTCGCCTCGGGCGAGCGACAGATCCAGCGGCTTGACGGCCGCGAAGCCCGGTGGGCGCCGGGCAAACAACCGCTTGGGCCGGCGGAAGGTGACCGAGAGTCGCTGTGCCTCGAGCAGGACTTCCGATGTCGGACGGGACACCGGCCGGCCCTCGGGTTCCGCGGCCAGCAGGGTTCGTGTATAGGCACTGCGGGGCGCGTCGAAGACCCGGGCGACGCTGCCGGTTTCCTGTTCGCGGCCTTGGTAGAGAACACAGACACGATCCGCATGACGTCGCACCAGGTTGAGATCGTGGGTGATGAACAGCATAGCCATGCCGTGCCGGGACTGTAATTCACCCAGCAACTGCAGGATTTCCTGCTGGACGGTCACGTCGAGTGCAGTGGTGGGTTCGTCGGCGATCAGCAGACGAGGCCGGTTGGCGATGGCCATGGCGATCATCACCCGCTGGCGTTGCCCGCCGGACAGTTGATGCGGCCAGGCATCGAGCAATTCCTCGACGCGCGGCAGGTGTACCTGGGCCAGCAACTCCCGCGCCCTGGCCCGGGCCTCTCGCCCCCGCAGTCCCTGGTGAAGCCGCAGTGTCTCGCCAATCTGCTTGCCGATGGTATGCAGCGGGTTGAGGGACGTCATCGGCTCCTGAAAGATGAAGCCGACCTGATTGCCCCTGAGACGCTGCCAATCGCGCGGGGTCAGGGATGCCAGCTCACGTCCCTCGAGCCGGCAATGCCCCTCGATCCGAGCATTGGCCGGCAGCAGGCCCATGGCGCCCAGGGCACTCACGGACTTTCCCGAGCCGGACTCGCCGACCAGTGCAAGGGTCTCGCCGGCGCCGACCTGCAGAGAGAGGCGATCGACCACGGTGGTCCTGTCGAAGGCGATGGAGACCTCGTCGAGCTGCAGTACCGGTTCAGCGTTCATCGGTGGGCTCCTGTGGCAGGGGTAGGGCGTCCGATTCGGCGGCTGGCTGAAGCGTGCCGGCAGGTTTGCCTGCCGGCTTCTGGATATGCCGGGGGTCGAAGGCATCGCGCAACCCCTCGCCGATGAAGACAAGCAACGACAGCATGAGACTGAGACTGACGAAGGCGGTGATGCCCAGCCAGGGCGCCTGCAGGTTGTTCTTGCCCTGGGCGACCAGCTCGCCCAGCGACGGCGATCCCGGCGGCAGGCCGAAGCCGAGAAAATCCAGTGCCGTGAGGGTCGTGATGGCCCCCGTGAACAGGAAGGGGATAAAGGTCAGGGTCGCGACCATGGCATTGGGCAGCACATGCCGCCACATGATCAGGTGAGCAGGCAGTCCCATGGCCCGGGCCGCGCGCACGTACTCCAGGTTGCGCGCACGCAGGAACTCGGCACGCACGATATCCACCAGGCCCAGCCAGGAAAAGAGCAGCATGATGCCCAGCAGCCACCAGATGTTGGGCTCGACCAGGCTGGCCAGGATGATCAGCAGGAACAGCACCGGCAGGCCGGACCAGATTTCCGACAGCCGCTGACCGATCAGGTCGACCTTGCCACCGAAATACCCCTGAATCCCGCCGAAGACCACTCCCAGCACCAGCGAGCCGATCGTCAGGGCCAGCGCGAACAGGACCGACAGACGGAAACCGTAGATCACCCGGGCCAGCACATCGCGCCCTTGGTCGTCGGTACCCAGCCAGTGGCGAGCGTCGGGCGGCGAGGGAGCGGGATGGTCAAGCGCCTGATCCAGGGTGTCGTAGCTGAAGGGAACGGGCGGCCAGAGCATCCAGCCGTGGGTCTCGATCTCCTCCTTCACGAAGGGATCACGATACTCCGCCGTGGTGGGCAGGAAGCCACCAAAGTCGGTTTCCGGGTAGTCGACCAGCAGCGGCACGTACCATTCGCCCTGGTAGCGCATGACGATCGGCTTGTCGTTGGCGATCAGCTCGGCGCCGAGGCTGAACACGAACAGAAACAGGAACAGCCAGAAGGACCACCAGGCACGACGATTGTCTCGAAAGGCCTGCAGGCGACGGCGTGTGATGGGCGAGAGCCGGGACGTGGAACCGTGCTGGGTCATCAGGCCTCCCGTGTCTCGAAATCGATACGCGGATCGACCCACATGTAGGTCAGGTCCGACACCAGCTTGAGAATCAGGCCGATCAGGGTATAGAGGTACAGCGTGCCGAAGATCACCGGGTAGTCGCGCTGCATGACGGCCTCGAAGCCGAGCAGCCCCAGGCCGTTGAGCGAGAAGATGACCTCGATCAGCAGCGATCCGGTAAAGAAGATGCCCACCAGGGCCGAGGGCAGGCCGGCAATGATCAGCAGCATGGCATTGCGGAAGACGTGCCCGTACAGGACCCGCCGCTCGCTGGCTCCCTTGGCCCGGGCCGTCAGCACGTACTGCTTGTGGATCTCGTCGAGGAAGCTGTTCTTGGTGAGCATGGTGAGCGTGGCGAAGCTGCCGATCGAGGCGGCGAGTACCGGCAGGGTGATGTGCCAGAGGTAATCGGTGACCTTGCCCCACAGCGACAGCTGATCGAAGTCCGGTGAGGTCAGCCCGCGCAGGGGGAAGAGGTCGTAGTAGCTGCCCCCGGCGAACAGCACGATCAGCAGGATGGCGAACAGGAAACCGGGGATGGCGTACCCGAGGATCACCAGCCCCGAGGACCACACGTCGAAGCGCGAGCCGTGGTGCAGCGCCTTGCGAATACCCAGCGGGATCGAGATGAAGTAGACCAGCAGCGTCGTCCACAGTCCCAGCGAGATCGAGACCGGCAGTCGCTCGAGCATCAGATCGAGCACCGGCCGGTCGCGAAAGAAGCTGTCGCCCAGGTCGAAGGTCGCGTAGTCCACGATCATGTCGAAGAAGCGCTGGTAGGCGGGTTCGTCGAAGCCGAACTGCTGCTCGAGCTGAGCGATGAAGCGCGGGTCCACGCCACGAGCGCCTCGCGAGGCGGCATCGCCGCCGGCCGAGGGATCACCGCCGCCGGCGTCCAGGCGGGTACTGGCGTTGCTGTCCATGCCCTGATAGCGGGCAATGATCTGGTCGATCGGTCCGCCCGGTGCTGCCTGGACGATCACGAAGTTGAGCAGCATGATCCCCAGCAGGGTGGGAATCATCAACAGCAGGCGCCTGACGATGTATGCAGCCACCGATGCCTACCCTCCGTGCTGACGGGCTTCGATACGCGGGCCTTCGTCGGGGTCGACCCACCAGGCATCGAAATCAAGGCCGTATTCAGGAGATGGCTGCGGGTGGCCGAACTTGTCCCACAGCGCGATGCGTGTCGCGCCGAGGTGGAACTGCGGAATCACGTAGAAGCCCCAGCGCAGCACACGATCCAGGGCCCTGGCGGCGGTATCCAGGGCCTGACGGGAGTCGGCCCGGATCAGGTCATCGACCAGAGCATCGATGGCGGGGTTCTTCAAGCCGATGAGGTTGCGGCTCTGGGGCTGGTCGGCATAGGCCGAGGTCCAGTACTCGCGCTGTTCGTTGCCGGGATTGATCGACTGCGGGAAGGTGGCGATGACCATGTCGTAGTCGAAGCTGCGCAACCGGTTCAGGTACTGGTTGACGTCGACGGTGCGAATCTTGCCCTGAATGCCGATGCGCTTGAGATTCTTGAGCAAAGGCTGGACGATGCGCTCGAACTGAGTGTCATACAGCAGGACTTCCAGCGTGAAGGGCTTGCCGGTCTCGCGATTCACCATCTGGCCGTTCTGTATCTCGTAGCCGGCATCGCGCATCAGGCCCAGCGCCTTGCGCAGCCGAGGGCGCAGGTCTTCCGGCTCCGCGATGGGCAGCGGCTTGTCGAAGACGGCATCGGGCAACTGATCGCGATAGGGCTCGAGCAGCGCCAGCTCACCCGGGCCGGGCTTGCCGCCGGCCGCCATCGGCGAGTTCTCGAAGTAACTGCGCGTGCGCTTGTAGGCCCCGTAGAAGAGGTTGTCGTTGAGCCAGGGGAAGTAGAACGCCAGGTTCAGGGCCTCCCGGACTCGCGGGTCCTGGAACTTCTCGCGCCGCAGGTTCATCACGTAGGCCTGCATGCCCGCCGGTTGCCCATCCGGCACCAGCAGCTTCTTGACGAAGCCCTGCTCGGCGGCCGGGAAGTCATAGGCCGTCGCCCAGTTGCTGGCACTGGATTCGATGCGCAGGTCGAGGTTGCCTGCCTTGAAGGCCTCGAGGGCCACGGTCTGATCCCGGTAATAGTCGAAGACCAGGCGGGCGATGTTGTGCCGCCCCCGGTTGACCGGCAGATCGCGTCCCCAGTAGTCGTCGACCCGGTCGTAGACGATACGCTGGCCGGGCTTGATGGCGGCGATGCGGTAGGGGCCGGAGCCCAGCGGCTTGTCGAGGGTGGGGCGGGTGAAGTCCCGGTTCGCCCAGTAGTGCTTGGGCAGGACGGGCAGCTGGCCGAGAATCAGTGGAAGCTCACGCGAGTTGGCCTTGGCGAAGTCGAAGCGCACGGTGTCGTCATCCAGCGCCTGTGCCGAGGTCACATCGGCATAATAGGCCGCGTAGAAGGGCTGGCCCTCGTCCCGCAGCAGGCGAAAGCTGAATACCACGTCCTCGGCGGTGACCGGCGTGCCGTCGTGAAAGCGTGCCCCGGGATTGATGTCGAACTCCATCCAGCGCCGGTCGGGATCGAGTCGTACCCCCGACGCCAGCAGGCCGTACATCGAGAAGGGCTCGTCGGGGTTGCTGGCCAGCAGGGTGTCATAGACCGCCATCAAGCCACTGGCCGGGGTTCCCTTGACGATGAAGGGATTGGTGGAGTCGAAGCTGCCGACCGACGCGCGTACCAGTTCGCCGCCCTGCGGTGCCTCGGGATTGACGTAGGGGAAATGGGTGAAGCCGGGTTTCAGGGCCGGCTGATCATACAGCGACAGCCCCGTCACCGTGGGTACCTCGGCAGCAGAGGCCGCAAACGAGAAGGAAGCAGGAGTCAACAGCGAAACGGCAAGCAACGCCGCCAGGGCGCTTCGTAGCATGGATGGTTTCCTTCTGGTCACGCGTTCACCCGCGATGCCCTCGCCACGCCGGACATCGACGTGCCGGGGCGTCTTCTCGACCCCGCCGGGAGATAGAGGTTCCCGGCGGCTCTCCGAGGCCGGTCCCGAGCGGTCAGTGCGAATACAGTGTCAGCCGCTGGCCGGGATGTAAATATGCCGCCGTGTCCAGGCCGTTCCAGCGGGCAATCTCCGCAGCGGTGACATCGTGTCGGGCGGCGATGCGGCTCAGGCTGTCGCCGGGGCGCACCTTGACCACGAGCCGTTCGTCCGGATCGGCCTGGGCCGTCATGCGACCGGCAGGCACTCTCAGGATCTGACCGATGCGAATCATGTTGCCTCGCAGGTCGTTCTCCCGCCGCAGCACGCCGATGGGCACGCCCTGGCGTGCGGCAATCGCGGAAAGCGTGTCGCCACGGCGCACTCGATAGCGTTGCCAGCGAGCCAGGGCGGCGTCGGGCTGGCGATCCAGCGCGGCCACGAAGGTGTCGCGCGCCGTCGCCGGGACCAGCAGGGCCGGCGACCGGGACGGCAGGGTCATGTTCTGCAGCAGCCCGGGGTTCAGGCGACGCAGCCGAACGGGGGCGATGCCGGCCAGCTTCGCGGCTCGTGACAGGTCGATCTGACCGGGAATCTCGACCCTGGCGAAGGCCGGGCGGTCGGGGATCGAGGGCAGCTGGACCCCGTACTGTTGGGGGGAGGCAATGATCCGCGACAGGGCCAGCAGCTTGGGCACATAGTTCATGGTCTGCCGCGGCAGATGCAGGCTCCAGTAGTCGCCGCTTCCGCCGCGTGCCTGCGCCTGGCGAATCGCCCGATTCACGGTGCCGGCGCCGGCATTGTAGGCGGCCAGGGCCAGTTCGAAGTCGCCGTCATACCACTGGTCGGCCTGTTGCTGCAGGTAATCGAGCGCCGCCTTGGTCGAGCGGATCACGTCGACACGGCCGTCATACCACCAGTCCCGCCGGACCCCCAGGGCATCGCTGGTACCCGGCATCAGCTGCCACAGGCCGGTGGCGCCGCCCGGATGCTTGGCGGTGGGCTTGTAGGCACTCTCGATGAACGGCAGCAGCGCGATCTCGGCGGGCATGTCGCGCTGTTCGACTTCCTGGGTGATCCAGTAGAGCCAGGGGCGCGCGCGCTCGGCGATTTCCGCCACCCCGCGGGGGTGACGCCGGTAGTAGTCGATCCAGTGCTTTACCCGAGGTTCGCGGGCATCGAAGGACCACGCAAAGCCCTGGCGGAGCTGCTCCCAGACATCCCGGGGCTGGGCATGTACCATCAGCGCATCCCAGAACGACCCGGATGACTCGGGTGGCATTGCCGCGGCATGCACGCCACCGGCCAGTGAGGTCAGTGTCAGAAGCAGACCGCCCGCCAGGTGTCGGCCTCGGCGGGACAAGGGTCGGTTGGTCATGTCGTTGAAGCCTCGTGGGCGCAGGAGTGAGCGTCCATGGGACGGATTAGAAGTGGTCTTTCCAGGCACGCAGGGTGGCGAAGGTCGCCAGCGACGAGCCGGCATCGCCCTGGGCGGAAGCGGCCTGACGCACCCCCGGTTCCGCAGCACGCAGAAACGGGTTGATCTGGCGCTCCCTGCCGATCGTGCTGGGCAGGGTGGGGCGATCGAGCGAACGCGCCTGCTGGCATTCCGCGAGGAAACGGTCGCGCAGCGCGTTGTCCGGCTCCGCGGCTTGGGCGAAGCGCAGGTTGGCCAGGGTGTACTCGTGGGCGGCAAAGACCAGAGTGTCTTCCGGCAGGGCCGCCAGGCGGGCCAGGGAATCGAACATCTGTTCGGGCGAGCCCTCGAAGAGCCGCCCGCAGCCGCCGGAAAACAGCGTGTCACCGCAGAAGAGCAGCGGCGGCGTGCCGGACGCGAAGAAGGCAATGTGATCCAGGGTGTGGCCCGGCACCGTGAGCACCTCGAAGCGCCGCCCGAGAATGCGGCAGGCATCGCCATCGCTCAACGGCTCGTCGATGCCGTCGATGCGGGAGCCGGCAGGGCCGACGACCCGGCAGCCATAGCGCTTGACCAGCTCGGCGACGCCCCCGGTATGGTCGGGGTGGTGATGCGTGACCAGGATGGTGTCGAGCGCCAGAGACTCGCGCTCGAGCGCTTCGATGACCGGGCTCGCATCGCCCGGGTCGACGACCGCGACGTCGGGAGTGGCGTCCTGGCGCAATAGCCAGATATAGTTATCCGAGAAGGCCGGAATCGGTGTCACGCTCATCATGGGGTATTTCACCTCAGCAAGGTTGTCGGCAGCCGGCGGCGTGTGGCATCGATGCCGGGGATGTCGTCACCCACAGGGGACCCCGCAGATGCTGGCTGCGTGAAATGGCATAAACCTTGGGGGGATCGAGCCGCCGTGTCAAATTCGGAGCCGTCGATTCAGCTGGCCCGGCTGGTGCGAGAAGGCCGACGCTACTGGTCGACACCCGCCGGGCAGTCGCACTGGCAGGCCGAGCGAGCCTGCCTGGGGCCGGTCTGCGAGCGGCTGTTCGGCCAGCACAGCCTGCAGGTCGGCATGGCTCCGCGCCTGACCGACATGTGCCCGATCCGCCACGCACTCAGCTGGGCCCCCACGCGGGAACTGGCCGAGGATGATCGGCATGTGGTCTGTCTGCCCGACCATTTCCCGCTGCCCGACGAAAGCCTGTCGCTGGTCGTCGTTCATCATCTGCTGGAAGTCATCCCGGAGCCACACCGGCTCCTGCAGGAACTCACGCGCCTGGTCGCCGACGATGGCCGGTTGATCCTCTTCGGCTGGTCGCCGATGGGCATCGAGGGGTGGCGCCGCCCCTGGCCGGGGCGACGCGAGTGGCTGCCGTGGCGAGGACACTGGCGTTCCCCCGGCCGTCTGCGCGACTGGCTGGCGTTTGTCGACTTCGAAATCCAGCGAGTAGACTACTGTGCCTTCCGGCTGCCCGGCGGTCAGCCCGGCAGCCCGGGGCTGGAGACCTTCGGGCGGCGCTACAACCTGCCACTGGGGGACAGCTACATGATCCAGGCCTGTCGTCGGGTACAGCGCGTGCAGGTGGTCAGGCCACGGCTGCCTGCCAGCGTTCCCGGCGGCCACCTGATCGGCCACGCGACGCGGGTCGCCCGTACGCCGGAGGAGCACGACGAATGCCAACACGAGAGGATTGCCGAGCTTGACTGATCACCCGTTACCCACCGTCACGATCCATACCGACGGGGCCTGTCGCGGCAATCCCGGGCCCGGAGGCTGGGGGGCACTGCTGGAATCGGGCCCCCACGAGAAGACGCTCAACGGCTTCGAGGCGGAAACCACCAACAACCGCATGGAACTCAAGGCGGCGCTGATGGCGCTGCGGGAACTCAAGCGCCCCTGTCGCGTCGCGCTCTACACCGACTCCGAATATCTGCGCAAGGGCATCACCGAGTGGATCCACGGCTGGCAGAAGCGCGGCTGGAAGACCGCCTCGCGGCAGCCGGTCAAGAATGCGCAGCTCTGGCGGGAACTGCTCGACGAGACCCGCCGCCATCAGATCGAGTGGCACTGGGTGAAGGGACACAGCGGCCATCCGGGCAACGAGCGCGCCGATGCCCTGGCCAACGAGGCCATCGACGCCGCCGTGGCCGCCACGGGCTGATCCACCCCTGTCACACTTTTCCTTGCTTTGCAGTCAGCGAGACACCATGCGCCAGATCATACTCGACACCGAAACCACCGGCATCGATCCCCGTGAGGGCCACCGCCTCATCGAGATCGGCGCCGTGGAAATGGTCAACCGCCGGTTGACCGGCCGTACCTACCACCAGTACATCAATCCCGAACGCACGATCGATGCCGAGGCCATTGAGGTGCACGGCATCACCAACGAGCAGGTCGCCGACGAACCGGTCTTCGCCGAGATCGCGGATGCCTTCTGGGACTTCATCCGGGGCGGCGAGCTGGTCATTCACAACGCTGCGTTCGACGTCGGCTTCATCGATCACGAGTTCTCGCGGCTCAACGCCCACCGGGGCGAGCCGAAGCTCGGCCCGGTCGCCGAGCATTGCGGCATCCTGGATACCCTGCAGCTGGCCCGCGACAAGCACCCCGGCCAGCGCAACAACCTCGACGCCCTCTGCAAGCGCTACGCGATCGACAACGGTCACCGCGTGCTGCACGGGGCGCTGCTGGATGCCGAGATTCTCGCCGATGTGTATCTGGCGATGACCGGCGGACAGACCGCCCTGTTGCTCGATGCCGACGGCAGCGAAGACGGAGGCGTCGCCAGCCCGGGCACTGCCCGTGTCCGGCGGCTGAGCGCGGACCGGCCGTCGCTCGCCGTGGTGCGTCCCAGCGAACAGGAGTGGGCCGCCCATGACGCCAAGCTGGCCGCCATTCGCGACAAGGCGGGGCAATGCCTCTGGGACGGCATGCCATCCTCATGACGTTTCGCCGCGAGCTCCCCGATGCCGAGACCTGCACCGGCGGCCTGTTGATCCGGGTGGACAGCGCCAACGGGATCGCCGCCGGACAGGATGACCAGCCCTTCACCAAGGTGGCCACCTGGCCGGCCGCGGCGCAGCCCCTGGGGTTCTGGGAAGAGCAGGCCATCGCCGTGCTCGCCGAGCCCGAGCCTCGGGACTGGCCCTCGGCGCGCCAGTGGCTGAACGGCTGGGACGAGTCGCGCTTCGCACTGCTGTCGACGGCCCTGCAGGTCGTCGCCTGGCAGCGCAACCACCGCTTCTGCGGGCGCTGCGGGCATTCCCCCCGGCGCATCAGCGGCGAATTCGCCATGCACTGCGACCACTGCGGGCATCGCAACTACCCCCGCATCTCGCCCTGCATCATTACCCTGGTGACCCATGGCGATGACCTGCTGCTGGCCCGCAGCCCGCGCTTTCCTCCGGGCCGCTACTCGACGCTGGCGGGCTTCATCGAGCCCGGTGAGGCGGCCGAGGAGGCCGTGCATCGCGAGGTGTTCGAGGAAGTGGGCGTGACGATCGGCCGACTGCGCTACTTCGGCAGCCAGTCGTGGCCATTTCCGCATTCCCTGATGCTGGGCTTCTTCGCCGAGGCCACCAGCCGGCGCATTCGCATCGATGGCGTGGAAATCGCCGACGCCGCCTGGTTCACGCCGCGCCGACTGCCGCCGCTGCCGCCGAGCTATTCGATCTCGCGTGCGCTGATCGATCGCTTTCTGGCCGACAGGCGCCCCCGCTGACGCTTGTCGGCCCCGGTTCGACAGGCACATGCCACGACGTCACGATCGATTTCGCGTATAATTCGCGCCCCTGAACTGCCGCGGGCCGGCAGGTCCGCACCCGAGGGTTCCCTCACCCCTCGTGCCATCACCCAAAAAGGATGCCTGTCGCATGCTGTCACTGAGTCCCGGCCAGTACCGTCGCTGTCTGACCGCTCTGGCCGCCTTTCACATCCTGGTCATCACCGCCAGCAATTACCTGGTGCAACTGCCGTTCACCATGGGCGGCCTGCACACCACCTGGGGCGCCTTCAGCTTCCCGTTCATCTTCCTGGCCACCGACCTGACCGTGCGTCTGTTCGGCAAGACCTCGGCACGCCGCATCATCGCGCGGGTCATGCTGCCGGCGCTGGTGATCTCCTATCTGCTCTCGGTACTGTTCGAGAAGGGGGAGTTCCGCAGCCTGGCCGCCCTGGGCACCTTCAACCTGTTCGTGGCGCGGATCGCCCTGGCCAGCTTCATGGCCTACGTGATCGGGCAGTTGCTGGACATCCAGGTCTTCGATCGCCTGCGGCGCAGTGCGCGCTGGTGGGTGGCTCCGGCGGTCTCGACGCTGTTCGGCAACCTGGCGGACACCTTCGCCTTCTTCGCGATTGCCTTCCATCATGGCCCGGACGCCTTCATGGCCAGTCACTGGGTCGAGATCGCCTGGGTGGACTACGCCGTCAAGCTGACCATCTCGCTGTTGCTGTTCCTGCCCATGTACGGCCTGCTGCTGGGTGTCCTGACTCGCCGGCTGCTGTCCTGGGGCGCACAGCCTGCACGAGAGGGCATCTGACTTGTCGTCGCCTCGCATCCGCGGGGCGGCCCATCATCCCGCGACCGCAAGGGGAGGACCTCCATGAGTGACACCGTCGAGCTTCATTATCAGGCGGATGGCCCGGAAGACACGCGCCCGCTGGTGATCCTGCACGGCCTGTTCGGCAGCGCCGACAACTGGCGCTCTCATGCCAAGCAGTGGCAGCGCCGGCGCCGGGTCGTGGCCGTCGACCTGCGCAACCACGGCCGTTCGCCTCACGTGGCGGGCATGAGCTATGCCGCCATGGCCGATGACGTGATCGCGCTGCTGGACCGGCTGCAGATCACGGACTGCGACCTGCTGGGACACTCGATGGGCGGCAAGGTCGCCATGAGCGTGGCACGCCTGGCGCCACGACGCGTCGCCTCGCTGATCGTGGCCGACATCGCGCCGATCGCCTATGAACATGGCCATGACAGCATCTTCGCCGCCATGCGCCGCGTCGAGCGTAGCCGACCCGCATCGCGCCAGGAGGCCGATGCCCTGATGGCCGAGGAGATCGACAGCTCGGCCACCCGGCTGTTCCTGGCCACCAATCTGGTGCGGGAGGACGGCGTCATGCGCTGGCGGGTCGGCCTCGACGAGATCGCCGCCGACTATGACGCCATCATCGACGTGCCCGCCGGCGACAGCCCCTACGAAGGACCGGCGCTGGAGATCCGCGGCGCCCAATCGCCCTATGTACCGGACAGCACCCTGCCGGCCCTGCGTGCCATCCTGCCGAATGTCGAGATCGTCACTCTCGAGGCCGGCCATTGGGTCCATGCCGAGGTGCCCAAGCCGTTCCGCGAGGCGGTGGATGCCTTCCTGGAGGCGGGCGAGTCACACTGATCCCCCGTCGGCTGGCGAGACACCGTCCGTGAGGGGCTTGTCACGGGCGGCGTGTCGGACGCCAGGTGGTCGAGTTCACGGCGTGTCCAGTTCGACCGCGAGATTCGACAACGGCGTGACCTCGTCCCGCAGCCCCCGCTTGTTCAGATAGCGCTCGAAGCCACGGTAGCGCTCCGGCTGGAGCAGGGCCGGACGCAGCGCGAAGTAGCGCACCACGTTCGGCCAGGCATCGGCATTGGCCGTCGTGTCCAGTGCCGGCTCGGCCTTGCGGATCAGGTTCCAGGCCGCGTCGGGGTGCTGGATGATCCACACGGTGGCCTGCTCCAGGGCCTTCAGGAAATGCGAGATATCGCGGCGGTGCTGAGCGAGCGTGTCGCGATTGGCCACGATGATCAGCGCATCGTACAGCGGCAGCCCGCTGTCCTCGGTGGTCAGTTCATGGGTCGCCACGCCCTGTCTGGCCAGGCCGTCACGCTCGGTCGGCCGCAGGGGGGCGATGATCGCGTCGACGTCCCCATCGGCCAGCGCCCGGCCCAGGGCGAAGTCGAGCGGCTTGAGCGTCACGTCATTGGCGGTCAGCGGCTGCTGCTCGAGCAGGGCATCGAGATAGACCTGGGCCACGCTCTCGGTGGCGTAGCCGATCGTCTTGCCCTTGAGCCGGGCCAGCGAGTCGATGCCGGCATCATCGCGCACCAGCAGACCGCTCAGGGGCAGCGGGATCAGGGTGGCGACCCTGACCAGCGGCATGCCCCTGGCCACCAGGTGATGCAGGGTCGGCTGCGATGTCAGCGCCAGCTCCGCCCGGTCGGCGGCTACCAGCTTGGCCGGCACGCTGGGGTCGGCCGGAGCCGTGAGGGTCACGTCGAGTCCCTCGCGGTCGAAGAGCCCGCGTTCCCGGGCCACGATCAGCGGCGCGTGATAGGGATTGATGTACCAGTCCAGCATCACGCGCAGGGTATGCGTCGGCGGCGGCGTGATCGGTTCCGGCTCGCTGCGGGTGAAATACGGCTCGTCCGGGGCGGCGAGAAAGGCCGCTTCGGTGCCCTCGGCCAGCTGCCGGAGCAGGGGGTTGTCATGAAGACGCACCGCCGGTGCCACGTCGCCGGCAGCGATCTGTCGTGCCGAGGAGGCGGCGCCGGCGTCGACCGTGGTCGCCGCCAGTACCGAGGGGCTGATCACCAGCCAGACACTCATCAGGAGTGTCGAAAGGCGTCGCTCCAGCATGAAGGATTCCTTGTAGATCGCGATGAGACGCCCGCCGAACGGGCGGCGAACCAGTCTATCCTTGCCGCTCGGGAGTGGCCAGAAGGCCAGTCATCTGCTCACGCTTCTACGACCATGGCATAATGGCGTTCTGTCTGGGCAAGGATCGGCCATGGATAGCGTCAATACCCTGTTTCTCTTCGGCGGCTCCCTGCTGGCCCTGAGCATTCTGGCCAGCCGACTCTCGTCCCTGTTCGGCGTGCCGCTGCTGCTGATCTTCCTCGCCCTGGGCATGCTGGTCGGCGAGGATGGCCTGCTGGGCATCGCGTTCGACAACTACCCGCTGGCCTTTCTGATCGGCAACCTGGCCCTGGCGCTGATCCTGCTCGACGGTGGCCTGCGCACCCGCCTCAAGACCTTCCGTGTGGGGTTCAAGCCGGCGCTGTCGCTGGCCACCCTCGGGGTCTTCCTGACCAGTGGCATCGTCGGCCTGTTTGCCATGTGGCTGCTGGACCTGTCTCTGGCGGAGGGGCTGCTGGTCGGCGCCATCGTCGGCTCGACCGATGCCGCGGCGGTGTTCTCGATGCTGAGTGGGCAGGGGGTCAACCTCAACGAGCGCGTGGGCGCGACCCTGGAGATCGAATCGGGCACCAACGATCCCATGGCGATCTTCCTGACACTGACCCTGGTTGCGCTGCTGACCGGCGAGATCGGCGGTCCGCTCGACACCCTGGGGATGTTCGTCAATCAGTTCGGGCTGGGGCTGGCGGTCGGCGTGGGGGCCGGCTGGCTGATCGCCCGGCTGCTGAGCTGGCTGGATCTGGCCCCCGGCCTCTATTCGCTGCTGACCCTGGGCCTGGGGCTGTGCGTGTTCGGCGTGACCAGCGCCTTCGGCGGCAGCGGCTTTCTGGCCATCTACCTGACCGGCCTGATGATCGGCAACCGCCCCGGTCGCCATCTCAACTTCATCCTGCCCGTGCATGACGGTTTCGCCTGGCTCAGCCAGATCGGCCTGTTCCTGGTGCTGGGGCTGCTGGTCAGCCCGCGGGAAATGCTCTCCTACGCGCTGCCCGGCGCGGCATTGTCATTCGTGCTGATCTTCCTGGCCCGTCCCCTGGCCGTGGTGCTGGCCATCAAGCCGTTCTTCCGCTTCCGGTGGCGCGAGGTGATCTTCATCGCCTGGGTCGGCCTGCGCGGCGCGGTGCCGATCGTGCTGGCGATCTTTCCGGTCATCGGCGGGGTCGAGAACGCGGCGGTCTACTTCAACATCGCCTTCTTCGCCGTGCTGATGTCACTGCTGGTCCAGGGCGGCACCCTGTCGCTGGTGGCGCGCTGGACCCGGGTCCAGATCCCGCCGCGGGTCACCCCCAACCGGCGCGGCCCCCTGGGGGTGCTGCCGGAAAACGACTACGAAATGTTCGTCTACCAGGTGGAAAACGACGCCCTCGAGGACGTGCCCATCCGCCTGCTGCGCTTCCCCTCCGGCGCCCTGATCTCGGCACTGTTTCGCCAGCGCACCATGCTCCATCCCAAGGGCAGCACTCGATTGCGCCTGGGCGACGTGCTCTGCGTGATCGGCCGCAGCGCCGATCTCCCGGCCCTCAACCGGCTGTTCAACGGCGACGCTCGGCTCAAGCAGGAACGCGCCTTCTTCGGCACCTTCACCCTCGATGGCCAGGCGCTGATGCGTGATGTCGCGGATGCCTACGGGTTGACGCTCAGCCCGGGGGAACAGGAAATGACGCTGGGCGAGTTCATGTCGCTGCGAGTCGGGGGGCATCCCGTGATCGGCGACGATGTCGACTGGCACGGGATTCACTGGGTGGTCAGCGAGATGCAGGGCAATCGGGTGACCCGGGTGGGGCTGCGCCTCTACTGAGGCGCCGCCGGGAGCGACTCAGCCGGTACCGGGATCCTCGTGACCGTCGGACGGGGCGAGCGTGGCACGGTTCGAGGCCTTCAGGCGAGCCATCTCGTCCTGAGCCGCGGCCTGGCTGGGGAAGGTACCCAGCGGCGTGCCGGTGTCGCTGTCATAGAGTTCGTAACGCGTGGCGGTGTCTTCCGACGAGCCGCGGAGCTCGCGGACGGACAGGGCTTGCTGCAACATGGGGCCTCCTGGCTGCATGCGGGAATGGCATTTCCAGGGTGGCACCATAGGCGCCACCCCCGGCGAGCGGTCCATAACCTGCGTCAACGTGCGCGTCTTTCCTCGGCATTCAGCCAGGCGCCGCAGCGCGTGCCGGCCCCCGCCCAGTCCTCGTCGACGCGCATCACGAAGACGGCATCCTCCTGATGGACCTGGCCCTTGAGCCGGTCGCGCAGGGCGCCGGCGTCACCCTCGGTCTCGAGCAGCCAGAAGCCATCCATGACACTAACGTGTGGCACGGACTCGAGGATATCGTAGAAGCCATCGTAGGCGTCGGGGCGCTGAAGATCATAGTTCACTGCGTACACGGGCATATCATCACCTGCAGGGCATTATGGAATGCGTTATTCGTGGGTGAACCGCCGACGATACAAAGCGTGACACACCGGGCGCAACCGCCACCGAGGGCGGCCAGTGTGTACCATGGTCGCACCCCGGCAGCATGACGACAGAGCGACGAGACCATGACAGTGCCGCAAGACCTTCCCATCGAGTCCCGCCTCGACGCCATTCAGCACGCGCTGGAAACGCATACCCGCGCGATCCTGATCGCCGAGCCCGGGGCCGGCAAGACCACGCGAGTCCCCCTGGCGTTGCTCCAGGCCGAGTGGTGCCGTGGCGGCAAGCTATTGCTGCTGGAGCCCCGGCGCGTCGCCGCCCGACTGGCCGCCCGCCACATGGCAGCGCAACTCGGTGAACCGGTAGGGCAGACGGTCGGCTACCGCATGCGCGGCGAAACCCGCACCAGCGAGGCAACGCGCCTGGAGGTAGTCACCCAGGGCGTGCTGACGCGCCTGCTCCAGGAGGACCCGCTGCTCGAGGGCATCGCCGGGCTGGTGTTCGATGAGTTTCACGAGCGCAGCCTGGAGACGGACCTGGGGCTGGCCCTGGCGCTGGATGCCCAGACCGGGCTGCGCGACGACCTGCGGCTGCTGGTCATGTCGGCCACTCTCGATGTTCAGGCCCTGCAGGCGGTGCTGGGCGAGGCGGCGCTCATCGAGTGTCCCGGGCGCCACTTCCCGGTGACGACGCATTATCGACCTCTCGACGCCCGTGACGTCGCGGCGCGGCAGCAGGCTCGAGTCGTGGGCGAGGCACTCGACCGGGAAACGGGGGACCTGCTGGTCATCCTGCCCGGTGTCGGCGAGATTCGGCGTCTGGCCCGGGAGCTCGAGCCGCTGCCCGAGGGCGTGGTGGTGCGCGAACTGCACGGGCTGCTGCCGATCGACACCCAGCAGCAGGCGATCGCTCGTGACCCCGAAGGGCGGCGGCGCATCGTCCTGGCCACGGCGATCGCCGAATCCAGCGTCACGGTGGAGGGCGTGCACACCGTCATCGACAGCGGCTTCGAACGCGTGCCGGTCTTCCAGGCGCGCCACGGCCTGACCCGCCTGGCCACACGCCGTGTCAACCAGGCCAGTGCCGACCAGCGCCGGGGCCGGGCCGGGCGACAGGGGCCCGGGGCCTGCTACCGGCTCTGGGCCAGGGAACAGCCGTTGCCGGCCCACGGCGAGCCCGAGATCCAGCAGGCGGACCTGGCACCGCTGGCCTTCGAGCTGGCCCGCTGGGGGATCGATGATGCCGGACAGCTCAGCTGGGTGACGCCACCGCCGGTCGCCGTGCTGGCGGCGGGTCAGACCCTGCTGCAGCGTCTCGGCGTGCTGGACGAGCGTCGCCACCTGACCTCGCTCGGGCGGGCCTGCGCGCGGCATCCGACGCATCCCCGGCTGGCCGTGATGCTCGAACGCGCCGGCTCGCTGGGCGCCCGGCCGCTGGCCTGCTGGCTGGCGGCATTGCTCGAGGGGCGCGGGGCGTCGGAGGACGAGCCCGATCTGGCGGCCATCGTGGCACGGCGCCCCGAGCGTCAGGCACAGGATCCGACCGGGTCCTGGTACCGTGAGGCACGGCGACTGGCCGACCGGTTGGGATGCGGGTTGCGCGTGGCCACGCTGGACCCGCTGGGCGAGCTGCTGGCCATGGCCTACCCGGAGCGCGTGGCGCTTCGCCAGGCGCCGGGGCGCTTCAAGCTGGCCGCGGGCAATCAGGCCTGGCTCGATGAGCGCCATCCGCTGGCCCATGCCGAGGCGCTGGTCGCGGTGGAACTCGACGGCCAGGCGCAGGGCGCCCGGATCTTCCGCGCGGCCCGGATCGACAGCGAGCGGCTCACCACGCTGTTCCCCGAGGCGCGCGACTACCGACCCCGCCTGACATGGAACGAGACCGAGGCGCGTGTGGTGGGCGAGGAGGTCAGGTCGCTGGGCGAGCTGATCCTGGACCGGCGCCCCCTGCAGGAGCTGCCCGAGGAGGCCGCTCACCAGGCCCTGCTGGGAGCGGTCCGGCGTCGGGGACACCTGGCGCTGGATGCCACGGCGCGGCAATTGTGTGCGCGGGTGGCCCTGCTGCGACGCGAGTTCGGCGACGGCTGGCCCGACTGGTCCATGCCGGCACTGCTGGCCACCCTGGAAAGCTGGCTGCCCCCTTATCTTGCCGGGATACGACGTCTCGACCGGCTGGACGCGCTGCCGTTCACGCGGATTCTGCACGACCGGCTCGACTGGACCCGGCGGCAGGCACTGGATGACCTGGCGCCGACCCAGCTTCGCGTGCCCAGCGGCTCACGCGTGCGGCTCGATTACACCGGTGACGAACCGGTACTGGCGGTCAAGCTTCAGGAGCTGTTCGGGCTGGCGGAAACGCCCCGGCTGGCCGGCGGGCGCGTGCCGGTGCTGCTGCACCTGCTCTCGCCGGCGGGGCGCCCCCTGCAGGTCACCCGCGACCTGGGCAGCTTCTGGGCCCAGGGCTATTTCGAGGTACGCAAGGACATGCGGGGCCGCTATCCCAAGCATCCCTGGCCCGACGATCCGGCCACGGCCACGCCCACGGCGAGGACCAAACGGCATTTGTAGTGGGTGAGGTGTGAGGGGCCATGGGCAAAAAGGAGCGGCAAACAAGAAGGGCTGCCATTGGCAGCCCTTCGTTATCTTGTTCCCGCGTGTTGTCTTGTCACAGCGTGCCGTCAGCGTCAGGCGACATGTCTGGCAATCCAGTCGAGCACGCTGTCGGGAAGGGAAAGCTTGCCGTGTCGCTCACGGTTCTGGCTCCAGACCATGAGGCATGAGACGACGCCCAGCGTCATAAGCAGGCTCGCCAGCATCCATTCACTCATGAGGGTTACCTCGCTCGTCGGAGGCCTTGTCGCGTTCCACGTAACCATAGCCGAACGCGCCGATGAAGATCAACACGAGCCCCATGAGCACGCCCCAACCGACGCCATCCGTGTTGACGCTCGGGTTGGTGATGACCCAGCCGGCGGTGAAGCAGGTGGCCACCACAATGACGCCCACGTTTCGCGTGGCTTCCAGGAACTGCTGCCGGGTGGCGTGCGTTCCCGCCTTGCGGTACGGCGACGGATTGGTCCGCTTGGCCTGCTCGCGGATGATGAGCTGCCGCAGTCGCCTGCGAATGCGTCCTGGTTGTGGCATGGCCGGCTCGATGGCGTCAGGGGTAAGAAGGGCAGGGGCGCTGGTCTGACCGTGTCCCGCGTGCAGGACCAGATCCAAGCCCTTGACTGTAACAGCCCAATGGAACAGCCCGAAACGAAAACGCCCCGAGACCAGTAAGTTACTGAAATCTCGGGGCGTTATGTTCGAAGTGGCGGAGGGACAGGGATTCGAACCCTGGGAAGGCGTTAACCTTCGCCGGTTTTCAAGACCGGTGCATTCAACCGCTCTGCCATCCCTCCGGCTCACGGCGCTGTATATTACCACCTTTTCTTTTGCCGTCAACTCCTTCGGCGACTTGCGCTGCTCCGCTTCCGTGCATCGGCGGCGAAGAGACAATATCGAGACAGTCGTGCATCACGGGGTAGGCGTAGTGTCGACAGGACTGCTACGTTGAGACCGTGCAGCCGGGATGGCTGCTCGCAACCGACGAACATCCTCGACAAGGAGACGATCATGAACCGTGATCAGGTCAAAGGTAACTGGAATCAGGTGAAGGGCGAAGTCAAGCGCCGCTGGGGCAAGCTCAGCGATGACGATCTCGACGTGATCGGCGGCGAATACGACAAGCTGGTCGGCAAGGTGCAGGAGCGCCACGGCCTGGAACGGGAACAGGCCAAGAAGGAAGTCGATGCGCTCTACGACACGCTGTGACCTGTAGACATCGCCAAGGAGAAGGCCATGCCCACCGAAACCCCGCATAACGACACGCTGTTCATCGAGAAGGGCTCCGGCGAGCGCCTGGGGCCCCTGCACGGGACCGTCGAGTCCGATCGCGTCATCCTCGAGGCGATTCACGAGATTGCCGCGGGTGACGTCTTGATTCATCGGCGCACCGACCAGGCCGATGCCCGCCTGACCGTGACCGAACCGGGCTTCCAGCCCGAGATCGGCGATGTTCCCGCACACTATGAAGCACGCGTCACCAGGGCGGAGTGACGCAGTTCCGGCGTGCTCGGCACGCCATGAATCGGCACAAGGAGACCGCCATGGAAGTGACATTGCAGAACGCCGGCGAGATCGACAGCACCTTTCATGAAATGGTTGCCGGCGATGCCGGCACGGCGCTGCGCAAGACCGGCAGGGACTTCATCGGCTCCCGCAACCTCTCCGAGAATCAACTGCGGGCCATGCAGCGTGATGATCCCGAGGCCTTCGAGCGTCTGGAGGCGGAAATGACCCGGCATGCCCTCGAGGTCAACAACGTGGCCCTGGACGCCGGCATCGCCCTGAAGCTCAACCTGGAGGGCGACAAGGCGCCCTGACGACGCGCTGGCGATTGTCACCGGCTCGGCACACATCCGGCGTGCCGAGCCCCGGGTGCCGTGAGGCCTCTCGGGCCGGGGAGAGAGGCTTGCGCGGGGAACCGCGAGTGGGCATGCTGGGTCCAATCATTGCCGTTATCGAAACGACAGGAGCCGTACCCCATGGCCTATCCCTCCTCGCATGCGACAGACCGCACTCAGTCGGTACTGGCGACCAACAAGACACTGCGCAACACCTACCTGCTGCTGGCGATGACCCTGCTGTTCTCGGCAGTGACCGCCGCCGGTGCCATGGCGCTGGGTATGGGTCAGATGAACATCCTGATCTTCTTCCTGGGCGCCTACGGCCTGATGTTCCTGGTGCACAAGACCGCGAACTCGAGCGCCGGACTGCTGGCCATCTTCGCCTTCACCGGCTTCATGGGCTTCACGCTCGGGCCGATCCTGAACCTCTATCTGTCGATCCCCAACGGCGCCCAGCTGGTGATGACCGCACTGGCCATGACCGGTGCCACCTTCATCGGCCTGTCCGCCGTGGCGCTGGTGACCCGCAAGGACTTCAGCTTCCTGGGCAACTTCCTGATGGCCGGCGCCATCGTGCTGGTCATCGCGATGGTCGTGGCGATGCTCTTCAACATCGGTGCCCTGGCGCTGGCCGTGTCCGCCGGCTTCGTGCTGTTCTCCTCGGCGGTGATCCTCTATCAGACCAGCGAGATCGTGCACCGTGCCGGCGAGACCAACTACATCCTCGCCACGGTGACGCTGTATGTCTCCATCTACAACCTGTTCCTCAGCCTGCTGTCGCTGCTGGGCGTGATGAGCGACGACTGACACGGCCCGAGTGTGTCGAGCAATGTGTCGAGTTCGGCCCCGCCTTCGTCGGCGGGGCCGTTGCATGAAAGGAAGGCAGGAGGGCAGGAGTGGCAAGCGAACAAGGCAAGCTGCGCTATGCGCTGGTCGTGCTGGGCGGCCCCTACAGCCAGGCGGCCACCCATTCCGCGCTGCGCTTCGGCGAGGCGCTGATCGCGCAGGGGCACCGACTGGAGACCGTGTTCTTCTATCACGATGGCGTCTACAATGCGTCACGCCTGGCGGCGCCGCCTCAGGACGAGCTCCATCTGGTCGACGCCTGGGTACGCCTGGCGAATGAGCAGGGAACGGAACTGCTGGTCTGCGTGGCCGCCGCCCTGCGCCGCGGCCTGCTTGATGAACGCGAGGCACAGCGCCACGGCAAGCCCGCCTTCTCGGTCGAGCCCCCCTTCGTGCTGGCCGGGATCGGCCAGCTGGTCGAGGCGGGCATCACCCACGACCGTCTGGTGACCTTCGCCCCCTGAGGAGCCCGCATGAGCGACGACACCGCTGACATGCCACTGCTGGTGATTCTGCGTCATGCGCCGCATGACGGCAGCTGGCTGCGTGAAGGGCTGGACGTGGCCCTGGTGGCCGCCGCCTTCGGCCGTGCGGTCACGCTGCTGTTCATGGGGGATGGCGTCGAGGCGCTGCGCCCGGGGCAGACGGCGGGGCCGCTGGGGCAGAAGGGCACACACCCCACGCTCGACATGCTCGCCATGTACGACATCGAGGACCTGCGCGTCGACGCGACTTCGCTGGCCGAACGCGGGCTGTCCACGGCGGAGCTGCCATGGCCGGCTCGGTCCGTGGCCGCCGAGGAGTTGCCCGCGGTGATCACGGCGGCTTCCCCCGTCTTCAACTTCTGACTCCGGGCTTGCAACGCGCCATGCTACTGCACCTACTCAACCGCTCCCCGGCCAGCAGCCGCCTGATCCAGGATGTGCTGCGCGCCATGGGCCCCGAGGACCGCCTGCTGCTCATCGAGTCGGGCGTCTACGGGGCCGCTCCCCCCCAGTCGGCCTGCTTCGAGACCCTGAAGGGGCGCTGTTACGCGCTGCAGGAGGACCTGACATCACGCGGCCTGGCCGAACGGCAGGCCGACTGGATCATTCCCGTGGACATGGCCGGCTTCGTGGCCCTGACCGCGGAAACCCAACGCACCGTGAGCTGGTACTGATGGCCACCACAAGCATCGCCCGCCACCTGACCGTCGAGGGTCGCGACGTGGCACTCGACCCCGAGGGCTATCTGGTTCACCTGGAGGACTGGACGCCCGCCGTCGCCGAGGCCCTGGCCGCCGAGGAGGCGCGCACGCTGACTGCCGAGCACTGGGAGATCCTCGATATCCTGCGGGATTTCTACCGGCGCTACGAGATGGCCCCGGCCATGCGCCCGCTGGTCAAGGCGGTCGGGCAACGGCTCGGGCCGGAGAAGGGCCGCTCGCTGCACCTGATGCGACTGTTTCCGGATAGCCCCGCCAAGGTAGCGTCCCGGCTCGCCGGGCTGCCCAAGCCCACCAACTGCCTCTAGGCTGACGTCATGAACTTCCTGGCGCACGGCTGGCTGGCCCGCGGCGGTTCGGATGACTTCCTCTACGGCAACCTGATCGCCGACGGCGTCAAGGGGCGCGATCTGCAGGCCTGGAGCGCGGCCACCGCCGAGGGCATTCGCCATCATCGTCGCGTGGATGCCGGCGTCGACCGGCATCCGGTGGTGTGCCGGGCCCGGGCCCGGGCGCCACGTGACGGGCGCCGCTATGCCGGCATCGCGCTCGACATGGTCTGGGACCACTTCCTGGCACGGGACATCACCGACCCGGCCCTGATCGCCCGCTGCTATCGGGTGCTGGGCCAGCGGCCCGCGCCGGATCGGCTCGCCGGCATGGTGCCCGCCCTGATCACCGAGGACTGGCTGTCGCGGTATGCCGACCTGGAGTTCACCTGCCGTGCCCTGCGGGGCATCGGTCGTCGCCTGCGGGGGCCCGACCGGATGGGCGAGCTGGCCCGCTGGATCGAGGACGATTACGCCCGGCTCGAGCGTGATTTCGCCGAGCTGTGGCCGTCACTGACCCGGACGCTCGCCATCTGACATCGGAAGCCCCCCCGGCCAGGCAGGTTGGCGGCTCAGGTGCCGTCGGCCCGGGTGCAGACCGAGAGCACCGTGGCATCCTGTTCGCTCAGCGAGACCAGGGCGTGGCCCATGTCGCTGTCGAAGTAGATGCTGTCCCCCTGGTCGAGGCGCACGGGCTCGTAGAACTCGGTGTAGAGCATGATGCTGCCGTCGAGCACGATCAGGAATTCCTCGCCGTCGTGACGGACCCACTCGCTGAACGCCTCGAAGTCGCGGGCCCGGACGATGGTCTTGAAGGGGATCATGCGCTTCTGCGCCAGCTGATGGGACAGCAGCTCGTGCTCGTAGGTGGGGGTCGGGTGACGCTGCCCGTCGCCGCCGCGCGTCAGGTCCCGACGCCCCATGGTGCGGGTCTGGGCGCGGGGCGCGCTGAGCAGCTGCGGCAGGTCGATATCCAGGCCGCGAATCATCTTCTGCACAGCGGTGAAGGTCGGCGAGATCTGGTGGTTCTCGATTTTCGACAGCGTCGAGCGTGCCAGCCCGGTACGCTGGCTGACCTCCTCCAGCGTCCATTGATTGGCCAGGCGAATCTCCTTGAGCCGCTCGCCCAGCTGCAGGGGTTCGACGAAGGGCTTGCGCCCGGAAGCGATGCGCAGTGCGGCATCCTGATCGGTGTTTGACATGGTGGTGGTTCACGATAGGAAACTTAGTTTCCTCGATGCTACCACAGCATGGTGAACGTTCGCTGCCAAATCCCGCTATTGGCATGACCATGAGCGACCATGGCGCCTCGGCGTTTCCCGATGCCGGGAAACTTCGACTCATTTCTGCGCGAAAGGCTGGCCGAGCAGGGCGCGGACATGCGACGTGGCGCTGCGGCCCAGCGCCTCGAGCGAATACCCGCCCTCGAGCACCGAGACGAGGCGGTTATTCGCGTGGACACGGGCGACATCCATGATCAGCGTGGTGATCCAGTGGTAGTCGACATCGTCCAGGCAGATGTCCGCCAGGGGATCGTCGCGATGGGCGTCGAAGCCGGCCGAGACGAGAATCAGCTCGGGGCGATGGGCCTGCAGGGCGGGCAGCCAGTCGCGCTCCACCAGCCGCCGGAATGCCGGGCCATCGCATCCGGGGTCGAGCGGCGTGTCGACGACGTTGTCGAAACTGGCGCGCAGGTAGCGCCAGGGATAGAAGGGGTACTGATAGCTGGTACAGACCAGGGTATCGGGGTCGCCGCCGAAGATGTCGATCGTGCCGTTACATTGGTGGACGTCGAAATCGATGATGGCCACCCGGCGGATACCGTAGCGCGCCCGGGCGTGGGCGGCGGCCACGGCGACGTTGTTGAAGAAGCAGAAGCCCATCGCCTCGCTGACCTCGGCATGGTGGCCCGGCGGGCGCACGGCGCAGAAGACGTTGTCGGCCTGGTGGCGCATCACCCGATCGACCCCGGTGATGGCCGCGCCGGCGGCGACCCGGGCCGCCTCGAGGCTGTCGGGATTCATGAAGGTGTCGTTGTCGAGGTTGATCAGCCCCTGCTCGGGGACGCAACGCTTGAGGGCCTGCAGGTGGCGCGCCGGATGGATGCGCGTGATCTGTTCGTCGGTGGCGGGGCGGGCCTCGGACTGCATGGTCTGCTGGAGCACGCCGGCCAGCGCCATGTGGGCGCGAATGCTTTCCAGGCGCTTGGGACTTTCGGGATGTTCCGGCCCCATGTGATGCAGATCACAGTGCGGATGCGTGATGAAGGCAGTGATCATGGGGGTCTCCGGCTGAAGGCCATAACACGGTAATGGTCGGCGAGGCTTGCACGACACTGTCAATAAGTCGTACACAGGGAACAACCTCGGGGCAAGGGAGACTCTCGTGAGCACGCGTTTCTTGCGGTATTTCTTCGAACCGCGCTCCATCGCGGTCATCGGTGCATCGGAAAAGACCCACTCGATGGGGGGGCTGGTGATCGGCAATCTGACCGAGAGCGAGTTCCCCGGCACGATCTGGGCGGTCAATCCCAAGGGCTATGCGTCCGTGCATGGACGCGCCTGCGTCAGGCATGTCGCCGACCTGCCCGAGGTGCCCGACCTGGCGGTGATCTGCTCGCCGGTCGACACCGTGCCGCATCTGATCGGCCAGCTGGGCCGCTTCGGGGTCAGGGCGGCCATGGTGCTCTCGGGCGGCGCCTATCTGGACGACGCCGGACGTGACGGCGGCTCGATCCGCGAACGCATGCTGGCCGCCGCGCGGCGCTCGGGCATCCGCGTGCTGGGCCCGGAGTGCATGGGCATGATCGTTCCGGGACGCCGGCTCAACGCCAGCTATGCCAGTCAGCCGATCAAGCGCGGGCGCGTGGCCTACCTCGGCCAGTCCGGGATGCTCGGCAACGCCATGATCGACTGGGCGGCGGGGCGGGGCATCGGCTTTTCGCACCTGGTGACGCTCGGCGACAGTGTCGACGTGATGCTCCCCGACCTGATCGACTACATCAATCAGTACTCGCCCTGCCAGGCCATGCTGCTGCACCTCGAGCGCATCCACGATGCCCAGCATTTCATGACCGCGCTGCGCGACACGTCGCGCAACCGCCTGGTGCTGGCGATCAAGAGCGGCCGCACGCCGCAGTCCGATCTCGCCGCGGTCGCGCCGACGCCGGGCGTGGCCAACCGCGATGTGATCATCGATGCCGCCCTGTCGCGGGCCGGGGTGGTCCGGGTGGACGATTCCGACGCGCTGTTCGACGCTCTCGAGACGCTGACCCGGATGAAGCCGCTGCGCGGCGACCGTCTGGCCATCGTCGCCAACGGGCTGGGGCCGGCCCTGCTGGCCATCGACAAGCTGGTCAGTGCCGGCGGGCGCCTGGCCGATTTCACGGCGGAAACACGCAAGGCGCTCACCGCCGGAGAGTTCGACCTCAGCCTGCCGGGGCGCAACCCGGTGGACCTGGGCGGGCATGCGACCCCCGAGCGCTTCGTCGAGGCGCTGGAAATCGTCGCCGCCGACGCCAATACCGATGCCGTGCTGGTGGTCCATGCCCCCACGCGACTGGCCCCGTCGCGCACCACCGCCCAGGCCCTGGTCGCCAATCGCCGGCGCTTCAAGCGCAATCTGCTGACCAGCTGGATGGGCCTCGAGGAAGCGCTGAGCGCCCGCCACGAATGCAACCTGGCGGGGATCCCGACGTACATTTCGCCCGAGAAGGCCATCAAGGCCTTCATGCACATGGTCGACTACCAGCGTGTGCAGGCGCTGCTGCAGGAAACACCGCCGAGCCTGCCGTTCACGACCACACCGGACATCCGAACCCGCTGCCATCGCCTGATCGAGGAAGCCAAGGCCGGCAACCGCGATCGCCTGACCCATCGGGAGACCGCGGAGGTGCTGGCGGCCTACGGCATCCCCGCGGCGCCGAGCCGCTACATCGCAACCCCCGAGGAGGGGGCCGAAGCCGCGGCCCAGCTGGACGGCCGCATGGCCCTGAAGGTGGTACACGACCACAACTGCGTGCCGTTTCGCTATCGCAGTCATCCCCACAAGCTCTCCGCCGGCCTGCTGCAGGACCTGGAGAGCCCGGAGCAGGTGGCCGACGGCATCCGCCGTCTCGGCGACAAGGTTCGCGAGAAGTTTCCGGAAAGCCGTATCCACGAGTATTGCCTGCAGAGCATGCAGCGCGGCAAGCACTCCATGCAGCTCTGCGCGGGCATCACCCGGGACGCGACCTTCGGTCCGGTCATCGTGTTCGGGATCGGCGGCTACAAGGTCAACGTGCTCGCCGACCGCCATGTCGCGCTGCCGCCACTGAACATGACCCTGGCCGACGAGCTCATCCAGCGCACCCACGCCGCACGCCTGATCCATGAGCATTCCCGCGACCCCGAGCGCGATATCGACCGGCTCTGCCAGCTGCTGGTCAAGCTCTCGCAGATGGCCTCCGACCTGCCGGAACTGCGTGGTCTCGAGCTCAACCCGCTGCTGCTCAACCGCGATGGCCTGGTGGCCGTCGACTTCGCCATGGACCTCGGCAGGCCGGCGCGCCATGCCATCATGCCCTATCCCGAGGAACTGCGAGAGTGGGTCACCCTCAACGACGGCATGCCCGTCGAGATCCGCCCGATCCGCGGCGAGGATGCTCCCCTGATCACCAGCTTCCATGCCCAGCTCTCCGAGGAGAGCATTCGCTATCGCTATTTCCACAACAAGGCCGACCTGACCCAGCGCGACCTGTCACGCCTGGCCCAGATCAACTACGACCGCCAGATGGCCTTCATCGCCGAGCATCAGCGCGATGACGGCAGCAAGGAGATGCTGGGGGTCGTCCGGGTCTGGAACGACCCGGACAACATTCGCACCGAGTTCTCGATCATCATCCGCGACGACCTGCACGGCCACGGGCTGGGGCGGCTGCTGATGGAGAAGATGATCCGCTACTGCCGGGGGCTCGGCACCCTGGAAATGATCGGCAAGATCATGATCGACAACGGCCCGATGCGCGCCCTGATGAAGCAACTCGGCTTCACCTGCCGCTACAACATGGAGGAGCAGGTGGTCGACGCTGCCCTGCGACTCAACGAACCCACCAGCGACTGGCAACGCCACCGTCTGGAAAACCCAAGGGTCTGAGGACCTCGCTCGTCGCACAGGCGCATGGTTGAGCCAGTGTTTTTTTGAACCGTTGATCAATCATCAGCTATTCTGATTTGAAGCCCTTTCAATAAGAATGTATGATGCGCCGTAAATTATAAGTAATCGTTATGAGAGCAGGGATAAGCGATTGCAATGCAGAATCCATTGCCATCGCCTATCCCGCGACGAGACAGGTCACGACGAAAACAGGCGAAGTCGATGAGCGAATCCCAAACGACCAAGATCCAGGTACGCGGCCTGAGCAAGGTCTTCGGCAGCCAGCCGAAGAAGGCACTCGAGTTGCGCGACCAGGGCCTGAAGCGGCCCGAGATCCTCGAGAAGACCGGCCAGACCCTGGGCCTTTCCAACATCAGCTTCGACGTCAAGGAGGGCGAGCTGCTGGTGATCATGGGGCTGTCGGGCTCCGGCAAGTCCACCCTGATCCGCTGTCTCAACCGGCTGATCGAGCCCACCGAAGGCGACATCATCATCGATGGGGAAAACATCCCCAAGCTCAACGAGAAGGAGCTGCTGCAGTGTCGCCGCAGGCACTTCTCCATGGTCTTCCAGAATTTCGCGCTGTTTCCGCATCGCACGGTGCAGAACAACGCCGAGTACGGCCTGGAGATCCGCGGGGTCGACAAGGCCGAACGTACCCAGAAGGCCCGTGACGCCCTGAAGCAGGTGGGGCTGGATGGCTGGGAAGACGCCATGCCGAGCCAGCTGTCCGGCGGCATGCAGCAGCGCGTCGGTCTGGCCCGCGCGCTGGCCAACGATTCCAGCGTGCTGCTGATGGACGAGGCCTTCTCGGCCCTCGACCCGCTGATCCGCAAGGACATGCAGCAGGAGCTGCTGGAGCTGCAGCACAGGATGAAGAAGACCACCATCTTCATCACCCACGATCTCGACGAGGCCCTGAACATCGGCGACCGCATCATCCTGCTCAAGGATGGCGAGATCGTGCAGATCGGCACGCCCGAGGATATCCTCACCAACCCGGCCGACGAGTACGTGGCTCGCTTCATCGAGGGGGTCGACATGTCGCGCATTCTGACCGCGCGGCATGCCATGCGCCCGGTCCGTGCCACGGCGCGCGAGGACGACGGCCCGCGCACGGTGCTGCGCAAGCTCAGCGAAAACGGGCTCGACTCCATCTATGTCACGACACGCGAGCGCAAGCTGCTCGGCCTCGTGGACGCGGATGCCGCCGACCAGGCCGCCAAGGACGGGGAGCAGTCCATCAAGGCGATCCTGCACGACGACTTTCCGCGTGTCGGCCCCGATGAACCGTTGAACAACCTGTTCGCGATGTTCAATGAAAAGAGCCGCCCCATCGCCGTGGTCGACGAGAACCAGCGCCTGCTGGGCGTGGTGGTGAAGGGCGCCGTGCTGGCGGAACTGGCTGAATCTGGAGAACGCTGATGGCTATCGATATCCCCCGTCTTCCGCTCGGCGACTGGATCGAGGGCGGACTGGACTACCTGACGACCCAATTCTCCGCGGTGACACGCGGCATCTCCCATGTCACGCAGGGCGGCATCAACTCGCTCAACGATGCGCTGATGTGGATGCCGGCCTGGTCGCTGATCGCGCTGATCGCGCTGCTGTGCTGGCGAATGTCCGGCGTTCGCCTGGCCGTCGGCTCGGCACTCGGCCTGGCGCTGATCTGGAATCTGGGGCTCTGGGACCCGATGATCGAGTCGCTGACGCTGGTGGTCATCGCCACCCTGGTGGCCGTGGTCATCGCGCTCCCGCTGGGCATTCTGGCGGCGATTTCCAACCGCTTCTACGCCATCATCATGCCGGTGCTGGACTTCATGCAGACCATGCCGGCCTTCGTCTACCTGATCCCGGCGATCCCGTTCTTCGGCATCGGCTCGGTGTCGGCCATCTTTGCCACGGTGATCTTCTCCATGCCGCCGGCGATCCGCTTCACCACGCTGGGGATTCGCCAGGTGCCCAAGGAGCTGATCGAGGCCGCCGACGCCTTCGGCTCGACCCGTAGCCAAAAGCTCGTCAAGGTTCAGCTGCCACTGTCGCTGCCGACCATCATGGCCGGCATCAACCAGACCATCATGCTGGCCCTGTCGATGGTGGTCATCGCCGCCATGATCGGCGCCGACGGCCTGGGCAACGAGGTCTGGAAGGCGATCCAGCGCCTGCGTCCGGGCGACGGCTTCGAGGCGGGCATCGCCGTGGTCATCCTGGCCATGGTTCTGGACCGGCTGACCCAATCTTTCCGCAAGACCAAGAAGGCGCAGTAAGACGCCATGTTCGTGGCCGATCCTCCGATCGGCCACGAGGCGGCTCCGCCGGCCGGGGTCGTCGTCATTCTCAAGACCACAAGAAGGGGAAAGTGATGAAGACCGTCAATACCATGTCCCGTGCCGTTCGTTTCGGTTCGCTCATGATGATCGCCGGCCTCGGCGTGAGCGGGCTGGCCCAGGCACAGGAAGGCAGCAAGGGTGATGTCACCCTGGCCTATGTCGAATGGGCATCCGAAGTCGCCTCCACCAATGTGGTGCGCGCCGTGCTCGAGGACATGGGCTACAACGTCAAGCTGTCGTCATTGTCGGCCGCCGCCATGTGGCAGGCCGTCGCCTACGGCGACGCCGACGGCATGGTCGCCGCCTGGCTGCCGACGACCCACGAGAACTATTACAAGCAGACCAAGGACAAGCTGGTCGATCTCGGCGCCAACCTCGAGGGCACCAGGCTGGGTCTGGTCGTGCCGGCCTACACCGACATCGACTCCATCGACCAGCTGGCCAAGCCCGAGAAGGCGGACATGGTCGATGACGAGATCGTGGGCATCGATCCGGGTGCCGGCCTGATGGGGCTGACCGAGGATGCCATCGACGCCTACGGCCTCGACGACACCATGGACCTGCAGAGCGGCAGCGGCGCGACCATGACCGCCGCCCTGCAGGCTGCCATCAAGAACAAGCAGGATATCGTGGTGACCGGCTGGACGCCGCACTGGATGTTCGCACGCTGGGACCTCAAGTATCTGGACGATCCCAAGAACGTCTATGGCGACGCCGAGGAGATCCACAGCATCGCGCGCAAGGGCCTGAAGGAAGACATGCCGGCAGTCTACCAGCTGCTCGACAACTTCCACTGGACCCCGGAGCAGATGGGTCAGGTCATGCTGATGAACCAGAAGGAAGATTCCGACCCCTACGAGAACGCCCAGAAGTGGGTCGACGAGCACCCGGACGTGGTCAAGCAGTGGACGCAGGGCATCGACAGCTGATTGTCGCCTGCAACACCTGCTTTCACGCAAAACGCCCGACCGAATGGCCGGGCGTTTTTCATGGAGCGAGAACCGTCGAACCGGGCAAGGGAAGGCGCCCCGCCCGATGGACGGGGCCAGGATTCACGGTGCCAGGCGAACCTTGATCCAGTCGTTGTCATGGCGACGATAGCGCAGCCGGTCATGCAGCCGATCGGACTGTCCCTGCCAGAATTCGAACACCTCCGGCACGACCCGGTAGCCTCCCCAATGAGGCGGACGGTCGATCGACTGATCGGTATAG
The DNA here is from genome assembly GCF_010993675.1 of Modicisalibacter sp. 'Wilcox'. NCBI lineage: Bacteria > Pseudomonadati > Pseudomonadota > Gammaproteobacteria > Oceanospirillales > Halomonadaceae > Modicisalibacter > Modicisalibacter sp. 'Wilcox'. The sequence continues at coordinate 53,260 of NZ_WNXF01000005.1, forward strand.
AGCTGCTCGAAGCGATGGCGCCGTTCTTCCAGCCATTCGCGATCGGGGATCTCCACGCCCTGCTGGGAGATCCAGGCACTCAGCTGGCTGGCCCGGGGGCGGCTCTGGAAGTAGCGATCCGACTCGCCGTCCTCGACCTGGACGACGCGCCCCTCGATGCGAACCTGGCGCTGCAGTACCGGCCACCAGAAGACCAGGGCGGCATGCGGCACATTGGCCAGCTCCGCGCCCTTGTGACTCTGGTAGCTGGTATAGAAGACCAGCCCGTGTTCATCGACTCCCTTGAGCAGCACGATGCGGGCATGCGGCATGCCCAGGCTGTCGACGGTGGCCAGCGTCATGGCATTGGCGTCGTCGTTTTCCTGCTCCAACGCCTGGGCAAGCCAGTCCTCGAACAGCGTGACCGGCGAGTCGGGGCTGTTGCGGATATCGAGGTGATCCCCGCTGTAGTTGCGACGCACGTCGGCAATGTCGGTAGTCATGGTGCTCTCCTGAAGTTTCCCTTCATCATCGCCCGTGATGCTGGCGGGCTCAACCCGAAAAACGGCTCATCGACACTGTTGTGGCCCGACCGTGACCTGGCTCAGGATGCGTGCACGACAACCGCCGTTTCAGGGCCAGACCAGCTGGATCAGCACCATGTACAGGCCGGTTCCCCCGACGATCGACAACAGCGCATTGCGACGCCACAGGTGCAGGAAAACGACGGCCAGTGAGGCCAGGATCAGCGGTACGCCCTGCGGTGATACATTCAGCTGTCCCGCGCTCCAGGGCGCCAGGTGACGCAGAGCGTAGATCACCAGGATCGCCATGACCGCCGGCGGCAGGTAGCGCCCCAGGTGCAGTATCAACGGATGATCGGCCTGGCGTGACAGCGCCACGAAGGGCAGCACGCGGGTCAGGAAGGTCGCCAGGGTGCAGACACCGATGAAGGCCAGTAACTCGAGGTCGCTCATGTCCGTGCCTCCTGTGGCTGACGGTGCAGCCGGTAGTGCACCAGCAGCAGCAGGCTGGCGGCACCGATCGCGCCCAGCAGCAGGTGTCGTTCCGGCAGCAGCAGGATGGCACCCAGGCCGGTGGTCAGCGCAATCAGGAAGGGCAGGGCCTGGCGCAGGCGCGCGGCCTGTTCCAGCGTGAGCACGATGAACAGGGCCGTCAGCGCGAAGTCGAGCCCCCGTCCGTCGATGTTCAAGGTGGCGCCGGCCAGGGTGCCAAGCAGCGTGCCCAGCACCCACCACAGCTGGTTGAGCGCCCCGATGCGGGCCGCCAGTCGATGCGTCGTCACGCCGAGATCCTGCTGGCGGGCCTGGCTGGTCAGCAGCGAATAGGTCTCGTCGGTCAGCGAGAAGATCATGTAGGGCTTGCGCCAGCCGGCCCCGCGAAACCGCTTGAGCAGCGACAGGCCGTAGAACAGGTGCCGCGAGTTGAGCATGAACGACGCGACCGCGACTTCGACCAGACCGGCATGATTGGCCAGCAGGGTCACGGCCAGGAACTGGCCGGCACCGGCGTAGATGAACAGCGACATCAGCGGCGCCCCCCACCAGGGCAGGCCGAGCTGCATGTACAGCACCCCGAACGCGGCCCCCAGGGGCAGGTAGCCGAACATCACCGGAAGGGTCTGGATCGCGGCATGCCGCCAGGAATGCAACGCAGGTGACACGCCTATACTCCATTCAGTCCATGGGTCATCATCGGCGCCGCATGGGCGCGCTGCATTGTATTTTGCTGATTAAAGCGCCATCTGGCTACAGGAAGGAGCCCCCATGAAGGTATACAAGGCCTGGGACCTGCCCGTCCGCCTGTTTCACTGGTCGCTGGTGGCCGCGATCCTGGTGTCCTGGTACACCATCAAGACCAGTGGCCAGCCGCTGGCCTTTCCGGTCGAATGGCACGCGCGGGCCGGTTACACCATCCTGGCGCTGCTGGTCTTTCGCTGGCTGTGGAGCCTCGTCGGCAGCCGTCATGCCCGGCTGCGGGAGCTCTGTCGATCGCCGCGGACGGTCTGGCGCTATACCGCGAGCTGGTTCCGGCGCCGGCCCGACCTTTACGTCGGTCACAATCCACTCGGTGGCTGGATGACCCTGCTGCTGCTGGTATCACTGACCTTACAGGCGACGTCCGGCCTGTTCATGAGCGACGGCATCCTGTTTTCCGCGCCGCTGGCCAGGCGTTTCGAGGCCGACGCCATCGCCTGGCTGGTGACCCTGCACCATGTCAACGGCAATTTGCTGTTTGTGCTGGTGGGCATTCATCTGCTGGCGATCCTGCTGCATCGCCTGCGCGGCGAGGCCCTGGTCGGCGCCATGTTCAGCGGCCGCAAGCGCCTGGCCCGGCCTGTGCGGGATGGCGATGACCAGCCGGTATCGGGCTGGCGAGCCTGGGCCAGCGCGTCAATCGCCGTGCTGGTCCTGACCGCCATCCTGGAGTGGCTGTGAGCCCGCCTTGCTATTCGCGATAGGCGTCGTGGCAGGCCTTGCAGGAGCGGGCCACGTCCACCAGGGCCGCCCTGGCCGCATCGAAGCTGCCGTCACCGGCGGCCTGCGTCAGCGCCCGGACGGCTTGCTCGAAGGCCTCGGCCTTGCCGCGAAAATCCTCCGGCTGCGCCGCAATCGTCGCGGAGGCCGCCGTGCCCTCGCGTGAATAGGAGCCCTCGATGAAACCTTCCCAGGGCAGGGGAGCCAGCGCCTCGAGATGCCGGGCGCGCTCGGCGAAGGTCTCGGCATCATAGGGGGTCTCGCCCCTGGCCATGTCGGCCATCGGCTGCAGCTGCCAGGCCATGACCTCCATGGCGGACTGCCGGTAGATGATGGCATCATCGATGGGGTCGGCGCCGGCCGTGGCGGGCAGCCCGACCAGGACCAGCACGGGCCACAGGATTCGCAGTCCTTTCATGCTCGCCTCCGAGTCGCTTGCCGATCACCCGCATCGGCGGGCTTCGCTCTTACCATAGGCGAGTCGGGATAAGGCTGCTCAGCCGAGCCAGGCCCGGAGTGCCAGAATCCCCCCGCAGGCCAGCCAGCCGACGACCGCATAGGGCAGGTTCCAGCGCAGCATCTCGCGAGGCGCCACGCCGTAGCGCGAGCACAGCACCAGGTTGCTTCCCGACAGCGGGCTGCTGCCGGTGCCCAGCGCCCAGCCCATCAGGAACACCATGCCCAGCAGCGTCGGCTCGGGGTGCAGGGAAGCCAGCAGGGGCGCCAGCGTGGTCACACCCACCAGCGGGTGGATGCCGACGAAGGCCAGCGACACGATGACCCCCAGCGTCAGCCAGGCCTGCAGGTGACCGAAATGCGCAAAGGGCAGCACCGGTCCGTCCGGCCAGCTGGCCAGCAGCGCGCTCAGACCACTGGAGAGCACGCCCGCCGCCAGAAACAGCGCGAACTGCGGCATCAGGCGGGCCAGGCCGTGATCGAGCTGCTGTCGCAGGCGGACCTGGCGCTCGCCCCGGGGCGCCAGCAGCAGGGCAGCGACAGGTGCCACCACGCTGATGATCAGCGGGATGCCCATCTCCGGTCGCCAGCTGTGCCAGAGCAGCACGGCCAGCGCCAGCACGCCCGGCAGCAGCAGGGTCCCCGGCGACAGCGGGTAGCCCTGGAACGGCCCCTCGACGCGCAGGACATCCAGGGCGGTCAGGGTCAGCAGCACGCCCGCGCAGGCCAGCCCCCAGGGCAGCAGCGCGGTGAACTCCAGCCCCGGCGCATAGGTCAGTGCCACCCCCATGGCCACGAAGAAGGGCGACCAGGCCGCCGCGGCAGGAAAGGCACGACCCAGCACCATGGCCTGGCGTCGGGAAAGCCCCCGTTCGAACTGCATGCGATCGGCGAACAGGAACAGCGCCGACAGGTTGATCACGGCCCCGAACAGGTGAACGCCCACCAGCGTGCCCAGCAGGCTGCCGTCGTGCCGGGCACCGTCGTGCCGGGCGTCGGCAGCCTGCGGCCGTGGTGCCGCCATCGACAGGAAGCTCACGCCGGCAAACATCATCAGCAGCGTCTGGTTGATGGCCAGAGCCTGCAGCAGGGAGGCAGGCGTGCCGCGCCACAGGGCCACCACCCAGAAGCCCACGCCGGCGCCCCCCAGCCACAGTGCCTGGCGCCGCGAGGCACTGGGCAGCTGGCGGGCCAGGCGCAACGTGGCCAGCCAGCTGAGGATGGCGGCCGGCCATAGCGGCCAGTGAAGCAGGCTGGCGACGATGCTCAGCCCGAGCATCGCCAGGATCAGCGCGCTGGAAGGCCTCAGGCGGCGCACTGACGCCGCCGCCAGCGCGCGTAGGCCAGGCTGGAGATGCCCAGCGCCGCGGCCGCCAGGCACTCCAGCACACCCCACCAGAACCGATCGGGCAGGTTGGCGATGGTGATGCCCTGGGCGACATACAGCACGCTGACGAAGGCCAGCCAGAGGTGGCCGCGCGGGCGGCGTGTCAGGACGCTGGGCAGGAACAGGATCAGGGGCAGCATCCGCACTAGGATCGGGGCCCAGCCGACCGACTCGCTGGCCCGGAGCTGCCAGCCACCGAGCCCCACCAGGCAGAACAGGACGACGAGGCTGATGATCACTCCCAGGCGCGCCTGTCGGGTGCGTCGGTCGATGACGCCACGCTCTGCTTCAGGCATGGCTCGTCTCCGCATGCAGCGCCCTGGCCAGCCGAGCGATGCGCCGCCCCTGCGCCTTGGCCAGATGGCGTTCGGTCTCGTCGACATCGCGCTCGTTGCGACCGCCCGCAACATGACTCGTGCCATAGGGCGTGCCGCCGCTGGTGGTGGCGAGCAGCGCCGTCTCGCTGTAGGGCACGCCGGCATAGACCATGCCGTGGTGCAGCAGCGGAATCAGCATGCTCAGCAGGGTGGCTTCCTGCCCGCCATGCAGGCTGGCCGTGGAGGTGAAGGCCGTGGCCGGCTTGTCGATCAATGCCCCGTTGAGCCACAGCTCGCTGCTGGTATCCAGGAAATACTTCAACGGCGACGCCATGTTGCCAAAGCGCGTCGGGCTGCCCAGCGCCAGCCCGGCACAGTGGCGCAGGTCATCGAGCGTGGCATAGACGGCGCCGGACTCGGGGATCTCGGGATCGACGGCCTCGCAGGTCGGCGATACGGGCGGCACCGTGCGCAGCCGGGCATCGATGTCGCCCAGGCTCTCGACCCCCGCGGCGACCTGCTCGGCCAGGGTGCGGGTCGCGCCGTGGCGCGAATAGTAGAGGACCAGCACGTAGGGACGTGTTGCACTCATGGGCGTTCCTTGTCAGCAGGCAATGGGGAAAGCGGCGGTCTAGCGAGTCTCGAGCAGGGCCAGGATCGCTTCCGGCGGGCGGCCGATCACGGCCTTGTCGCCGCGGTCGAGAATCGGGCGCTGCAGCAGGCGCGGATGCTCGGCAATCGCCTCGAGCATCTGCGCCTCGGAGGGCGCCTCGAGGCCGAGCGCCTTCCATTCCGCCTCGTTGCGGCGCAGCAGGGTCTCGGTCGGGGCGTCGAGGCGGGCGGCCAGTGCCTGCAGTTCCTCGCGATCGAGCGGGTCATCGAGGTAGCGCCGTACCGTGACATCGACGCCGCGTGACTCGAGCAGGGCGAGCGCCTCACGGGACTTGGAGCAGCGCGGGTTGTGCAGGAGAGTCAGGGTCGTCACTCGTAAGTCCTTGTCTGCCGTGGTGGATGGAATCCTCATTCTACCCCATGCGCCGAGAACCGGGAGAGTCGACGGCATTACTCCTCGGGGTCGAGGCGGTCGTAGACCCAGGCCTGTCGGCCATCGGCCAGGGTGACGCGCACCCGCCGGTAGCGCACACCCAGCCGCTCGTAGCGATCCAGCCGCGCCAGTTCACCGGCATCGACCCTGAGCAGCGCCCCCGGTACGCGCCCGCCGGGCTGCGGCACGATATCCAGTTCATCGCGAACGTACCCCGGCAGGGTCGCCGAGGCGGGATCGCCCCAGTCGCCGTAGACCAGCCAGCGCACCACGCCATGACGCAGGGTGCCATAGACGAAGACCCGATGCTCGCCCGGCGCGATCGCTGCCATCCCGGCCGGGCGCGCATAGCCCCAGGGGCTGGCGAAGGTGTACCAGGCATAGCCCGCCGTCATGGCGCCGAGAGCGAGCAGCCCCGCCAGCGCCAGGATCAGCCATCGTTTCACGCGCGCCTCCTTGTCGATTGCTCTCCGGACCCTGCCACAGCTGTCTCCACTTTCCCAAGCCGGGAAGCTTAGGCTGGCCTCGTTCCTTTGCTAACATCGAGATTCGGACCAAGAGGGAGGGTGTCGCCATGCAGCAGCATCACCAGGATGCGGACTTCACGGCCCTGATGGGCGGCAAGGTGCGCCCGTTGACCAAGGGGCGCGACAGGGCGGATGTGTCGACGCCCGCACCGGAACCCGACGAGGCCCAGCTGGCACGGCGCGCCAGCGCCCAGGCCGAGGAGGAGGCCGCCAACTTTCTCAGCGACGAGTTCGTCGACCTGCTGCCGAAGGACGATCCCGTCGAGTATCGCCGGCCCGGCGTGCAGACCGGCGTCGCCGACCGGCTGCGCCAGGGCGAGTATGCCCCGGAAGCCCGGCTGCACCTGATCGGCCGGCCGGTGCGCGAATGCCGCCAGGCGCTGTTCCGTTTCATTCAGGAGGGGGGCGAGCACGACCTGCGCTGCCTGCTGGTGGTGCACGGTCGCGGCAAGGCGGTGGACAGCCATGCCAACGTGGTGCGCTCCTACGTGGCCAAGTGGCTCGCCCAGTTCGAGACGGTGCAGGCCTATGTCTCCGCCCAGCCGTTCCACGGCGGGCTGGGGGCCACCTATGTCATGCTGCGCAAGTCCGAGCGAGCGCGAGCCGCCAACCGCGAACGCCAGCAGAAGCGCCGCGGCTAGCCCGCAACGAGAGAGCGGCCCGTCAGGGCCGCTCGGGTGATTCAGGCGAGCGCAGCTTCCGCGTGCCGGGTGCGTTCACGCAACCGGCGCCGGAACAGCGGTTCGCCGATATCGGTGCCCGGCTGATAGCTGAGGCTGAAGGTGTTGAGCGCCGCCAGGGCATCCTCGACGATCTGGTCGGGACGCAGCGAGAAGGCATTGAACCCGCAGCGACTCATGTAGAACAGCTGGTCGATCAGCACGTCGCCCACGGCACGAATCTCGCCCAGATAGCCGAACCGTTCCCGCAGCAGCCGGGCGATGCTGTAGCCCCGGCCGTCGGTGAACTTCGGGAAGTCGATGGCCACCAGCGGCGCCATGCGCAGGCTCTCGGCGAGTGCCGGTGTCACCTCGGTATCGCTCGGCAGCCAGGGCGCCAGCTCGGCGCGCTCGTCGGCGGCCAGCCACTCCTCCAGCGGCACGATCGCCGGACGACCGGCAGGGCGCTCGGCCAGGCTCTCGCACAGGGTCCAGGCATCCGTGGCGATGCGGCGATCGAGAATCAGCGGACGATCGGTCTGTGACTCAGGCATAGACACGCTCCTTGAAGGGTTTGATACCGATGCGGCGATAGGTGTCGAGGAAGGTTTCCTCGGGCGTGCGTTCGCCGACATAGACCTGCAGCAGCTTGTCGATGACGGCCGGCACATCCTCGCGATAGAAGGACGGGCCGAGAATCTTGCCCAGCGAGGAGGCGTTGCCCTGGCTGCCGCCCAGCGACACCTGATAGTACTCCTCGCCCTTCTTGTCGACGCCCAGGATGCCGATGTGGCCGACATGGTGATGGCCGCAGGCATTCATGCAGCCGGAGATGTTGAGCTCCAGCGGCCCCAGGTCGTAGAGGAAGTCCAGGTCCTCGAAGCGTTCCTGGATGGCCTGGGCGACGGGAATCGACTTGGCGTTGGCCAGCGAGCAGTAGTCGCCGCCGGGGCAGCAGATCAGATCCGCGAGCGTTCCGACGGTGGGGTTGGCCATGCCCAGCGCATCGAGGCGTTGCCAGAGGTCTTCCAGCCGGTCCACCGGGACATCGGTGAACACCAGGTTCTGCTCGTGGGTGACGCGCAGCTCGCCGTACCCGAACTCGTCGGCCAGGTCGGCGATGGCGGCCATCTGCTCGGAGGTGACGTCCCCCGGCGAATGGGCACGCCGCTTCAGTGACAGCGTCACGGCCTTGTAGCCCGGCACCTTGTGGTCGGTGACGTTGTTGCTGACGAAACGCGCGAAGGCCCGATTGTCACGGCGCAGCTGCTCGAAGTCGGCGATGGCGTCATCGGAGATTGCGCGGCGCTCGGGGTCGACGAAGTGCGCGGCGACGGCGGCGACCGCCTCGTCGGTCAGCGTCTGGGGCCCCTCCTTGAGGTGCGCCCATTCGGCCTCGACCCGCCGGCGAAACTCCTCGATGCCCAGTGCCTTGACCAGGATCTTGATGCGCGCCTTGAACTTGTTGTCGCGGCGGCCGAACTGGTTGTAGACCCGCAGGATGGCCTCGAGATAGGTCAGCAGGTGCTGCCAGGGCAGGTCCTCGCGCACCACGTCGCCGATCATCGGCGTGCGGCCCAGGCCGCCACCGGCCAGCACGCGCACGCGGACCTCGCCGTTGTCGTCGCGCCACAGGCGCAGGCCCACGTCGTGAACCTGGATGGCGGCACGATCCTCGGCGGCGCCGGTCACGGCAATCTTGAACTTGCGCGGCAGATAGGCGAATTCCGGGTGGAAGGTGGACCACTGGCGGATCAGCTCGCACCACGGCCGCGGGTCGACCTCTTCATCGGCGGCGATGCCCGAGAACTGGTCGGTGGTGGTGTTGCGGATGTCGTTGCCGCTGGTCTGGATGGCGTGCATCTGCACGCTGGCCAGCTCCGCCAGAATATCCGGCACGTCTTCCATCTTCGGCCAGTTCAACTGCAGGTTGGTACGCGTGGTGAAGTGGCCGTAGCCGCGGTCGTAACGCGCCGCGATTTCCCCCAGCTTGCGCAGCTGGTAGGACGCCAGCATGCCGTAGGGGATGGCGATGCGCAGCATCGGCGCATGACGCTGGACGTAGAGGCCATTCTGCACGCGCAGCGGCAGAAATTCCTCGTCGCTGATCTTGCCTTCGAGATAGCGACGCATCTGATCGCGGAACTGGGCGACGCGCTCGTCGACAAGTGTCTGGTCGTAAGAGTCGTACCGATACATACCGGAGTTGTCCTGCTAGTCAGGGCGAAATGGGATCCATGCCATGCCCTGACCATACTCCGCCGGGTTTATTCTATGAAAGAATAAATAATCATACTTTCTGATTTTATGGTTATTAAAAGGTGCCTGGCGCCGGTAAGGGGCCGAACCGTTCTTGCGCTGCCGCTACACGACTACCTGCTGCCAGCGACGACGCTGCCAGACCATCGCGAACGACAGCGAGTTGAGCCCCCGGTAGCCGAGCTGCGCCCACCAGACACCGAGCAGCCCGGCTCCCTGGTGGACGCCGACCCACCAGGCCAGGGGCAGGAACACCAGCCACTGCAGGGCCAGGGTCAGCGCCATGACCGTGCGGTTGGCACCGGCCCCCAGCAGGGCCTGGCCGAGCACGATGGCGGCGGCGTCGAGCACGATCATCAGCGCCGTCAGTCGCAGCGGCAGGCGGCCGAGCGGGACCAGATCCGCGGGGAGGAAGACGCCCAGCACCGTGTCGGGGAAGATCAGCATCGGCAGGGCCAGCACCGACAGGCAGACCCAGGCCACGCGCACCACGTCCCAGCCCCAGCGGTGGGCATCATGCGGGGTGTCGCGGCCCAGCGCCTGGCCCACCAGGCTCATCGCCGCCAGTCCCAGGCCGACCCCGGGCAGGATCAGCAGCAGTGACAGGTTGACCAGCACATGTCCCACGGCAACACTGGCGGTGCCGATCTGGCCGAGAATCCAGAACAGGGCCGCGTAACCGCCGGCGAACCACATCTGCTGGAAGGAGTGGGGGGTGGCCAGTGCCAGCGTGCGGCGTATGACGGCGAGGCGAGGCCATCGCCAGCGTTCGCGGGTGCGCTGCGTGTGGCGCCAGCTGCTGATTCCCCACAGCAGCAGGGCCACCATCAGGGCCACGGTGGTCCCGGCCCCGGCGCCGGCGGCGCCCAGATCGGGCAAGCCCGCCAGGCCGAAGATCAGCCCGGCACTGACCGCCACGTTGAGGGCATGGGTGACCAGCATGATGCCCAGATAGATGCGGGTCTGCTGGATGCCGTTCCAGTAGCCGCGAAAGCAGAAGATCAGGGCGATCGGCACCAGCCCCACCAGGCGCCAGCGCAGATAGGCCACGGCGACCGCCGCGACGTCCGGCTGACCGGTCAGCAGCCCGATCAGCCGCGGCGCCTGCCAGAGGCAGAGCGCGGTCAGCGGCAGGGCGAGCGCCAGGGCGATCAGCAGCCCGGCCTCGAGGGGCTGGGCGCGGCGCGCATAGGCAGCCTCGCCATGGCGGCGGGCGGTCTGGGACTGCACCCCCGAGGACAGCCCGAACACCACCGCCGTGATCAGGAACATGGCATAGCCGCCCAGCCCCACGCCGGCCAGCGGCACCTCGCCCAGCGTGCCGACGAAGGCGGCATCCACCAGGTTAAGCAGGCTCTGCGAGAGCATGCCGCCGATGATCGGCAGCGCCAGGCGAAGAATCACCTGGCTGCGGGCGGCGTCGATCATTCCGCGGGGTCGTACCCCAGCACCGGCGACAGCCAGCGCTCCAGCTCACCGAGCGTCATGCCCTTGCGCTCGGCCAGCGCCTCGACCTGATCCCGGGTGATCTTGCCGGTGGAGAAGTATTTCGACTCCGGGTGCGCGAAGTACCAGCCCGAGACCGCGGCCGCCGGCCACATGGCGAAACTGTCGGTCAGTTCCAGGCCGGAATTGGCCTCGGCATCGAGCAGGCGGAACAGCGTGGCCTTCTCGGTGTGATCCGGACAGGCCGGGTAGCCCGGGGCCGGCCGGATGCCCTGGTATTTCTCGGCAATCAGTGCATCGTTGTCGAGTGTTTCGTCGGGCACATAGCCCCAGAACTCCTTGCGTACCCGCTCGTGCATGCGCTCGGCGAAGGCCTCCGCCAGCCGATCGGCCAGGGCCTTGACCATGATCGCGTTGTAGTCATCACCCGCGGCTTCGTACTCGGCGGCGAGGGCGTCGGCGCCGTGGCCGGTGGTCACCGCAAAGCCGCCGATCCAGTCGGACCGGCCGCTGTCCCTGGGCGCGATGAAGTCGGCCAGGCTGTAGCAGACGCCGTCGCGGTTGCGGGTGGTCTGCTGGCGAATATGGTGCAGCCGCTCGATCACCGTCTCGCGAGCGTCATCGGCGTAGACCTCGATGACGTCATCGTCGACGACGTTGGCCGGCCAGAAGCCGATCACGCCGCGGGCGGTCAGGCGCTTCTCGTCGATCAGCTTGCGCAGCATCGCCCGGGCGTCGGCGAACAGGTTGCGCGCTGCCTCGCCGACCACCTCGTCATCGAGGATCTTTGGGTACTTGCCGCTGAGCTGCCAGCTCATGAAGAAGGGCGTCCAGTCGATGCGCTCGACCAGCTCCTCGAGGTCGTAGTCATCGAACGCCTTGAGGCCGGTGAAGGTCGGCGCGGGCGGCGTGTAGGCGGACCAGTCCGGCTGGAAGCGCCGCTCGCGGGCCTCGGCGTAGCTGATGTCGGCGGCCTTGGGGCGGCGCCTGGCGTTGCGCTCGCGGACCGTCTCGTACTCCGCGCGGATCTCGTCGACATAGGCCGCCTTGAGGCCGGGCGAGAGCAGCCGGCCGGCCACGCCGACGGCGCGGGAGGCGTCGGTGACATAGATCACCGGATGTTCGTAGCCCGGATCGATCTTCACCGCGGTGTGCGCCTTGGAGGTGGTCGCGCCACCGATCAGCAGCGGAATGTCGAAGCCCTGACGCTGCATCTCCTTGGCGACATGCACCATCTCGTCCAGCGAGGGGGTAATCAGCCCCGAAAGTCCGATGATGTCGGCGTTTTCCTCGCGGGCGGTCTGCAGGATCTTCTCCACCGGCACCATCACGCCGAGGTCGATGACCTCGTAGTTGTTGCACTGCAGGACGACGCCGACGATGTTCTTGCCGATGTCATGCACGTCGCCCTTGACCGTGGCCATGACGATCTTGCCCTTGGCCTGGGAATCCTCGCTCTTCTCGGCCTCGATGTAGGGAATCAGGTAGGCCACCGCCTGCTTCATCACGCGCGCCGACTTGACCACCTGGGGCAGGAACATCTTGCCGGCACCGAACAGGTCGCCGACCACGTTCATGCCGTCCATCAGCGGCCCCTCGATCACCTCGATGGGGCGCTCGGCACGCTGACGGGCCAGCTCGGTGTCTTCCTCGATGTAGGCGGTGATGCCCTTGACCAGCGCATGCTCGATGCGCTTCTCGACCTGCCAGCCGCGCCACTCGAGATCTTCCTTCCTGGCCCCGCCGGAACCGTCACCCTTGTAGCGCTCGGCGAGGTCGAGCAGCCGCTCGGTGCCGTCGCTGCGACGGTTGAGCACCACGTCCTCGACCGCCTCGCGCAGCTCCTCGGGCAGGTCATCGTAGACCGCCAGCTGACCGGCGTTGACGATGCCCATGGTCAGCCCGGCCTGGATGGCGTGGTAGAGGAACACCGAGTGGATCGCCTCGCGCACGGTATTGTTGCCGCGGAACGAGAACGACACGTTGGACACCCCGCCGGACACCATGGCATGGGGCAGGTGGGTGGTGATCCAGCGGGTCGCCTCGATGAAGTCGACGGCGTAGTTGTCGTGCTCCTCGATGCCGGTGGCGATGGCGAAGATGTTGGGATCGAAGATGATGTCCTCGGCCGGGAAGCCGATCTCGTCGACCAGCAGGCGATAGGCGCGCTCGCTGATCTCGGTCTTGCGCTCGAAGGTGTCGGCCTGGCCCTGCTCGTCGAAGGCCATCACCACGATGGCGGCGCCGAAACGACGGCAGACGGTGGCCTGCTCGCGGAAGGCGTCCTCGCCCTCCTTGAGCGAGATCGAGTTGACCACCGCCTTGCCCTGGATGCACTTGAGGCCGGCCTCGAGGATCGACCACTTGGAGGAATCGATCATGATCGGCACCCGGGCGATGTCCGGCTCGGAAGCGACGAGGTTGAGGAAGTGGACCATCGCCTCCTGGGAGTCGAGCATCCCCTCGTCCATGTTGATGTCGATCACCTGGGCGCCGTTCTCGACCTGCTCCAGCGCCACTTCCAGCGCCGTGGTGAAATCCTCTTCCTTGATCAGCCGCTTGAAACGCGCCGAGCCGGTGACGTTGGTGCGCTCGCCGACGTTGACGAACAGCGAGTCGGCCTCGATGTTGAACGGCTCGAGGCCGGACAGCCGGCAGGCCTTTGGACGCTCGGGCAGGCGCCGGGGCGCGACGCCGTCGACCGCCTCGCGGATCGCCGCGATGTGTTCGGGCGTGGTGCCGCAGCAGCCGCCGATGACGTTGACCAGCCCGCTTTCGGCGAACTCGCGGATGATCGCCGCCATCTCCTCGGGCGTCTGGTCGTACTCGCCGAATTCGTTGGGCAACCCGGCATTGGGGTGGGCCGAGACCAGGGTGTCGGCCTTGGCGGACAGCTCCTCGAGGTAGGGGCGCAGCTCGGCCGCGCCCAGCGCGCAGTTCAGGCCCACCGAGAGCGGCGAGGCATGACGGATCGAGTTCCAGAACGCCTCGGTGGTCTGGCCCGAGAGGGTGCGCCCCGAGGCATCGGTGATGGTGCCCGAGATCATCACCGGCAACCGCGCGCCGCGTGCGGCGAACAGCTCCTCGAGGGCATAGATCGCCGCCTTGGCGTTCAGGGTGTCGAAGATGGTCTCGATGAGGATGACATCGACGCCGCCGTCGATCAGCGCCTCGGCGGCCTCGTAGTAGTTCTCGCGCAGGGCGTCGAAGGTCACGTTGCGCTTGGCGGGGTCGTTGACGTCCGGCGACAGCGAGGCGGTGCGGCTGGTCGGCCCCAGCACCCCGGCGACATAGCGCGGCACACCGGTTTCCTCGCCCACCGCATCGCACACCGAGCGCGCCAGGCGGGCGGCCTCTCGGTTGAGCTCGACGACCAGCGCTTCCATGCCGTAATCGGCCTGGGACAGCCGCGTGCTGTTGAAGGTGTTGGTCTCGACGATGTCGGCGCCGGCCTCGAGGTAGTCGCGGTGAATCCGGCACACCAGCTCGGGCTGGGTCAGCGCCAGCAGGTCGTTGTTGCCCTGCAGCTGGCTCGGCCAGTCGCCGAAACGCTCGCCGCGGAACTCGGCTTCGCTCAGCCGGGCGTTCTGCAGCATTGTCCCCATGCCGCCGTCGAGCAGCAGGATGCGCTGTTCGAGCGTCCGGGCGAGCGTTTCGGGCAGGCACGCGGCCACCCTGGGCGAAAGCATCGAAGTGAGCGTAGCGGCAGCCATGGTCGGCATGTGTCTCCAGCAGCGTCGTTTTTCGGTATGTCCTGTCGCGAGGGGCGGCAAGGCCACCTTGCGGTCAGGGCTCGCGCCCCGCGGGCCGGCCCTGTCGGGTGCCACATCCTACCAGACTCGTAACGGCGGCGGGACTCGCCGCCTAAAACCCAGTATTTCAGTCAGGATTGTGCCTGCCGGGGTTTTTTCTTACCATGTCAGGAAAATCTTCAACCCTGACGGGACCCGACTGATGAGCGAGAGCATCCAGATTACCGACAGCGCCCAGGACTACCTTGCCGAACTGCTGGCCAAGCAGAACGTCGAGGGAATCGCGGTGCGCATCTTCATCACCCAGCCGGGCACGCCTTATGCCGAGACCTGCCTGGCCTACTGCCGCCCCGGTGAGGAAGAGCCGAGCGACGAGAAGATGACGCTGGACAAGATCACCGTCTTCGTCGACACCCACAGCGTGCCGTTCCTCGAGGAGGCGGTGGTCGATTTCAACGCCGACCGCATGGGCGGCCAGCTGACCATCAAGGCGCCCAACGCCAAGATGCCCAAGGTCAATGCCGACAGCCCGCTGGAGGATCGCATCAACTACATCCTCTACAGCGAGATCAATCCCGGCCTGGCGGCCCACGGCGGCGAGATCCGCCTGATCCAGCTCACCGACGAGAACTACGCCGTGCTGCAGTTCGGCGGGGGCTGCCAGGGCTGCGCGGCCGTCGACCTGACCCTCAAGGAGGGCGTCGAGAAGACCCTGCTGGAGCGCATTCCCGAACTGTCCGGCATCCGTGACGTGACCGACCACACCGACAACACCAACGCCTACTACCGCTGAAGCGCCGCGACGCCGGCCGCCTGACAGCGCAAGGCCCCGGCACCGCACGGTGCCGGGACCCGTTGCCTCCATCGGCACTTCAGTAGACGAAGGGTGGCAGCGGCAATCGAGCCAGCCGCGCCTCCGTCTCGCGCAGCTTCTCGCGTGCCTCGTCACGTTCCTGCCGATAGCCCTGGGCATCCGCCTCGCGGGCCTCTTCCCGGCGCCGGGCCTCCTGCAGCGCGGCGTCGGCCTGCTGCAGTGACCACTGGGCCTCGCGCTGTGCGGCCTGGGCTTCCGCCTGTTCCCGCCGCGCCTCGCGCAATGCCTCATCCGCCTCCCGTAGCCGCGTTTCCAGCGACGACAGGCGCTGCTGAAGCTGCCTTTCATTGCGCTGGCGTTCCTGGCGCGCCTCGTCGAGCAGGGTCATGAGCCGGCCCTCGGCCGTCTCGTTGCGCGTTTCCTCCTGATCCAGCCGCTTGCGCCACTCGGCCTGCTGTTCTTCCAGGGCAGCCTGGTGCGTCTCGGCAAGACGCTCCCGGCGCACCTGTTCATCGGCCAGCTCGGCCTGCTGCTGCGCGCAGCGCTCGGCGAGCTGTTCGCCGTGTCGTTCCGCGGCCTCGCGGGCCGCCTGCTGCCTTGCCAGCTCCGCACTCTGCGCCTGCAACTGCTGCTGTGCCTGGGTCAGGTGCTCGTTGAGGGCCTTCTCCCGTTCGCGGGCATCTTCCGCCTCGCGGCGCGCCTGTGCCGACTCTTCCCGTGCCGCCGCAACCGCCTTGTCGGCCGCCTCGCGGTAGTGCGCCAGCTCGTCGGCGGCCGCCGCCTGTGCCTGCTCCCAGAGTGTCTGCATCAGCGCGGTGATGGACTCGGGCAGCTCGCTGGTCGCCGGCTCGTCACGATTCTCCTCGCAGCGGGTGCGCCATTCCCGCAGGTGCTCGCTGATGGTGGTGAAACTGCCCGTGCCCAGCACCTCGCGGATCTTCTGGACCCCCGGCGTCTCGCCGCGCTTGAGCAGCACCTCGATGGCCTGCCGTACATCCGCGTACTGCACTCCGCTGCGTGCCATGCCTTTCCTCCCGAGCGATTCGCGATCCTGCTTGTGCAACGCAGTTTACTGCAAGCGCGATAGACCTGTCGCCATTTTACGTATTATGTAATTACGAATTCTACGCATATTGTTCGGAAGAAATTCAAGATTACGCGGCTTATCTTGATGTCAGAGCCTGTATTGGCGACACTGGGCATCCTGGAAAGCCACGAGACAGGGGAGGCGGCGGAAAAGGACATGGCAGACAGCGAGACAGGGCCACACGCCATCACGGCCCGGGACGAAGCGCCGCTGGCCGCGCAGCAGGGCGAGGTAGCGGCGCGGGTCTCTCGTATCGCGGCGACCACGGATGCCGAGGCCGTGGGGCGCTGGCTCGAGGAGTACCGGGCGACGCCGCAGACCTTCCGCGCCTATCGCAAGGAGAGCGAGCGGCTGCTGCTGTGGCTCGCCGAGCGCGGGATGCGACTGGTCGATATCGACCGCCAGGCCCTGCAGGCCTTCGAGGCCTTCCTGGCCGACCCGCGGCCGGCGTCACGCTGGATCGGCCCGCCGCGTGGGCGCACGCATCCTCAGTGGCGGCCGTTTCGCGGGCCGCTGTCCGCCGCCAGCCGGAGGCAGAGCCTGACCATCCTGCAGGGGCTGTGCAGCTGGCTGGTGGAGGCGGGGTGGATCGAACATAACCCGTTTCGTCTGATGCGCGACAAGCGCCGCCGCCTCGACAACCGCCAGCCCGGCATCGAACGCTATCTCGAGCGCCCGCTCTGGCACTGGTTCTGGGGCTGGCTGAACCGCCCCCCTCGCGAGGGTGCCACGCCTCGCGAGTGGCGGCTGTGGCAGCGTCAACGGCTGGTCTTCGGCTTCGGTTATCTGCTGGCCCCGCGCATCCGCGAGATGGCCGACGCCCGCATGGCGGATTTCCAGCACCGCGAAGGGCAGTGGTGGTGGCAGGTGGTGGGGAAGGGCGGCAAGCTTGCGCGCATCCCGGTGCCCGCGGACATGATGGCGCTGCTGGGCACCTGGCGGGAGCATCTGGGCCTGCCCGCAAGACCCGACGCCGGGGAGGACGCGCCGGTGATCCGCGCGCTGGACGGCGAGCGCGGCGTCGGCGACAACCAGCTCTACCGGCTGATCAAGGGGACCTTCGCCCGGGCGGCCGAGGCCCTGGCGGCGGACCCGGCGGCGCCCGAGCCCGTCTCCCGTCTGGCCGGCCGGCTGGCCGAGGCCACGCCACACTGGCTGCGCCACACGGCGATCACCCATCAGGCCCAGGCCGGCGTGGAGCTGCGCTACCTGGCCCGGACCGCACGCCATGCCCGGCTCGACACCACCGCCCGTTACCTGCATGCCGAAGCCGAGGAATGGCAACGCCAGATCGACGCGCACCGGCTGAGCGACACGCCCTGAGGCGGACGACGCTGCGCCGGCGAGCCGTTATAATGCCGCCGACGAGTCAGGAGGAGAGAACATGAGTGCCCAGCAAGCCCAGGCGGAACTGGTCGAGGAATTCGGTTTCTTCGACAACTGGATGGACCGCTACCAGTACATCATCGACATGGGCAAGCAATTGCCGGCCTTTCCCGAGGCGCTGAAAACGCCGGAGAACAAGATCCAGGGCTGTCAGTCGAACGTCTGGATCCATCATGAGCGCCAGGGGGACATGCTGCACTTCCAGGCGACTTCTGATGCCGCCATCGTCTCCGGGCTGATCGCCGTGCTGATGCGCATCTACAACGATCGCCCGCCCGCGGAGATCGTCGCGACACCACCGGCCTTCCTCGAGGAACTCGGCCTCGACAAGCACCTGTCGCCGACCCGTTCCAACGGGCTGCACGCGATGCTCAAGCGCATCTATGCCGTCGCCGAGCACGAGGCGGCCTGAACCCTAGACCTCGTCGTGCGGGGCCTCCCGTCGCGCGGCCGAGTCCCCGGCGGCATCCCGGGGGCGGAACGCCGCATCGAGCTCGGGGTCGTCACGACACAGGCGCTCGCTGGGCCCGCCCGGCACCGGGTCGATGCCGCCCGACGAGCCGGGATGACAGCGCAGGATGCGTCGCACGGCGAGGGCGCCGCCCCGGAACGCGCCGTGGGTGCGCAGGGCCTCGATGGCGTAGCGGGAACAGCTCGGCCAGAAACGGCAGCGCGGGCCGAGCAGGGGGCTGATCAGCCACTGATAGCCCTTGATCAGGGCGATCAGCGGCCAGGCCAGCCAGCGGCCGGCCCGGGTTTCAGTGCGAAGCGCCATACAGGGTGGCGGGATCGATCAACGGCTCGCTGACGACTTCGCCTTGCATCTCGTCCAGGGCCACGTAGAAGCAGCTGCGCCGCCCCGAGTGGCAGGCCGGCCCCGCCTGATCGACCGCCAGCAGCAGGGTGTCGCCGTCGCAGTCCAGGTAGGCGCGCTTGAGCTGCTGCACCTGACCGGACGACTCGCCCTTGCGCCACAGCTTGCCGCGCGACCGGGACCAGTAGCAGACCCGGCCGGTCTTCAGGGTTTCCTCCAGGGCCTGGCGGTTCATCCAGGCCATCATCAGCACCTCGCCGCTGTCGTGCTGCTGGGCGATCGCCGGCACCAGCCCGTCGGCGTTCCAGCGCATGGCGGCCAGCAGGGCCTCGGCAGGGCGGGTATCGCCGCGCTCGGCGGTTTCCAGGGTCTTGAAGAGGTCAGTCATGGGATTGGCCTGTGTCGTCGCGGGTCGAGGGAATGATCAGCCGTCGGCCGCCGTGGCCCGGCAGGCATCGCAGGCGCCAAGCAGCTCGATGGTCTGGCGGTCCACCGCAAATCCCAGGGCCGCCGCCCGGGCGCCGAGCTGGGCGTTGACGTCATCCAGGTGCAGCTCCTCGACACGCCCGCAGTGACGGCAGATGAGCAGCTGGAAGCCGTGATGATGCTCGGGGCAGGGACAGGCCACGTAGGCGTTGAGCGACTCGATGCGATGCACCAGCCCCTGCTCGATCAGGAAGTCGAGGGCCCGATAGACCGTCGGCGGCCGCGCGGCGCCATGCTCGACGGCCAGGCGGTCGAGCAGGTCATAGGCCTTGAGCCCGCCGGGCGAATCGGCGATCAGTTCCAGCACCCGGCGGCGAATCGGCGTGAAGCGCACGCCGCGCTGCTGGCACTGGCGCTCGGCCTGTCGGGTCAATGTCTGGATATCGGGCATGTCGGCATGTGTCGGCTGCGAGGGACACTCATTCTACGCGCCCGCCCCCTCGCGAACCAGACGGCCGCCGGCATCCTGCAGCTCGCCGTACCGCGCGAAATGCCGTCGGGCGAACGCCACCCGCTGCGCGACACCCAGCCCCTCCGCCTGGCGCTCGACGGCGTCCAGGCGCCGCCGCAACCCCTCGCCGTTGGCCATCTGGATCGCCAGTCCGGGACGGGCGTTGAGCTCGAGCAGCATGGGGCCGTGATCGCGATCGAGCACCATGTCGGTGCCCAGATAGCCCAGCGCCGTCATCTCGTAGCAGCTGGCGGCCAGGTGCAGCAGGGTGTCCCAGTGGCCCACCCGCAGGCCGGCCAGGGGGTGGCCGGTATCGGGGTGGTCGTGACGCGGGCGATCATGCTGCACCCCGCGCAGGGCGTGGCCCGAGGCCATGTCGAGCCCCACGCCGACCGCCCCCTGATGCAGGTTGGCCTTGCCGTCCGAGGCGGCGGTGGACAGGCGCATCATGGCCATGACCGGATAGCCCCGGAAGACGATCACGCGGATGTCCGGCACGCCCTCGTAGGTATAGCGGGCCAGCGTCTCGTCGAAGGCGATCAGCGACTCGATGACCGCCACATCCGGCGATCCGCCCAGGGAGTACAGCCCGGAGAGGATGTTCGACACGTGGCGCTCCAGGTCCTCGCGCCGCAGGCGATGCCCGCTGGGCTTGACGTAGCCGTCGCCGTCCTGATGCTCGATGACCAGGATGCCCTTGCCGCCACTGCCCTTGGCGGGCTTGATGACGAAGCCGGCCTGCGCCGCCACCAGGGCGGCGACCTGCTTGACCTCGAACTGCGTCGTCACGGTGCCGATCAGCGCCGGCGTGGTGATGCCGTGCTGCTGGGCCAGCAGCTTGGTCTTGAGCTTGTCGTCGACCAGCGGGTAATGCCGGCGATCGTTGTAGCGGCCGATGTAGCGGATGTTGCGCCGGTTCATGCCGATGACGCCACTGGCGCGCAGCCGGGAAGGCGGTGCCCACATGCGCTCAATCCTCCGCGAGTGGCTTGAAGCGGCGCAGCTCGAGCAGGCGATAGCCGGTGTAGTTGCCGAGCATCAGGATCAGCGCCATCAGGATCAGCTGCAGGCCGATGAAGTTGAAGGTGAGATGGCGCACCCAGGGGTTGTTCATGGCCAGGAAGGCCAGCACCGCCGTCAGCAGGCTGCCGCCGCCCTGTATCAGGACTTCCCGGGGGCCTTCCTCTTCCCAGAGGATCGACATCCGCTCGATGGTCCAGCTCAGGATGATCATCGGGAAAAAGGTGATCGTCAGCCCGGCATTGAGCCCCATCCGGTAGGCGAGCACCGAGAACAGCGAGATGATGGCGATGACCGTGATGATCACCGCCGAGACTCGCGCCACCAGCAGCAGGTTGAGGTACGACAGGTAGCTGCGGATCACCAGCCCCACCGCCACCACCAGCAGGAACCCCACCACGCCGGTCGGCAGCGACGTCTGGATGAAGGCCAGGGCGATCAGCACCGGCATGAAGGTTCCCGAGGTCTTGATGCCGATCAGCACCCGCAGGATGACCACCACCAGCGCCCCGATGGGAATCAGCAGGATCGTCTTGAACAGCGACTGCTCCTCCAGGGGCAGGCTGTGTATCGAGAAGTTGAGCAGGGTATCGTCGGCCTGCTGATTGCGCACCGCCACCGCGGCGGGCTCGTTGTGGCGAATCATCGAGAAGCTCACCTGCGAGCGGCTGCCGCCCTGAACCTCGAGCACGGCGGGGCTGCCGGCGCCCCACAGCAGCAGGTTGTCGGGGCGCCCCCGCTGGCCTGTGACCGGGTCGACCAGGATGCGCTCGCGACCATCGAACACCGCGAGCCAGGGCGTCAGGTGCTGTCGACGGCGGCCATCCTCCAGGCTCAGCCCGCTGACCTGGCGGGCGGCCACGCCGGCCTGGTTGAGCAGGCGCACCAGCAGCGTGGCCCGGTCGTACTGCGTCAGCAGCAGGCGGGCGTTCTCGCCCGGCGTGTCGGTGAAACGCTCGACCAGCCGGTGCGCGAAGGTGAAGGGGTCGGCCGAGTGGCGCCACGCCTGATCGATGATCTCGCGGGCCGCCGTATCATAGGGCGGCTCCCAGGCCACCGGGGACTCGCGGACCGGAGGTGGAGGCGGGGGTGGTGTCGCGCGGGCACCGGGATCGACCAGAACCTGGACCGAGTAGTACAGGCGCTGGGCTCCGGCCGCCTTGCGGATCGCCCATTGTGCGTGCCGGGCGCCCTGGTCCCGGAGGAAGCTGAGCCCGTAGCCGGAAGAGGCGGTGTTCTCGGTCAGCACGCGATAGCCCTGCTGGTCCGCGGGCAGGGCCAGTTCGACCTTGGCCGGCCCGCCGTCGGCGATGAAGTTGACCTGGGCCTCGACCTCCCAGACCTGACGCTGCTCGCCGGGCGACCAGGGCACATCGAAAGCCAGGTGGCGATAGAGGGTCAGGGCGATGCCGGCCAGCAGCAGCAGGCCGACCAGCCCGTAGAATGAAATGCGGGACATGCGGATTCCTCAGGGGGCGTCTGCGTCGCCGGCGTTCGCCGCCTCGTTCCGGGCGGCATCGGCGGCAGACGGGTCACTCGGGTACTCGGGACGCTCGTGCAGGTATTCGCGGGCCACATCCACGACCGCGATATCCATCAGGAAGCGACGCCCCAGCAGTATCGGGTAGGTCAGCTGGGTACGGTCGTTGAGCGTGAAGTCGACGTTCTGCTCGATGGGCCCCAGCGCCAGCGGCAGGCTGATCACCGGGCGGCTCTCCTCGCCGGCAGCCTGGATGATCCGCACCCGGCGGGTGATGCGGGCCTCGATCCAGGTGTCGCGGGCCGCGTCCACCACGGCAGCCTCGTCATCGAGGGCGAGCTTGAAACGCACCCAGTCCTCGCCGTCCCGCTCGAACTCGGTGATCTCGCGTGCGGACAGCGAGCCGGTGTTCGCCCCGGTGTCGATCCGCGCCTTGAGGTAGGTGCCGACGGTCGGCAGGCCGATCCATTCGCTGCGCCCCAGCACCTCCTTGCCGGCCAGTTCGGGGGAGCGGGGCGCCGGGCACTCCGGCACCTCGACGACGGTATCGCGGGTCAGCCGTGTGACGCCCTCGTTCAGGCGGTGTACCCGACGCCCCACGCCCTGGACATCCTGGCGCAATCCGGCGAGCGCCTGCCGCTGATCCGCCTGCGCACCGTCCAGCGCCTGGCAGCGGGCGGTCAGGTCGGTTTCCAGGCGGTCCAGCCGGGCCTCGAAGCGCGAGGTGGTCACCAGCGAGTCGAGGCGCGCCGCCGTATCGCTGTTCTGCCAGGCGCAGCCGCCGGTCAGCAATGCCAGGCTGAAGACCCCTGCCCAGCGGAGCGTGTGAATTGACATGATCTCGACTTCCTTGTGCAACGCGTCGATGCCGCCGGCGGAAGGGCGGCAGGACGGAATCAAAAGCTGCTGATGATAAGGAGGGCCCCGGCGGCTGTCCACGCCGCCGGGGCGAACGGTCGCACTAGCGGGAGTCGGCTCGCACCAGCGGCAGCAGCCGGCGTTGCAGCCAGTGACGCACCCGTACCACGACCCGCTCCTGGAACAGCATGCAGAAGACGACGGTCACGGCCAGGAAGAGGGGATACGCCCACAGCGAGGCCGAGCCGGCCGCATCCATGCAGCGGGACAGGCTCGTCAGGCACAGCGAGGGCTCGCCCGCCAGGACGCGCTCGGCCCGGGTGAAGATCACGAACAGCGGCACGTGCAGGGCGAACATCGGCAGCGACGCACCGCCGAGCCGGATTGCCAGGCGCTTGACCCGGGCGCTGTCCGGCGAGGGCCAGTGTGCCACCACGTAGATCAGCGCCAGCTGCGCCGGCAGGAAGAGGCCGTTGTGCAGCAGGTAATACCAGGCATGCTCGGCATGCTGCAGCAGCCAGGAGCCGGCGACCACCGCCACGGCCACGCCGCCGAGCAGCAGGGCCTGAGCCCCGGGGCCGAGCAGCCGATCCTGCCGGCTGCGCTGCCGGTACAGCGCATACAGCAGGATGCCGGCAACGAATTCCGGCAACCGAATGATCGGGTTGCGGTGCAGCAGGCCGGTTTCCGGGGCGCCGAAGTCGGTCAGGGCGATCACCAGCAGCGGCGGTATCAGATAGACGAGATTGGTGAGCGCCAGGGCCCGGCGCAGCGCGGTGATCTTCAGCAGGCGCGGGGCGATCCAGGGGAATACCAGGTAGAAGAAGAACAGCGTGGAGATCGACCAGGTGACCGGGTTGAAGGTCAGGTAGAAGGGGTTCCAGGCATGCAGCAACGTGAGATTGAGCAGGATGTTGATCACCAGCTCCGGGTTGCTCATGTAGTGGGTGATGCTGGCCATGCTGGAGCCGTCGTTGACGTCATAGAGCACGAAGCGGATCGAGGCGCCGGCGTCCTGGTCGGTGATCGCCAGGTAGCCCACCAGCGTGGAAATCGCCATGGCCAGCAGTACCGAGCCGATATGCAGCGGATAGAGGTTGGCGAAGCGCTTGACCCAGAAGCTGCGGGCCGGCTCGCGCATGGCGCCCGTGGCGCCGAAATAGACATGCGTCAGCAGGAAGCCGGAGAGCACGAAGAAGGCGCTGGTGGAAAAGAACCCGACATTCGTCACGTAGCCGGACCAGTCGCTGATCGACGGGTAGGTATGCAGGGTATGAAATATGACGATATACAGCCCCAGCAGGAAGCGCAGCCATTCCAGTCCGTAGAAGCGCTGCGTGCGTGAGGCCGCGGAGGAACGTGAATCATCCATGATATGAATCACCATGAAAGCCGTGACAGGGGAAAGGGGGCGGCCCGTCGCCAGTCCCTGACGACGGGCCGGGGCGATCAGCCGTCGGCCGGCAGGCGGTAGAACCAGGTCTCGGACAGCGGCTTGCCATCCTTGCCCTGGAGCCGGGCACGCAGCTCCAGCGGGCGTGTCTCGTCGTGCCGCTTGACCCGCAGCTTCAGCCGCCAGCCACCCTCGGCGGTGTTCGGCATGAGCCGGCTCTCGACCAGCTCGCCATTGGCACCCGCTTCGATCCAGGGCTGCGGCGGGGGCGCGCCTGCCGCATCGCCCCCGGTGAAGTCGACGACGAAGCCGATCGAGCCGTCCGGTTCACGGACCAGGTCATCCCGGCGCACCTCGCCGGGATAGCGCCGCGTCTGGTCCACCCAGGCCAGCTGCGGATCGAGCAGCTTCGGCTCCTGGCGGGTCCAGTGCATCCGGTAATCGAATTCCATCGGCTCGCCGGGGCTCGCCACATCGTCCGGCCGCCAGAAGGCGACGATGTTGTCGTAGGTCTCGTTGGGCGTGTGCAGCTCCAGCAGCTCGACGGAGCCGGGCCCCCAGTCGTTGGTCGGCTGTACCCAGGCGCTGGGCCGGCGATCGTACCGGTCGACCAGGTCCTGATAATCGTCGAAGTCGTGCGAGCGCTGGAGCAGCCCGAAGCCCTCGAGCGACTGGATGGCATGGTCGTTGACCTCGACGCCGGGCGGATTGACCAGCGGCCGCCAGGTCCAGCCGGAGTCGGCACCATGCATCAGCAGGCCATTCGAGTCGTGAATGGCCGGGCGATAGTTGACCTTCCCGGCCGGCTGGGAGGGCCCGTAGAGAAACATGCTGGTCAACGGGGCGATGCCCAGCTTGGCGACCGGCTTGCGCAGATAGACGCGGGACTTCACGTCCACCACGGAATCCTCGCCCGGCGTGAGCACGAAGCGGTAGGCCCCGGTGGCGCTGGGGGAATCGAGCAGGGCATGGATCGTCAGTGAATCCGCGTCCGGCGCCGGCTTCTCGATCCAGAATTCGCGGAAGTCCGGGAACTCCTCGCCGGACGGCGTTTCGGTATCGATGGCCAGCCCGCGCCCCGACAGCCCGTAGATCTGGTCACGCCCGATCACGCGGAAATAGCTGGCCCCCTGAAACACCATGATCTCGTCATCGATGTTGTCGGGGTCATTGATGGGAAAGTGAATCTTGAGCCCGGCGAAGCCGAGCTGGTCGAGATCCGCCTTGTCCAGCTTGAGGTCCCCATAGTGGAAGTCGTCGGGATTGAACGCGATGCGATGCACCTGGTCGCCGTCGACGATGTTCATCTGCACGCTGCTGGTATAGTGCATGCCTTCATGGAAGAAGCTGAGGTTGAACGGCAGGCCTTCATCGCGCCAGACGGCATGGTCCATGCGGTACTGGATCTGCGCGTACTGTTCGTATTCCAGGTTGCGCAGCCGCGGCGTGGTGTTGCTTTCCGGCGGTTGATAGGGCTTGTCGGCCAGGGCCTTCGCGCGCTTGGCGACATCCTCGAAGCCGAAGCCGAAACAGGCCGATGCGGCAAGGGCCAGGGCAAGTCCCATCAGGATCGACGCCACGAGGCGAGGGCGACAGGCATATTGGGGGGCAGGGCACGAGGCCACGGCGGTCTTCCGGTTCACGGGTCATTCCTTTGCAGCCATTTCCGGTCCACGAGAGCCTACCGTCCTCGGTGCCATGACAGAAGTATGAATTTCCTCGAGACACAAACACTGACCCAATTTAACATAATATATATTATGCGAAATACAAGATGCCAATCCGTTTACCGACTCCTGATGGCGTCTTGCCACGTCTTGCATGCCCGGTGGTCGGTACGGTCACCTGAATGGGCGACGCCGGGCAACCTCGGCACCCTGCCCAATACAGGTGGCCTTTCTTTTCTTTCTGCTTCTGCACGTCAACCGTAATGCGTCGAGCCGCCGAGGAACTGCTCCCCGGCCTCGCCGAGGGTTTCGGTCAGCGTCGGATGCGGATGCACGGTCAACGCCAGGTCCTCGGCAACGGCGCCCATCTCGATGGCCAGCACGGCTTCGCCGATCAGCGACTCCGCCTGGGGGCCGACGATCCCGGCGCCCAGCAGCCGGCCGCTGTCCGGCTCGACGATCAGCTTGGTCAGGCCGTCATCGGCCTGCAGCGACAAGGCGCGTCCGGCGGCCTGCCAGGGAAACCTGAGCACCTGGATCTCGCGGTCCTCGTCGCGGGCCCGGGCTTCGGTCAGCCCGCACCAGGCGATCTGCGGCACGGTGTAGACCACGGCGGGCACCGCGCGCGCATCGAACGCCGCCGACTGGCCGGCCGCCGCGCGTGCCGCCACCTTGCCCTGATGCATGGCCTCATGGGCCAGCAGCATGCCGCCGGCGACGTCGCCGATCGCATGGATGTGCGGCACGCTGGTGCGGCATTGCGCATCGATCTCGATGAAGCCGGCATCATCACGGCTCACGCCGGCCTTGTCGAGATCCAGCCTGTCGCTGTTGGGACGCCGACCCACCGCGACCAGCACGCGGCTGAAGCGGTGATCGCGCGAGCCGTCGGCGTCTTCCAGGGTGACCGTCACCTGGCGCGGTGTTTCGTGCAGTCCGGAGACCTGCGTCTTGAGGTGCACCGCCTTGAAGCGCGACTCCAGCATCCTGGCGAGCGGCTTGACCAGATCCTCGTCGGCATTGGGCATCAGGCGCTCGGCCATTTCCACCACGGTCACCTGACTGCCCAGCGACTGGTAGACCATGCCCATTTCCAGGCCAACGTAGCCGCCGCCGATGACCAGCAGCGACTCGGGAACCTCCTCGAGCTCGAGCGCATCGGTGGAATCCATGATCCGGCGGCTCTCGGCGAAATCCACGTCCGGCAACGCGGCCGGTCGCGACCCGCTGGCGATGATCGCCTGCTCGAAGCGCAGCGTGCCCGAGACGTCGTCGCCCTCGACCGTCAGGTTCTGCTCGTCGGCGAAGCGCGCACAGGCCCTGACCAGACGCACGCCACGCTGACGGCACAGCCCTTCCAGGCCATCGGTAAGCGTCTTCACCACCTTCTGCTTCCACTGACGCAGCGCCTCGACATCGATCTCGGGCCTGGCGAAGCGCAGGCCCATGGTCGCTGCCGATTCGCTGGCGTGGATCAGCTCGGTGACCTCGAGCAGGGTCTTCGAGGGAATGCAGCCACGCAGCAGGCACACGCCGCCGACCGGCGTCTCGTCGTTGATCAGCGTCACGTCCAGCCCCTGCTTGACCGCCTCGAAGGCCGCGGCGTAACCGCCCGGCCCGCCACCGATCACGGCCAGCTGCGTGCTGTCGGGCAACTGGGATGATTCGTGCTTTCTTGCCATGGTCGTCCATTACCTCCGGCAGCGTGAGTCAGATCTTGAGCAGCAGCGAATGCGGATCCTCGAGGGCGCCGATCAGGGTCGTCACGAAACCGGCGGCATCCGCGCCATCGTTGGCCCGATGGTCGAACCCGAGCGACAGCGGCAGCATCAGCCGCGGCTTGACCTCGTAGTCATCGAGATCGCCATGAACCACGGGCTCGAGCCGGGCCTGGCCCATGCCCAGGATGGCGACCTCCGGCGGGTTGATCAGCGGCGACAACGAGGTACCGCCCATCGGTCCGGGGTTGGTCAGGGTAATGCAGCCGCCCTCCATGTCGTCGCGCCCCAGCTCGCCCGCCTTGGCCTTGTCGATGGTTTCCTTCAGCTCGGCGGTCAGGTCGATCAGGTTCTTGCGATCGACGTCACGGAGCACCGGAACCAGCAGGCCCTGATCGGTGGCGACGGCCACGCCGATGTGGAAATAGCGCTTGAGCACGATTTCCTCGTTGTCGGCATCCAGGCTGGCATTGAAGCGCGGATACTGCTTCAAGGCGTAGACCATCGCCTTGAGCATCAGCACGGTCATGGTGAACTTGCCACCGTTGGACTCGGCGCTGGGCTCATAGTCGCGCCGGAACCGCTCGAGTGCGGTGATGTCGGCCACGTCCTGATGGTAGACGTGCGGGATCTCCTGCCAGGACTGGCTCATCCGCCGGGCGGTGGCGCGACGAATCGAGCGCATCGCTTCGCGCTCGGTCTCGCCCCAGCGCGAGAAGTCCGGCAGTTCAACGGATCCCTGCCGCGACTCCTGCCCGGTGGATGCCGCCTTCCGGGAGGCGTCGCCTGGCTCTGCCTTCGCCGCGGCCTCGACATCTTCCGCCGTGACCCGGCCCTGCGGGCCGCTGGGCTCGACCTCGTGCAGGTCGACACCCTTCTCGCGGGCGATTCGCCGGGTGCTGGGCGCCGCCGGCACCGGCTGACGCCGATCGCCCTGTCTGTCGGCGCTGCGGGTCTCGTCCCCCTTTCGAGCGTCCTGATCCTGCCGGGCGCTTTCCTCGGCATCCGTCTGCGGTGCTTCGCCATCAGCCCCCGGCGTCTCGTCGTCGCTCTCGCCAGACGACGTACTCGCGTCCCGGTCGGGCGAGGCGCCTTCGCGGCTTTCTTCGTCCCGAGACTCTTCCGCCGAGGTCCCCTTCTCTTCCTCGCCGCCGTCTGACTCGTCATCGGGCCGATAGGTGATCAGCAGATCGTCGACCCGGACACGATCACCGGTGCTGGGGTGAACGGTCTCGACGGTACCGGTAAACGGCGCGGGAATATCGGTGGCCGCCTTGTCGGTCTCCACGGTAAGCACGGTGTCGCCGTCGTTGACGTGGTCGCCCTCACTGACATGAATCTCGAGGACTTCCGCTTCCTCGAGCCCCTCGCCGGGGTCGGAAAATCTGAACGCTTCGCTCATGGTTCCTTGTCCCTCAATCGTTCAACACGCCCCGGGCGGCCGTCAGGATGCGTTCCTGATCCGGCAGATGGTCCTGCTCCCGGGCGAACAGCGGCACGATGGTGTCGAAGCCGGTAACGCGACGCACGGGCGCTTCGAGGTAATAGAAAGAATCTTCGATCAGCCGGGCCATGATCTCGCCTGCCGGACCGAAGCTGCGATGCGCCTCGTGGACGATCACCACCCGGCCGGTGCGCCGCGCCGATTCGGCGAAGCGTGCATGATCGAGCGGTGAGAGGCTCAGCAGGTCGATCACCTCGGCCTCGACGCCATCTTCCTCGGCCAGGGTTTCGGCGGCTTCCAGGGTCCGATGCAGCATCGCGCCATAGCTGATCATCGTCAGGTCATCACCTTCCCGGGCGATGCGTGACTCGCCGAGCGGCAGGGTCTCCTCCTCGTCGGGCACCTCCTCGCGGAAGGCGCGGTAGACGGCCTTGGGCTCGAAGAACACCACCGGGTCCGGGTCGCGGATGGCGCTGACCAGCAGCGCGCGGGCATTGCGCGGTGTCGAGGGGATGACCATCTTCAGCCCCGGTGTGTGAGCGTAGAAGACTTCCTTGCTCTCGGAGTGGTGCTCCAGGGCATGCACCCCGGCCCCATAGGGCATGCGCAGGACCATGGGTACGGTATGCCCGCCGCGGGTCCGCCAGCGCATGCGTGCGGCGTGGGCTTCCATCTGGTGAAACCCCTGGTAGCTGAAGCCCGAGAACTGCATTTCGCAGACCGGCTTGAGGCCATTGATCGCCAGTCCCACCGATACACCTGCCAGGGCGGTCTCGGCCACCGGTGAGTCGATGACCCGCCGTTCGCCGTAGCGCTCCAGCAGACCATCGGTGACACGGAAGACCCCGCCGTCGACCCCGACGTCCTCACCGAGCACGACCACGGATTCATCCTTTTCCATTTCCTGGGTCAGCGCCAGGTTGAGCGCGTCCGCCATGTTCAGTTCGGCCATCGGTCACTCTCCTTCCTTGAGTCGATCGGCGAACGACTGCCGTTGCGATTCGAGATACGCGGGCAAGTCTGCATAGACATGATCGAAGATCATCTGCGGATCACCCAGCGACTCGATACGTTCGTGGGTCTTCTCCCACGCCTCGTCGAGGCGCTCCTCGATCTCCTTCTCCAGCTTGTCGATCTGCTTGTCGCTGAGCCAGTGCTTCTTCTTGAGGTAGGTCTGCAGGCGGGTGATCGGGTCACGCGCCTGCCACTTCTCGACCTCTTCCTCGTCGCGATACTTGCCGGGATCATCCGCGGTGGTATGCACCGAGAGCCGGTAGGTGACACACTCGATGAGCGTCGGCCCCTCGCCTTCACGGGCGCGTTGGGCGGCCTCCTGGACGGCGGCATAGACGGCCAGCACATCGTTGCCGTCGACCTGAAGCGAGGGGATCGCGTAGGCCAGCCCCTTCTGGGCGAGAGTCCTGGACTCGCTCTGACGCCCGCGCGGCATCGAGATCGCCCAGTGGTTGTTCTGGCACAGGAAGATCACCGGCGTCTTGAGCACACTGGCGAAGTTCAGCGCCTCGTGGAAATCGCCCTCCGAGGTCGCACCATCGCCGAAGAAGGTAATAGTGACCTCGTCGCGCTCGCGCAGCCCGGAAGCGTAGCCGATACCCACGGCATGCGGGATCTGAGAAGCCACGGGGATGGAGATGGGCAGGTCGTGGGCGCCCTCCCCGATGGCGCCGCCTTCGCTGTAGCCGGCGTTGTAGAGCAGCAGGTTTTCCGGCGGGAACCCGCGCCACAGCATGGCCGCGGTTTCCCGGAAGGCCGGCACGAACCAGTCGTCATCGCCGAGGGCCGCCATGGCGGCAACCTGCGAGGCTTCCTGCCCCTTGGCCGGGGCGAAGGTGCCGATCCGTCCCTGGCGCTGCAGGGTGAGCATGCGTTCATCGAGACGTCGGCTGAACAGCATCGTTCGGTGAATGTCGAGCAGGGTCTCCTTGCCGATCTTCGGCTCGAGCTTCTCGTCGACGCGTCCCTTTTCGTCGAGTATCGAGAGATACTCGACGGCATGTTCCAGCCTGACTCGTTTCCTCGGCATGACGTCCCTCCGCGGATTCAGTGAATTCCGGGTGTCGGCCGTACTCCATATGGCCTTGAACGTCTAGTGACTGTAGAAACCCTGTCGAGGCATTGCCAATCAGTATCGGGCTATCAACCACGCTGTGGTCATGGCGGTCCGTACGGGCCGCAGCAACGAAAACGCCCCCGCGGGTAAGCGGGGGCGTCGTGACAGCGGTCTTGCCGGGGCGTCGGCTCAGAGCTCTTCCGACGGTGCGTAGGAGCCGTCCTCGCGGTGATCTTCCTTGCCGGTCAGGCCCGGCGTGAAGACACAGGCCAGCACCAGGGTTTCCGAGGCGCGCAGCAGATGATCGTCATGCTGGTCGAGAATGTAGATATCACCCGGCCCGATCGGCCAGATCTTGCCGTCGGCCAGGGTTTCCACCTCACCCTTGCCCTCGATGCAGTAGACCGCCTCGAAGTGATGCTTGTAGTGGATATGGGTCTCGGTGTTGGCAAAGATCCGCGTGATGTGGAACGAGCACTTGCCGCCGTCGTCGGCCAGGCTCAGGCGCGTGCTGTCCCAGTTGCCGTTGGCCGCGGTGACCAGGCGATCCGTCTTGCGGGCTTCTTCGAGATTGCGAACGATCATGATGGTGTCCCTTGTGACAAGCGATTGACAGGACGGCCCGGCGAGGGCCGCCCGGGATTCCCGGCCGTCAGGCCCAGGGTTCAGCCGATGGCCTGCTTGGCGCTGGCCTCGAGGATATCCAGCCCCTCGATCAGATCCTCGTCGGAAATCGTCAGCGGACACAGGCACTTGACCACTTCGCCGTCCTGACCGCTGGTCTCGATGACCAGGCCGTTCTCGAAGGCCTTGGCGGTGATCTTGTCGGCGATGTCGCCGGTACCGACATCGATGCCGCGCATCAGGCCGCGACCCCGCTCGGAGGCCGGCACGCCCTGTTCGGTCAGCCAGGCGGCGATCTTCTGGAAACGGTCCTCGACCACCCGACCCTTGCGCTGCACGTCACGCTCGAACTTGTCGTCGCTCCAGTACTGGCGCATCGCCGCGGCAGCCGTGGTGAAGGCCAGGTTGAAGCCGCGGAAGGTGCCGTTGTACTGGCCCGGCTTCCACTTGTCGAGCTCGGGGCGCATCAGCACATGGGCGAACGGCAGCCCGTAGGCGGACAGCGACTTCGAGTTGGTGATGATATCCGGCGTGATGCCGGCATGCTCGAAGCTGAAGAACTTGCCGGTGCGCCCGCAGCCCGCCTGGATGTCGTCGATGATCAGCAGGATGTCATGATCGCGGCAGATCTGCTCGAGACGCTTGAGCCAGTCGAGGCCGGCCACGTTGATGCCGCCTTCGCCCTGCACGGTCTCGACGATCACCGCCGCCGGGCGATCCAGGCCGCTGGAATTGTCGCCGAGCAGCTTCTCGAAGTAGCTCAGGGTGTCGTTGCCTTCACCCATGTAGCCATCGTACGGCATGAAGGCCGCGCCCTGGGTGGGAATGCCGCCGGTCGCCTCGCGGAACTTGCGGTTGCCGGTGGTGGCCAGAGCCCCCATGGTGACGCCGTGGAAGCCGTTGGTGAAGGTGACGATGTTGTGCCGCCCCTTGGCCACACGCGCCAGGCGGATCGCCGCCTCGACCGCGTTGGTGCCGGTCGGCCCCGGCAGGTGCACCTTGTAGTCGAGACCGCGCGGCTTGAGGATCACGTTCTCGAGGGTTTCCAGATAATCGCGCTTGGCGGCGGTCCAGAAGTCCAGGCCGTGGACGATGCCATCGCTGGACAGATAGTCGAGCAGCGCCTGCTTGATGTGCGGGTTGTTGTGCCCGTAGTTCAGCGTGCCGGCACCGGCCAGAAAGTCGATGTACTCGCGACCGTCTTCATCGGTCAGGCGAGCGTTCTGTGCCTTGGTGAAAACGACGGGAAAGGAACGCGAATAGGTCCGGACCTCGGATTCCATGCGTTCAAGAATCTGCGTCTGCATTGACGACCTCCAGGTCGGTAACAAGAAAACGTGAATAACGACATACGGCGACGCAATATGACGGCAGGAAACAGGCGTCGCCGCCTGGCTCAGATACGCTCGGGGTCGAAGGGACCGATGCGCACCAGGTTCTCGGGATCGTGCTCGCCACCCAGTTGATCGGTGGAGAAATATTCCCGGCTGTTGAGGGGCGCCTGCCAGCGATCGGCCAGGCGCTTGAAGAGCCCCCAGGATGCCTGGTTGTCGGGCGTGATGGTGGTTTCCAGGTGGCGTACGTGGGCCATTTCCGGGCGACGCATCACGGCTTCCACCAGGCGCCGCGCCAGGCCGGTGCCACGCGCCTTCTCACCGACGGCCACCTGCCAGAGAAAGTAGGTTTCCGGCGAGTTGCGCTTGGGATAGCCGGAGACGAAGCCGACGATCTCGCCCTCCTCGTCCGTGGCCACGGCACAGCTGTCACGAAACTGCGTGGCCAGCAGCAGATAGGCATAGGCGGAGTTGACATCCAGCGGCGGGCAGGACTTGACCAGTTCGTAGATGCCCCAGCCATCATCGGTCGTCGGCTTGCGGATGAAGAGCGGCGTCTGCTGACTGCCGACCACGGCATCCGCGACACTGGGCTTGGCCAGGTCCGCCGAAGGCGTGAAGGATTGCGTTGTCATGGTCATGGAACGGTTCGCCGTTGCGAATTTGTTTTCAACCTTAACAGGCGTTTATGAATAAATCAAAGAAACGGTTATTGCTTTACGCATAGTCCATAAAGACTGGTTATGTGCGCTTGCAGCGAAACAGCCGCCGAACGCGACGCTACTGTCTTTCCAACTGATGGCCGGCTTCCGACAATCGACCACTCTCGTCTCGTCATTGAGTTTAGGCGGCGACGCGAAGCCGTGCTAACTCGGGATGCAGAAAACGACGAAGCCGCCTCGGGGGCGGCTTCATGTAGCGGGAAACGGCGGGTTGCGATCAGCGCCGGCTCGGCGTGCGCATGGTGACGAACTCCTCGGCCCCGGTAGGGTGGATCCCCACGGTGGCGTCGAAATCGGTCTTGCTCAACCCGGCGCGCACGGCGATGGCGATGCCCTGGATCACTTCGCCGGCTTCCTCGCCGACCATGTGCGCCCCGACCACGCGGTCGCTGGCATCATCCACCACCAGCTTCATCAGGCAACGCTCCTCGCTGCCCGACAGCGTGTGCTTCATGGGACGGAAGTCGGCGGTATAGACGCGAATCTCGCCGCACTCGGCGCGCGCGGCTTCCTCGCTGAGTCCCACGGTGCCGATGTTGGGATGACAGAACACCGCCGTGGCGATGTTGCGGTAATCGAGCGGCCCCGGCGGCTCGGCCGTGAAGTGGTGCTGCACCATGTGCATCGCCTCGGCGAGCGCCACCGGCGTCAGCTCCGGGCCGCCGGTGACGTCCCCCAGGGCGAGAATCGAGGGAACGGAGGTCTCGTAGCGCTCGTTGACCTTGATGGTGCCATCCGGGTTGAGCGCGATATCGAAGGCATCCAGGCCCAGCCCGGCCAGGTGCGGCCGGCGCCCGGTCGCCGACAGCACGGCATCGACGACCAGCGTCTCGCCGTTGGTCAGGGTCACGGCCAGCCCGTCGGCCTGCTTCTCGATCGCCTCGATGGTGGTCTCGAAATGCAGATCGACGCCCTTCTTGGCCATCTCGTCGCGGGTGAACTCGCGGACCTCGTGGTCGAAGCCGCGCAGGAACAGCTCGCCGCGATAGACCAGGTGGGTGTCGCTGCCCAGGCCATTGAAGATACTGGCGAACTCGACGGCGATGTAACCGCCGCCCAGCACCAGAAAACGCCTGGGGAATTCCTCGAGATCGAAGACACGGTTGGAATCGAGGACATGCTCGTTGCCGGGGAAATCGGGGATCCACGGCCAGCCGCCCACGGCCACCAGGATCTTCTCGGCGGTATGGGTCTCGCCGTTGACCTCGACGGCGTGCTCGCCGACCACTTGGGCGCGACCATTGATCAGTCGCACCCCGGCGTTGTCGAGCAGGCGAGCGTAGATGCCGTTGAGCCGCTTGATCTCGGCGATCTTGTTGTCACGCAGGGTCGCCCATTCGAAACGCGGCGCCTCAGACAGCTGCCAGCCGAAACCGGCGCTTTCCTCGAAGGCATCGTGATAATGCGCCGCGTAGGAATACAGCTTCTTGGGTACGCACCCGACATTCACGCAGGTCCCGCCCAGATAGCGGTCCTCGGCGATGGCGACGCGAGCCCCGGTGGCCGCGGCCGTGCGCGCTGCACGCACCCCGCCGGACCCGGCCCCGATGACGAACAGGTCGTAATCGAATTCAGCCACGTTGATGTCTCTCCTGTCTGCAATGGGGCGATGATAACAGCCGTGCCGGCCGCTCGGGAGACCCGCTCCATTGACCCTTTCTATGCCATTGATAAAGAATGCTATCCGCCGTGCGGTCTGACCATTAAGGAGTCCTCGACATGAAAAACGAAATGAAACGCCTGCTGGAACGCAACCGTGACTGGGCCGAGACGGTCAGTCGGCAGGATCCGGACTTCTTCACCCGCCTGTCACAACAGCAGAACCCGGACTATCTGTGGATCGGCTGCTCCGACAGTCGCGTGCCCGCCAACCAGATCATCGATCTGCCGCCCGGCGAGGTCTTCGTCCACCGCAATGTCGGCAATGTCCTCAATCACAGCGACATGAATGCCCTGTCGGTGGTGCAGTTCGCCGTCGACGTGCTCAAGGTCAAGCACATCCTGATCGTCGGCCACTACGGCTGCGGTGGGGTCAAGGCCTCGATCACCGGGGGCGAGTTCGGCATCGTCGACTACTGGCTGCACCCGATCCGGGCCCTCTACAGCCAGCATCGCGAGGCCCTGCAGGACCTGCCGCTCGAGGAGCAGGTCGACCGCATGTGTGAGCTGAACGTCAAGGCCCAGGTCGCCAATCTCTGCCAGACCAAGATCATCCAGCGTGCCTGGCTGCGCAAGCAGCCGCTGGCTGTCCACGGCTGGGTCTATGGCCTGAACGATGGCCGCGTCACCGACCTCGACTGCACCGTCGAGGGGCTCGATCAGGTCTCGCAACTCTACCGGGTCGATCGCGTCGATCCCCTGCCCTCCGACGACTGAGCCTTCCCGGCCGTCTGACGCCACCATCCTGGCTGTCGTGCCTGCCGCGACGGCCCGTTCTCGTGCCAGCCCTGCCCCGGTTTTTCCGCCTCTTTCCTGCGCCGAGACGACCGCGCATATACGCCGGGCGCATGAGACCTGTCAGTTTTTCGATTGTGCCCCGCTCCCGGTCTCCCTATGTTGGATGATGGACCCAAGGGTCAAACAACGAACAATCAGCCATGCATGGGTTAACACATGACATTCAAGAAAACGCTGCTTGCCACCCTGGTCGGTGCCTCGCTGACGCTGCCGATGGCCGCCCTCGCCCAGGACGTCAACGGAGACGGTAAGGACGTCACCCTGCGTGTCGCCTACGACGCCGATCCGGTGTCCCTGGACATCCACGAGCAGTTGTCCGGCGGCATCCTGCAACTTTCCCACCTGGTCTTCGATCCGCTGGTCCGCTGGACCCAGGACTTCACCTTTGAACCGCGCCTGGCCACGGACTGGGAGCAGGTCGACGACACCACCATGCGCCTGCATCTTCGCCAGGGCGTCAAGTTCCACAGCGGCAACCCCTTCACCGCCAAGGATGTCGTCTGGACGGTGGAGCGCCTCAAGCGCAGCCCCGACTTCAAGGCCATCTTCGAGCCCATCGAAAGCGCCGAGGCCGTCGACGACCACACCGTCGACATTCATACCAAGCGCCCCTACCCGCTGCTGCTCAACCTCGCGACCTACATCTTCCCGATGGACAGCGAGTTCTACTCCGGCACCACGGAAGCCGGCAAGGACAAGGGCGAGATCGTCAAGAACGGCAACTCCTTCGCCTCGCGGCACGAGTCCGGCACGGGGCCGTACCGGGTCACCGCCCGTCAGCAGGGGGTGAAGGTCGAGTTCGAGCGTTTCGATGACTACTGGGACAAGGACTCCCCGGGCAACGTCGACCATATCGTCATGACGCCGATCAGCGAGAATGCCACCCGCGTGGCCGCCCTGCTCTCCGGTGACGTCGACTTCATCGCCCCGGTGCCGCCCAACGACCTGGAGCGCGTGCGCGCCGACAAGAACGTCAAGCTGGTCACCATGTCCGGCACGCGGATCATCACCCTGCAGATGAACGAGAAGCGTGTCGAGGCCTTCAAGGACGCACGGGTCAGGCAGGCCATCGCCTACGCCGTCAACCAGGAGGCGATCGCCGACCGCCTGATGAAGGGCTTCGCCACCCCGGCCGCCCAGCTCTCGCCCAAGGGCTACTCGGGCCACAACCCGAATCTCGAGCCGCGCTACGACCTCGAGAAGGCCAAGCAGCTGATGAAGGACGCCGGCTACGAAGACGGCTTCAGCATCACCATGATGGCGCCCAACAACCGCTACGTGAACGATGCCCAGATCGCCCAGGCGGTGGCGGCCATGCTGGCGCGGATCAACATCAAGGTCGATCTCAAGACCCTGCCCAAGGCCCAGTACTGGGGCGAGTTCGACGATCGCGCCGCGGATATCATGATGATCGGCTGGCACGCCGACACCGAGGACTCGGCCAACTTCTACCAGTACCTGACCGAGTGCCCCGACCCGGATACCGGAGCCGGC
Organism: Modicisalibacter sp. 'Wilcox'; assembly: GCF_010993675.1. NCBI lineage: Bacteria > Pseudomonadati > Pseudomonadota > Gammaproteobacteria > Oceanospirillales > Halomonadaceae > Modicisalibacter > Modicisalibacter sp. 'Wilcox'. Next base: position 90,905 of record NZ_WNXF01000005.1, read on the forward strand.
CAGTACAACAGCGGCAACTACTGCAACCCGGAACTCGACAAGCTGGTCGAGAAGGCCAACCTCGAGACCGATCGCGACAAGCGCGCCAAGATGCTGCAGGCCGTGGAAAAGGGGCTCTACGACGATGCCGCCTTCATTCCGCTGCACTGGCAGGATCTGGCCTGGGCCGCCAAGAACGAGGTGCAGATCAAGCCGGTGCTCAATGTCATGAACTTCCCCTACCTGGGTGACGTGGTCGTCGAGCAGGACTGACGCACCACAGTGGCGGCGGCGTGATGTGAGCGCCGTCGCCGGTCACCCGTTTCCAAGCCATGAAAAGCGTCTCGACACCCTCGTGAGGGTGTCGACGGGGGCTTTCGTATCCAACAGGGCCGCAATCCATGATTGCCTTTCTGATCAAGCGACTCTTTCACGCCCTGCTGGTGATGTTCGTCATCAGCGTGGTCAGCTTTGCCATCCAGGACAACCTGGGCGATCCCATCCAGCAGATGGTGGGGCAGTCGGTGCCCGAGAGCGAGCGCGCCGAGCTGCGCGAGGAGCTGGGTCTCAACGACCCCTTCCTGGTGCAGTACCTGCGCTTCGCCGAACACGCCCTGCACTTCGACTTCGGCTATTCGTACTTCTACAACGAGCCGACCACCGACGTGATCATGCGCCACCTGCCCGCCACGCTGGAGCTGGTCTTCGCGACCACCCTGCTGATCATCCTGCTGTCGGTGCCGATCGGGGTCTACAGCGCCATCCGACCCCGGGCCTGGCTGTCGCGACTGTTCATGGGGGTGTCGATCGTCGGCATTTCCATCCCGGTCTTCCTCACCGCCATCGTGCTGATCCAGATCTTCGCCATCGGCATTCATGTCTCGCTGTTTCCCGCCGATACCGCCTGGGGCGCCTGGCTCAACGGCCTGCTGTCCACCAGCGGGGGCATGCCCGCCTACGGCCGGGGCGACGTGACGCATGTCTTCGGCACCTGGGACACCAACTTCGCCTCGCTCGACGGGCTCACCTACCTGGTGCTGCCGGCGATCTCGCTGGCCTCGATCATGCTGCCGCTGTTCATCCGCCTGATCCGCGCCGAGATGATGGAGGTCCTGCAGTCCGAATACATCAAGTTCGCCAAGGCCAAGGGCATCAGCATGCGCCGCATCTACTTCCTGCATGCCCTGAAGAACACCATGCTGCCGGTGATCACCGTCGGCGGCGTGCAGATCGGCACCCTGGTCGCTTACACCATCCTCACCGAGACGGTCTTCCAGTGGCCGGGCGTGGGACTGATGTTCCTCGACGCCATCCAGCGCTCCGACATTCCGCTGATCGTCACCTATCTGATGGTGGTCGGCCTGATTTTCGTCATCACCAACACGGTCGTCGACCTGATCTACGGTCTCGTCAACCCCACCGTGAAGCTCACAGGTAAACCCGCATGACGACCACGACTCAAGCTTCCCCGGTCCCCTCGCGCTGGGCCCGCTTCCGCGACTCCTACCTGGTCTACAGCTTCAAGCGCGATCTGGTGGCCCAGGTCTGCCTGGCAACCTTCGTGGCCATGGTGCTGGCCGCCGTGCTGGCACCCTGGCTGGCGCCCATGAACCCCTATGACCTGGCCCAGATCGACATCATGGCGTCCGAGTTGCCGCCCTTCTGGATCGACGGCAGCGACCCCACCTACGTGCTGGGGACCGACGCCCAGGGCCGCGACCTGCTGTCGACGATCCTGTATGGCGCCCGCGTGTCGCTGATCATCGGCTTCGGCGCGGTCATCCTCCAGGCCATGCTGGGTGTCACCTTCGGGTTGCTCGCCGGCTACCTCGGCGGCCGGGTGGATGCCTTCCTGATGCGCCTGGCCGACATCCAGCTGTCGTTCTCCACGCTGATGGTGGCGATCATCGTCGGTGCGGTGATCAAGGCCTCCTTCGGCGGGGCCATCTACAGCGAGTATGCGGTGATCATTCTGGTGCTGATCATCGGCCTCGCCGAATGGCCGCAGTACGCCCGTACCGTGCGCGCCTCGGTGCTCGCCGAGCGCAGCAAGGAGTACGTCGATGCCGCCCGGGTGATGGGCTTTCGCGCCAAGCGGATCATGTTCCGCCACATCCTGCCCAACACCCTGTCGCCGATCTTCGTGATCTCCACCGTGCAGATCGCCAACGCCATCATCTCCGAGGCCGCGTTGTCGTTCCTCGGCCTGGGCATGCCCGAGACCCAGCCCTCGCTGGGCTCGCTGATCAAGTCGGGCTTCGACTACCTGCAGTCGGGCTCCTGGTGGATCACCCTGATCCCCGGCGCCGTGCTGGTGGTGCTGGTGCTGGTCATCAACCTGCTCGGCGACTGGCTGCGCGACGTGATGAATCCGCGACTCTACAAGGGCTGACGTCATGGCATTACTCGAAGTCTCCAATCTGGACGTGCGCTTCGCCCTGCGTCAGGGCGAGGTCAAGGCGCTGCGCGACGTCAGCTTCACGCTGGATCGCGGCGAGCGCCTGGGCATCGTCGGCGAGTCCGGCGCCGGCAAGTCGGTGGCCGCCTTCACCATCCTCAACCTGATCGCCAGGCCGGGCTACATCGCCGGCGGCAGCATCCGCTTCGACGATCGCGAGCTGACCACCATGAAGCCGCGCCAGTTGCAGCAGATCCGCGGCAACAAGATCTCGATGATCTTCCAGGACCCGATGATGACGCTCAATCCGGTGCTCACCATCGGCGAGCAGATGGTCGAGTGTCTCAAGGCGCACCGGCGCATCCGCACCCGGGCCGCCCGCGAGATCGCGCTGAACAAGTTGCGCCAGGTGCATATTCCCTCGCCGGAAAAGCGCCTCGACCAGTACCCGCACGAACTCTCCGGCGGCATGCGTCAGCGCATCATCATCGCCATCGCGCTGCTGCTCGACCCGGACATCATCGTCGCCGACGAGCCGACCACCGCGCTGGACGTGACCATCCAGGCGGAGATCATGTCGCTGCTGCTCGAGCTGTGCGAAAAGCACAACGTGGCGCTGGTGCTGATCACCCACGACCTGGGGGTGGTCAGCCAGGTGACCCAGCGCACCCTGGTGATGTACGCCGGCCGGGTGATCGAGCAGGGGCCGACCCGCGAGATCATCAACGACGCCCAGCATCCCTACACCCAGGGCTTGATCAATGCCCTGCCGCAGATGGCCACGCCGGGCAGCCGGCTCAACCAGATCCCCGGGGCGATGCCCACGCTGGCGAAGATCCCGCCCGGTTGCGCCTTCCACCCGCGCTGCAGCTTCGCGTTCAACGACGACGGTTCGCCGCGGCGCGACTGCCGGGAAGTGATCCCGGGCTTCGTTCGTTCGGGCAACTGCGACGTCGCCTGCCACATGGTCCGCGATCTGGTCGAGAACGACTCGGATGCCCGTGACCCCGTCGAAATCCAGGAGGCCCCATGACTCAGGTGAAGGCCAGGAGCGCGCCGCAGGCCGCCTCGGCCCAGGCGGGCGATACGCTCGTCGAGATCCGCAACCTCGAGAAGCACTTTCCGCTGTCCGGCGACTTCCTCGAGCAACTGCGCTTCAAGGGCGGCAGGCTGGTTCGCCGTCAGGAGTTCGTGCACGCCATCAACGGCGTCGACATCGACGTCAGGCGTGGCGAATCGCTGTGCGTGGTGGGGGAATCCGGCTGCGGCAAGTCGACGGTGGCGCGCATGGTGATGGGACTGCTGCGTCCCAGCGGCGGCGAGATCCGCTACGACGGCGAGCGCATCGACCACCTCTCGCCGCGCCAGTTGCTGCCCTATCGACGGCGCATGCAGATGATCTTCCAGAACCCCTATGCGTCACTGAACCCGCGCATGACCATCCAGCAGACACTCGAGGAGCCGCTGCGCTTCCACCATCCGGACTGGAAGACGCCGCAGGTTCGCGACAAGGTCGCCGAGGTCATGGACTCGGTGGGCATCGATCCCGAATGGGGCAAGCGCTTCGGCCACGAGTTCTCCGGCGGCCAGCGTCAGCGGATCGCCATCGCCCGCGCCCTGGCCGTCGATCCCGAGTTCATCGTCGCCGACGAACCGATCTCGGCGCTCGACGTGTCGATCCAGGCTCAGGTGCTCAACCTGCTGATGGACGCCCAGGAAACCCATCATCTCACCTACTTGTTCATCACCCACGACCTGGCGGTGGTCGAGCATTTCGGCACGCGGGTGGTGGTGATGTACCTGGGGCGGGTCTGCGAGGTTGCCGAGACGCACACCCTGTTCTCGACGCCCCGCCACCCCTATACCCAGGCCCTGCTGTCGGCGATTCCGCGTCTCGAGGACGATCGTCCGGACTACATCCGCCTCGAGGGTGAAGTCCCCACGCCGGTCAATCTCCCTTCAGGCTGTGTCTTCCACGGCCGCTGTCCGCATGCCAACGACCGTTGCCGTCGCGAGGTCCCCGAACTCATCGCGGCCGAAGGCACCCGGGTCGCCTGTCACGGTGTCGAGGAGGGGCGCCTCTGACGCCACGGTGATGGCACGACGCACCGCGCATGCCACAATGCCGATGCCACCCCGATACCCGGGGATGGCGTCGGCCCGGTCGACGACGCCGCCGAGGCCCGAAGCCCACCGGTAGACGAGGTACTGGATGGAGATTCGCTGGTTGGAGGACTTCATCGCGCTGGCGCATACCCGTCACTTTTCGCGGGCCGCCGAAACGCAGAACGTCACTCAGCCGACCTTCTCGCGCCGGATCAAGCTGCTCGAGGAAGAGATGGGCACCACTCTGGTCAATCGCCAGACGCTGCCGCTGTCGCTGACGCCGGCCGGCGAGGAGTTCCTGCGCCTGTGCGAACAGGTCACCGAACGGGTGCGCCTGTCGCGCGAGCGCATCCAGCAGATCGCCGACGACCAGGCGCGCCGCATCGTCGTGGCCGCGCCCCAGAGCCTGCTTTCCTACGTGCTGCCCGAATGGCTGGCGCGTCATGACCTGACCCGACGCGTGGAGCCCTACCTGCGGGCCACCAGCTGGCTGCTGGCCGACTACTTCCAGGCCCTGGAGCGCGACGAGTGCGACCTGGCGCTCTGCTACTGGCCCCGCGAGCGGGTGGCGCTGGACATCGATCTCACGAACCACGAGTCCCTGGAAATCGGCACGGAAACCCTGGTGCCCGTCTGTGCGCCCGACGAGACCGGCCGGCCCCGCTTCGCCCTGCCGGGCCAGCGTCGCCACCCGCTGCCGTGCATCGCCTATCACCCGCGGGGGCTGATCCAGCGAGTGATCGAAGCTCGTCTGACCCGGCTTTCCCAGGCCGCTCACCTGGTCACGCTCAACGAAAACGTGCAAACCGCCAACATCAAGGAACTGGTCACCCTGGGCTACGGTCTCGGCTGGCTTCCCTGGCGCGCCGCCCGCCGCTCGCTGGAAAGCGGCGAGCTGGTCCGCGCCGGCGACGAGCGCTGGGACGTGGCGCTGACCATTCGCCTCTTCCGCAGCCGCCAGAACCTGCACCCCGGCCTCGATGCCCTCTGGCACCAGTTACAGGAGACCCGACATGACCCGAGCCTCAGTTCGTAACACCCGGCACGCGGTCCATCTCGACGCCCTCGAGCACGCCTACGCCGACATCCTGGCCAGCCACGGCTATGACGCCGTGCTGCTGTACAGCGGCCAGGCGCACACCTTCTTCGCCGACGACCAGCAGGCCAGCTTCGCGCCCTTCGGCCACTTCCTGCACTGGGTGCCGCTGCCCGGCATCCAGCACAGCTGGCTGCGGATACGCCCCGGTGACGCGCCTCTCCTGCGCTTTCATGCGCCAAAGGACTTCTGGCATCTCGCCCCCGAGCCGCCCACGGCGGCCTGGACACACCGCTTTGCCATCGAACCGACGCCCGAGACGGGGCCGCCGGCCACCGGCGGCGGACGGGTCGCCCTGCTCGGCGAGGTGGAGCCCTCGCTGGCCCGCGAACTCGGCGCCGAACTCAATCCGCCCGCCCTGCTCGCCGCCCTCGATGAACTGCGTCTGCGCAAGAGTGCCTACGAGATCGACCGCCTGCGCGATGCCAACCGGCTGGCGCTGGCCGGACACCGGGCGGCCCGGGATGCCTTCGAGGCGGGCGGTGCCGAACTGGATATCCAGCTCGCCTATCTGGCCGCCAGTCGCCAGCGCGAGTCCGACGTGCCCTATCAGAACATCGTCGGCCTCAACGCGCACGGTGGCGTCCTCCATTACCAGCATTACGATCTCGAGCCGCCGGCGCGACAGCTCAGCCTGCTGGTGGATGCCGGGCGACGCGACGCCGGTTACTGCGCCGATATCACCCGCACCTGGGCCGGCCGTGATGCCGACCCGCGCTTCGCGGCGCTGATCGAGGCGGTCACGCAGTTGCAGCAATCCCTGATCGACGCGATCGCCCCCGGGGTCGCCTTTCCGGACCTGCATCGGCGCATGCACCAGCAGCTCGGCGAGCTGCTCGTCGACCAGGGACTGGTATGCTGCAGTGCTGCTGCCGCCGTCGAGCGCGGCATGACCCGCGCCTTCTGCCCTCACGGGCTGGGGCACTCCCTGGGGTTGCAGGTGCACGATGTCGGCGGACGCCGTGATGCGAAGGGACGCTATCTGCCGCCGCCCCGCCAGGACCCGGCCCTGCGGCTGACCCGAACACTGGAGACCGGAATGGTGGTGACCGTGGAACCCGGCCTGTATGGCATCCCGATGCTGCTGGAGCCATTGCGCGATACATCCGCCGGGTGCGACATCGCCTGGGACGCGGTCGCCAGCCTCTACGAGCATGGCGGCATCCGCATCGAGGACAACGTGGCCGTGACCGAGACGGGCGCCGACAACCTGACGCGCGAGACGTGAACGGCCAGCGCTTGCCAGCCTGCACTGGCAGGATATGCTGGAAAGGAAGCCGTCTGTCGAGAGCCTCATGCCACGCAATATCGTACTGGCCGACTTCGTGGCCGCCCCGGGGCTGCGCAACCGCCACGTGCAGACCCTGCTGCCCCGCTTGCGGCCCCTGACCCGCGTCGAGCGGGAGACCGAAATCGTCGACCTGCCCGATGGCGATTTCGTGGAACTGGCCTGGGTGCAACCGGCACCGGCCCGACCGGACGCTCCGCTATTCCTGCTGTTCCACGGCCTCGAGGGATCCTTCGACTCGCCCTATGCCCGCGACCTACTTGCCACCGCCAGCCGGCTCGGCTACCGCGCGGTGTTGATGCACTTTCGCGGCTGCGGCCAGGCGCCCAATCGCCTGGCCAGGGCCTACCACAGCGGCGACACGGCGGATGCCTACTGGGTGATCGGCCAGCTGGCCAGGCGCTACCCGCAGGCCATCAAGATCGCGGCCGGTGTCTCCCTGGGCGGCAACATGCTGGTCAAGCTGGTGGCCGAGCAAGGCGGCGATGGCCTCGATCTCGCCGGCGCCATCGCCATCAGTGCCCCGCTCGACCTGGCCGCCAGTGCCGATGCCCTCAACCGCGGCTTTTCACGGATCTACCAGCGCCACCTGCTGGGTGCGCTGAAACGCAAGGTCATGCTCAAGATGGCCGCCGGCCTGCTGCCGGGCATGACGGCAGGTCGGCTGCGTCAGCTGGATACCTTCTGGGCCTACGACAACGAGGTTACCGCCCCGCTGCATGGCTTCAGCTCGGCCAGCGATTACTATCGCCGGGCGTCGGCCGGGACGTTGCTGGGCGAGGTCGAACTGCCGCTGCTGGTGCTGCACGCCGCCGATGACCCCTTCATGCCATCGGACCTGTTCGAACGCCTGCCGGCCCCCAGTGACGCCGTACGTGTCGAGATTGCCCGGCATGGCGGGCATGTGGGCTTTCTCGAGACTCGCCAGCACCGCCTGGCCGGCTGGCTGTCACGTCGGGTGGCGCGTCAGCTGACCGTCTGGACCGGGGTGTCGCAGTCGACGGCTGACGTGCTGCGCATCAGCCAATCGGACAGCTGACTCCCGTCCCCTTGAGCCCACAATAGCCCCCCGGGTTCTTGGCCAGATATTGCTGGTGGTATTCCTCGGCGTAATAAAAACGGCTCAACGGTGCAATTTCTGTCGTAATTGGAGCCATACGTGCTTCTTCCAATGCGGCTTGATACCGCTTGTAGCTATCTTGAACGATGTTTTTTTGAGAAGAGATAACGGTATAAATAGCTGAGCGATACTGGCTGCCCACGTCATTGCCCTGGCGCATCCCCTGGGTCGGGTCGTGGGCTTCCCAGAATACCTGCAGCAGCTCGGGCAGGCCGATCTCGGTGGGATCGAAGACCACGCGCACCACTTCCGCATGCCCGGTCCGGCCCGTACAGGTTTCCTCGTAGGTCGGGTTGGGCGTATAGCCACCGGCGTAACCCGCCGCCGTAACATGCACACCGGGCAGTTCCCAGAACAGGCGTTCCGCTCCCCAGAAACACCCCAGGCCCAGCACGATCTCCTCGAGCCCTTCCGGAAAAGGCGGTAGCATCGAGCGGCCATTGACGTAATGCACGCCGCTGATCGAGAGCGGCTCGTCGCGTCCGGGCAGCGCCTCATCGGGCGCCGGCATGCGCTGTTTGTCACTGATCCACATGGAGTCTGTCTCTCTTGCTATCGAATGTTGCTCGTTCTTCGGCCTGCCCCTGCGGAAGCCGGCACCCGTTCGGCGACTGCTGCGCCCCGGTACTCGACGATGCACGCCGGGCCGGCCATCCGGAAGCCCTGATGCGTGCCCGCTTCTGCGGCTTCGTCACGGGCGACGCCGATTTCCTGCATGCGACATGGGACCCCGTCCACCGGCCGGCGCTGGAAACACTGCGCGAGCCCGGCCCCCGCTGGTGCCGCCTCGACGTGGCGCGCAGCCATGCCGAGGGCGACCGGGGCGAGGTCCGCTTCACCGCCACCGGTCGGGAGTCGGGGCACTTCTTCACCCTGAGCGAAACCAGCCGCTTTCGTTTCGACGCCTCCCTGGCGCACTGGCTCTACGTGGACGGCGACGCAACCTGGCAGCGGCTCGACACCGGCCGCAATGCCCCCTGCCCCTGCGGCAGCGGCCTCAAGGCGAAGCGCTGCTGCGCCCGAGACTGAAGGAGTAGATCAGGTCGACCGCCTGAGCCGCGCCGGAAACCGCCTCCACATACAGGTTCTGCCACAGCTGGTAGCGCAGGGTCAGCTCGGCGATCGGCGAAAAGATGCCCACACCATAACTGACCTGCAGACCGTCGAACAGATAGCCGCTGACCACCACCTGGCTGTCGGCACCGCTGCCGGAGGTATCGACACTCAGGTCCTGCACGCCGAACGCCTGCCCCAGCTGCCCGATGGCACCACCGGTACGCGACAGCGACAGGCCGATCAGCGCCGAGGTCAGCGCCCCGTCGCCGCCGCCGGTATCCTCGGGCGCCCGCCCCCGCAGCAGGTAGGATAGCGCCCGGCTCTCCGCCATCGCCGGCTCCGAGAACACCCGCAGATCGGGCTGGGCGGCCGGGCCGGTGACCCGCAGCCCGGCGATGACGCCGTCCTGGGTGGTGTCAGGGTTGCGGATCGCCTCGAACTGCAGGCGCGGCTCCGAGGCCGGACCGCTGAACAGCACCTTGCCCTGGCGTATCACCAGGTCCTGGCCGAAGGCACTGTAGCGCCCGTCGAGCAGGTTGACGTCACCGAACAGCTGTACCGGCCCGTTGCCCTGGCGGACCTGCAGGTCGCCGCGCAGCGAGGCCGTGAGCCCGTAGGCCTCGAGCTTCACATCCGGGCCGATGTGCAGATTCACGCTGACATCCAGCTGCATGCCGACCCGGGACAGCGCCTGGGCGGTCGCCTCGCTGGCGGCATCGGTTGCCTGCCGCGCGGCCTGGCGCGCCTGCTCCCGGGCCCGCGCCTCGTCCTCACGGGTGATGATCACCTCGTCGCTGCTCGGCGATACCGCCGAGGGCGGAATCTTTCCGACCTCCAGGCGCGCCCAGGGGACGGTGACATCGCCTCGCACCTGCAGGCGCTGCGGGGTCGCCTGGATCCGCAGGTCCGGCGCGACATCCAGCCGCCCGAACTCCGGCATCGCCAGCCGCAGCGGTGCCTTCACGGCGCTCAGCGCGACATCGGCACGCCACTGATCCAGGCTCGGCCAGCCCAGCTGACCGGTCAGCGTCAGGCGTCCCCGATCGCCCGCCACGAAGCCGTTCAGGTCGGCCGAGTGGCCGGCGACGCTGACAGTGACCCGCCCGTCCGTCACGCTCAGCGGCAGGTCACGCCCGCCGGCCTTCAGGTCCGCGAGGGTCAGCTGCCCGTCCAGCGAGGGGTTGGCCAGCGCTCCCGACAGTGCCAGATTCCCGTCGAGACGCCCCTCGAGCGTCTGCAGGCTGGTGACCAGCGGCTGGTAGGGCGACAGCCGCCAGCCGTCCAGCGCCAGCTGTCCGGAAAGCGTGGCCTCGCCGGCCGGATCGGTGATGCGGGTCTGCAGATCGAGCCGCCCGGCCTCCCCCACGTTGGCCTCGAGGGTCACATCGGCGGCCGCCGGCGTCGCCGACAGCGACAGGGCCAGGTTCGTGGCGGGCAGGGACCAGGGCTGGCCATAGGCGTTCTGCCCGTCCAGGCTCACTCGCCCCTTCAGGTCCGCATCGGCCTTCCACTGCTGCCCGCCCTGTGACCAGTCGAGTCCCAGCGTGCCATCCAGCTGGCCGCCGGTCGCCCAGCCATCCGGCAGGGCCGCATTGGCGAGATCCAGCGGCAGGGCCTGCAGGGACAGCGCCACTCGCCCGTCACTGGCGCCGGCCTCCACGGGGCGTGTGGCACACAGCCGGCCGCCTTCCCGGCGCTCCAGACAGAACGGCTGCAGTTGCACCTTCGGAGCCTTCAGGTCGATGTTCAGCGGCGTCGCCTCGGCGAGCTGCAGACTCGCCTGGTCGGTATCGAGGTTCAAGGCCGCCAGCTGGCCACGATAGGCATCGCGGGCGGCATTCAGTCCACCGGTGAGCGCCAGACGCAGGCGGGACATCGGCATGCCCGGGGCGGCATCCACGCTCACCGTCAGGCGGTGATCGGACAACCGCCCCTTCAGACCGGCCTCTACCCGGGTCAGGCGCTGACCGGCCGCCCGAATCTCGGCGGCCTGAAGCGTCACGTCCATGTCGGGATCCTCGACCCCGCTCACCCGAGCGTCCAGCGTCAGGTCGGCGACCCGGTTGTCGGCGAAGCGCAGGCTGTTGCCGGTCAGCGTCACGTCGACCCGGGGCTTCTTCAGCGTGCCGGCCAGCGACAGCTTCCCCTGGGCCTGCCCGCCCAGGGTCGGCAGGAGCGTATCCAGCGCCGGCGCCTCCAGCCGGCCGCGCAGGTTCAGGGTATCGCCGACGGTGCCCTCGGCAGTCAGGCGATTCCGGCCCTGGCGCAGATCCAGGGTGTCGATGCGCCAGTGCATCCCGCTGTCGCCCTGCAGTACGGCCTGGAGCGACAAGGGACGCTGCTGCAGGCTGCCGTCCACGGCCAGCTTCGGCACCGTCAGGGACCACCCCCCGTCCGCCATGGCGAAGTGTGCCTGCGCCTGGCCGTTCAGGGAGCCCTCGACCGCCGGAGTCAGCAGCCCCGGGTTGAAGCGACTCAGATCGAGCCGGGCCGTCACATCCAGCGCCGGCGACCAGCGCACCTCGCCCCGACTGACCAGCGAGCCGCCGTTGGCGGCCAGCGACAGCGGCAGCCAGTTGAACCGCTCGCTGTCGCCATGGCCGGTCAAGCCGACCTGGACGGTGTCCGGCAGGTCGCGGCCGGACACCTGGCCCTGGAGTGCCACCCGGTAGTCACTGAGCTGCCCCGCGGCCTTGAGGGTCAGATCACGCACTCGATACTGCGGCGGCGGGTTCTTGTCCGCGGCGGCATCCGGCAGTGGCCAGGCCAGCGACGCCGCCGTCAGGGTGGCATCGAAGGGCAGCTCGGGCGCCAGCACGTTGGCGGCGGCCTCGAGACGGGCCGAGACCGGGCCGTCGGCGGTCAGTGTCGCCTTCAGGGCGCTCAGCGAGCCCCGTGCCTGAAGGTCGATGCGCTGCCCGGCCAGCGGCGCCTGATGCAGCATGCCCGTCAGGTGCGCGCTCAGCGGATAGTCGCCCTGCAGCCGGACCTGAGCCGTCAACTCGGCGTCGGCCGGCGGGGCCTTCACCGTCAGGTGCTTGAGGGTCACCCGATGCGCCTGGCCTTCCAGGCTGAGTGACAGGCGATCGATGCGCCGCGGCTCGGCCCCTTCCAGGCGAAAATCCCGAACGACCAATTCCGGAATGCGGATCGGCAACGGCAGCCGGATATCCGGCAGTTTGCGCGGCTGGGGTTGCTCGGCGCTGGCGGGCGAGCCGCTGGCAACAGCATCGGACGTGTCGTTGGCAGCCTCATTGCCGGTGTCGCCGGACACCGCCGCCACCGGCGTCTCGATCGCCTTGTCGCCTGACGCGGACGGTGACGCCTCGGCCCGGGATGCCTGCAGCGCCCGACTCGTCTCGACGGCCACCGGGGACAATGCCCCACCGCCTTGTGTGCCGGCCGGCGTCACCGTGGTGTCGGCCGCGTTGGGCAGGCGCAGGCGCGCCCCGGCCAGCTCGGTGGGTTGCAGGGTCAGGGCCTGCCGGTCGAGGCGTGCCCCGGTACGAAGATGCTGCCAGCTCAGGCGTGTCCCGTCGGCCAGTTGCAGGGCGACGTCATCCAGCGCCAGCTCGCGCACCTCGACGGGAAACGGCACCACGACCGGCGGCAGGCCGCCCGACCCGGACGATGAAGCCGCCGGCGGGGCATCGCCGGGCTTGAGCCGGATGTCGGCGCCCTCGACCTGCAGGCTGTCGAGACACAGCTGCCCTTTCAGCAGGCAGTCATCGGCCCAGGCCAGGTGCAGGCGCTCGATGGCGATGTCCGCCGGGCCGGCCGCCAGGTGCAGGCCACGCAGGGTGAAGTCGTCCAGCGGCGCGCCGGCGACGGCATCGTAGCTCAGCCAGTGGCGCTGCTGCCCCTGCTCGAGCAGCCATGCCGTGCCCCAGGGCGACAGCACCAGGCCCAGCAGCAGGAAGAGCAGCCCCAGCAACCACATCGGCAACCAGACCAGCAGACGCAGCAGGCCCGTCAGAACTCGGGCCCGATGGCGAAGTGCAGACGCCACGAAGACTCCTTGTCATCGAAGGGGTGAGCGATATCCAGGCGAATCGGCCCGACCGGGGACACCCAGCGGATCCCCAGCCCCGCCCCGGTGGCGAGATCCTGCGGCCACCAGGTGTCGAAGGCATTGCCGGTATCGACGAAGGCGGCGCCCCACCAGTTGCCGGTCAAGCGACGCTGCGCCTCGACGCTGGCCACGAACAGCTGCTGCCCCCCCACCAGCTCGCCGTCGGCGTTGGTCGGCGCCAGGCTCTCGTAGGCATAGCCCCGCACGCTGCGGTCACCGCCGGTGAAGAAGCGCAGCGACGGCGGAATCTTGTCGAAGTCCGGGGTGGTCATGGCGCCCAGGCTGGTGCGTCCGATGAAGCGATAGTCGCTGCCCAGCGAGCGGATCCACTGCGAATCCAGGGTCGCGCGCAGGAAGCTGGCATCCGACCCCCAGGCGGTGTCGGATGCCGCCAGCGACAACCGCTGCCGGTCGCCCCAGGTGGGGAAGCGCGGGTTGCGGGTCCGCGTGCGGCTCCAGCTCACCCCGGGGTAGTAGAGCAGCACCTGGTCCTTCTGGTTGGCCTGGCGGAAGTCCTCGTAGGTGGCATGCACGAAGACCCGCTGGGTCCAGTCGTTGTCGAAGGTCCAGCGCCGCGCCAGCTCCACGGACGCCTCCAGGCTGCGGGTGTCCTCGTTGTCCTGGTTCTTCAGGCCGTACTGCAGCTCGTAGCTGTCACGCCGCGGATCCTCCAGCGGCATGGTGTAGGTGCCGCTGAAGGTCTGCTCGGGAGCCGACAGGTAAAGCGAGTGATCGAGGCTGTCGCCGTCGGCGTTGATCCAGGGCTGCTTCCAGGAGAACTGCGTGCGAGGCCCGACGTCAGTCGCGTAGCCGATCCCGATCTCGAACTGATGGCGATCGGCCGGAATCACGTTGACATCGACCGGCACCCGCGGTGGCCCCTCGGTGCCCACGCCACGCGCCGCGACGATGGCGTCGGCCGCCAGCAGCGGCGTCCTGCCGGACGCCGCGGCCTCGCCGTCGGCCGACCGGTGGTCCACGGCCTCCCACCAGCCGCGATGGGCCAGCGCCACGGGCTGGGTCCGCTCGATCTGCGGGCGCACGCCGATGCTGCGAAACCACCCCGTCTGCCCCAGGCGCTGATTGTATTCGGCCAGGCTGTCCGCCAGGTACGGCTCGCCGGTGGCAAAGGGCAGCAGGTTGATCAGCCGTTCCTGGTCGATCTGGCTGCCGCTGAAGCGGATGTCGCCGAAACGGTAGCGAGGCCCGCTGTCGAAGGTCAGGTAGATGCGGGCACTGTGCTGCCAGGGCCGCACCTCGATGCGATGGCGCGTGAAGGTGGCATCGAAATAGCCCCGCTGCAGCGCCAGCGTCGATAATTGGCTGCGCAATCCCTCGTAGGGAGCATGGCGCAACGGACCGCCTTCGTGCAGCGGAAATGCCTCGAGCGCCTGGGTGAAGGCCTTGTCGTCTCTGGCCTCCCCCGCGATCGACACCTCGAGATGCTGGATGATCACCGGCTTGCCCGGGGAAACCTCGATGCGGGCGCGCTCCACGTCGGGCTTGCCTTCCAGGGTCACCTGAAAGGACGGTGAATAGTAGCCATAGGCCTTGAGCGCCTTGGCGGCACGCTGCTGGATGTCGTGGGTCAGGCGATCCCGGCTGTAGTCGCCGGCAGTCATGGACGCCAGGTAGTGGCGAATGTTGTCGGCCGGCTTCCCGTCGATGCCCGTCACCCTGGCATCCAGCGCCAGGGCCGACGTGCTCCAGACAAGCGCCACGGCCGCCCCGTACAGGGCCAGTCGCGGATAGCGCATGAGATCAGGCCTCCCTTGCCGGCGGCCGGTCATCCTGCCCCGGGACGAACGACGCATCAACCACCACGCAACGCCTCGAGCGAGGCACTCAGGGCCACCTGATTCTGCCGCAGCTCGGTCAGGGAAGCCCCCAGGTCATCCACCCGCGAGGCCAGCTTGTCGAGCTGGGACTGTCGGGCCTGTGCCGACTGGGCCAGCGAATCCATGCGCCCGGCCAGGGTATCGAGCCGGCCCGTGGCGCTGTCCTGGGAGCGCTTCAGGGTGTCCAGACGTTCGGCCACGGTCTGACGTGCCGTCTCCAGGCTGGACAGCCGTGTGGCCAGGGCCTGGCGCGCGGTGCCGCTCTGCTGTTCCAGCGCGGTCATCGAGCGCTGCACGGCATTCAGGGTATCGGCCAGCGTCGAGCGCTGCTGGTCGGCGTCGTCGAGACGCCGGTTCACGGCGTCCAGAGAAGCGCGGTCCGGCGTACGTTCATCTAGACTCTTCAGGGTCGACGTCATTTCATCCAGCCGGTCACGCAACCTGGCGCGCCCATCGTCGACCGACGCCATGCGCTTCTCGAAGGTGGCGGTGGACACGCCCTGGCTGTCATCGAGACTGTCGAGGCGCGCATGCAGATTGGACACCTGGCCGCTCAGTTCACGCTGGCTCGCCTGCCAGGCCTGACGATCCAGCCAGTAGCGGCCGGCCAGGGCCGCCAGCCCGGCCAGCAGCAGCAGGCACAGCAGCCACAATGGCCAGGTTCGGGCCCGGCGGCCGCTGACGACAGCGCGATGACGGGGGCTGAGCTCATCTTCCGGACCCGGCACGATGGGGGCGGTCAGACGGGGTTCTTGATCATGATCCGCCATGCGGTCTCCTCGTCGGTTGGGGGCGCGCCACCATGGCCGGCGCCGGTGTCCGTCAATCCCGAGTTGCGTTATCGGAATTGGCGAGCATACCCCAGGCTGCTAATATGATGCGACAACACTTAACGCAGATGCTTGGTATTGTAAGATTTTTTATCAAGGTCTGTATTCCACGGTGATTCAAGACAAGGAGTTGACCATGGCATTCGAACTTCCCGCCCTGCCCTACGAGAAGAACGCGCTGGAACCGCACATCTCCGCGGAAACCCTCGAGTACCACTACGGCAAGCACCATCAGGCCTATGTCACCAAGCTCAACGACATGACCAAGGGCACCGACGACGAGAACAAGTCGCTCGAGGAGATCGTCAAGTCCGCCTCCGGCGGCCTGTTCAACCAGGCGGCCCAGGTGTGGAACCACACCTTCTACTGGCACTGCCTGTCGCCGAATGGCGGTGGCGAGCCGAGCGGTGCCCTGGCCGAGGCCATCAACGCCAAGTTCGGCTCCTTCGACAAGTTCAAGGAAGCGTTCAACACCAAGGCTGCCGGCAACTTCGGCTCCGGCTGGACCTGGCTGATCAAGACCGACGACGGCGGTGTCGACATCGTCAACACCGACGACGCCGACACCCCGATCGCCCACGGCCAGACGCCGCTGCTGACCATCGATGTCTGGGAGCACGCCTACTACATCGACTACCGCAACGCGCGTCCGAAGTACCTCGACGCCGTGTGGAACATCCTCAACTGGGACTTCGTCGCCCAGAACTTCGGCTGATCACGACGCATCGGCCCCGCCCGGCCATCGCGGCCGGGCCCCGAAACCAGCAGCGCCCCGCAATGCGGGGCGCTGTTCGTTGGGGCGTTCGGTGGCCGGCTCGCTTCACGGATCGGCACGTCGGCCGATTCCCCGATAGACGAGGCCGCGTGCGGCCACATAGACCGGGTCATAGATGTTGCGCCCATCGAGCACCAGCTTTGCCGATAGCGTCTCGCCGAGCCGCCGCCAGTCCGGATTCCAGTAGCACTTCCACTCCGTGACCAGCATCAGCGCGTCGGCGCCCTCACAGGCCTCGTAGGGGTCCTGATCGAGCAGGGTCAGCAGCGGATGATCGCCGACCACCTGACGCAATGCCGGCAGAGCCGCCGGGTCATGCAGACGCACGTGCACGCCCTGGGCCCACAATGCCCGCAGCAGGGTCAGTACCGGTGCGTGATCGATACGGGTGGTGCCCGGCTTGAACGCCGCCCCCCAGATCGCCACGGTGCGACCCTGCAACTGGCCGTGAAAGTGGGTCCACAGCTTGCGGAACAGCGTCTCCTTCTTGTGCTCGTTGATATCGAGCACCTGCTCGAGCAGCTGGGATTCACGTCCCGTCTCGTGCTGCACGTCCGCCAGACGCATCAGGTCGCGCGAGAAGTTGGGCCCGCCGAAGCCGCAGCCCGGATAAAGATACTCGTAGCCGATGCGCGTGTCCGCCCCCATGCCCTGACGAACATGTTCCACGTCCACGCCCAGCGAATCGGCCAGACCGGCAACCTCGTTCATGTAACTGATGCGCGTCGCCAGCATGCCGTTGATCGCCAACTTGGTCAGTTCGGCGGCGCGGCGCGGCATGCGCTGGAACACCTCGGCACGGCGATTGAAGGCCCGCAGCAGCTCGCGGACCTGGTCGCCCGCCCAGTCGTCCTCACAGCCGAGCAACCAGCGCGTGGGACGCGTGAAGACCTGCCAGGCCCGCCCTTCCTCGAGCATGTCGGGCAGCACCACCGCCACCTGCGAGGCATGACGCAACAGCCCCTCGAGCGACTCGGTCTGGCCGACCGGGAAGGTGGAGTTGTTGATCACCACCAGCGGCGCAGGCTGCTGGCCGGCCACGGTATCGACGAAGCGTTCGGCCGCCTCGCGCTGATCCGGGGCCAGGGCCAGCCAGACGATATCCACCTCTTCCTCGGCCGGCAGCATCTCGACCACGCGCAGCGCTCCCGATCGGCGGCTGATCTCCAGCTGCTCGCCCACCTGGGGCTCGCGGGCCAGCCAGTCGGCCTCGGCCAGTTGCTGCCAGGGCGCATCCGGATGGGGCAGCCAGGTGACCTGATGGCCCACCGAGGACAGGGCCGCGGCGGCGGTGGCCGCGGCGAGTTCGCTTCCGTGAAGAAGGATTCGCATGGCTTACTCCTCGCCGGCGTAGCGCGCGAGCAGCGCCTGGAACCCTTCACCGAACTTGGGGTGGCGCTTGGCGTACACCAGCGTCGCCTCGAGATACCCGAGCTGGTGACCGCAGTCGTAGGTGGCGCCCTGCATGCGATAGGCGGCCACCGGCTGCGTCTCGCGCAGGCGATCGATGGCGTCGGTCAGCTGGATCTCGTTGCCGGCGCCGGGCGGCGTCTCGGCCAGCAGCGCAAAGATCTCGCCGGGCAGCAGATAGCGGCCGATGACCGCCAGCGTGGAGGGCGCCTCCTCGACACTGGGCTTTTCCACCATGCCGGTGATCGGCGCGCTGCCACCCGGGGCCGGCGTGTCGCCGTCGAGCGCGACGATGCCGTACTTGTGGGTCATCTCGCGGGGCACGTTCTCGACCATGATCTGTGCGGCACCGCTGCTCTCGTAGGCCTCGATCATGCCGGCCAGGTCGTTGCGGGCCATGCCCTCGTCGTCCACCAGCACGTCGGGCAGCAGGACCGCAAACGGCTCGTCGCCGACCACCGGGCGGGCACACAGCACGGCGTGGCCCAGCCCCAGCGCCTCGGGCTGACGCACCGCGATGATGCTCACGTCGTCCGGCACGATGGCACGCACCTCGGCCAGGAGCTCGTCCTTGCCCTTGGCCTCGAGCATCGACTCCAGCTCGAAGTGCTTGTCGAAGTGGTTCTCGATCGCCCCCTTGCTGGAGTGCGTCACCAGGACGATCTCCTTGATGCCGGCCTTGACGGCTTCCTCGACGACGTACTGGATCACCGGCTTGTCGACGATGGTGATCATTTCCTTGGGGATGGCCTTGGAGGCCGGGAGACAACGGGTGCCGAGACCGGCGACGGGGAGAACTGCCTTGCGGATCATGGGTCCCTCCTCATGGATCAATGAATCGATTATGCCAGAGCGGCATGCGGCTCGCTGCGTCCTGCAAGAGCCGCCATCAAGGATGCAGATGCCAGTCCACACCCTGTGGTTCACGAACGATAACATCGTTACGGCCGAATGGGGATGGGCCGAGACTGGATGACCGCCTCCGACATCCCGGGGCGATTCGTCACCCGGCATCCCCAAAGTCGACCGATAACGAGTAGAATGCGGGCACGCGACGCAGGCGACCCACATGGCAGACGATACCCGCCTGCGCATCGCATTCTGCATGGCGCTCCGGGATCCGGCAACTCGCCCCCGGCCCGCCAGGCATTCAGGCCGTCACCAGCCAACCGGGAGAGGCGCAATGACCCAGGGGCAGACCGACCCGCACCGCCACAATGTCGATCATCAGGAAATCGCCAAGTTCGAGGCACTGGCCAGCCGCTGGTGGGATCCCGACAGCGAGTTCAAGCCACTCCACGAGATCAACCCCCTGCGTCTGGACTTCATCGACGCGCGCGCCGGACTGGCCGGCAAGACGGTGATCGATGTCGGCTGCGGCGGCGGCATCCTCAGCGAGGCCATGGCCCACCGCGGCGCCACCGTGACCGGCATCGACCTCGGCGAGGCCCCGCTGGCGGTAGCCCGCCTGCATCAGCAGGAAAGCGGTGTCGAGGTCGACTACCGTCACGCCAGCGCCGAGGAGATGGCACAGGCCCACCCCGGGGCGTTCGACATCGTCACCTGCCTGGAGATGCTCGAGCACGTGCCGGACCCGGCCGCCGTGGTGCGCGCCTGCGCGACCCTGGTGCGCCCCGGCGGCCACGTCTTCTTCTCCACCATCAACCGCAATCCCAAGGCCTATGCCTTCGCCATCCTGGGTGCCGAGTACGTGCTGGGCCTGCTGCCCAAGGGCACGCACGAGTACCGCAAGTTCATCCGCCCCTCCGAACTGTCGAACTGGTGCCGTGCCACCGGGCTGCGGATCCGCGAGCAGAGCGGGCTGACCTACAATCCGGTGACGCGCCGCTACCGGCTCGCCCCGCGGGATGTCTCGGTCAACTACCTGATGCACTGCACGCTGGACACGCCATGAACGGCTCGCGTCGCCCCGGCAGCCCCGCGGGGCTGCTGTTCGACCTGGACGGCACCCTGATCGACACGGCCCCCGACCTGGCGCGGGCCACCAACGCCCTGCGCGCCCACCACGGCTTGCCCGAACTGCCCTATGCGGTGATTCGCGCCCAAGTCTCCAACGGCGGCAGCGCGCTGGTGCAGCTGGCGCTGGGGCTCGAGGCGGCCCACCCGCAACATGCCGAGGCGCGCCAGTTCCTGCTCGACCGCTATGCCGAGGCCGTCGCCGTGGACAGCCGCGTCTTTCTCGGGCTGGAGGCCGTGCTGGACGCCTGGTCGCGGCCGTCGCCGGCCTGGGGCATCGTCACCAACAAGCCCCGCGCCTATGCGGCACCCTTGATCGATGCCCTGGGGCTGACCCCCGGCGTGCTGCTGTGTGCCGACGACCTGCCGGTCAAGAAGCCCGATCCGGCCCCGCTGCATGCCGCCGCGCACCGGCTGGGGCTGGCCGCCGAGGCCTGCTGGTACATCGGCGATCATGCCCGCGACATGCAGGCCGCCCGTGCCGCCGGCATGACCGCCGTGGCCGTGGGTTACGGCTATCTCGATGAAAGCGAGGATCGCGAGAGCTGGCAGGCCGACCACTGGTTCGAGACCCCGGCGGCCCTGGCGTCGGCGCTGCTGGGCTGACAGCGCCCGACGCCCCGGCGCCTCACCGGGCGGGGGGCTGGGCGTCGAAGCGCTCGCCGGTGTGGCCGCGGCTGTCCGGCCCCATCAGCCACAAATAGGTGGGCATGATCGCCTCCGGCGTGCGCAGCGTCGCGGGATCCTCATCCGGCGCCGCCGCGGCGCGCATGGCGGTCCGTGTGCGTCCCGGGTTGAGACTGTTGACGCGGATGGACGTCTCGGCTTCGAGCTCGGCGGCCAGCACCTGCACGAACCCCTCGGTCGCGAACTTGGACACCGAATAGGCGCCCCAGAGCGCGCGCCCCGTGCGCCCCACGCCGGATGAGGTGAAGATCACCGACGCATCCGGCGAGGCCTCGAGCAGCGGCAACAGGGCCCGGGTCATCCAGATCGGGCCGTTGAAGTTGACCTGCATGACGCGCTCCCACAGCTCGGGGTCGTAGTCGACGAAGCGTCTCAGCCCGCCAAGCAAGCCGGCGTTGTGCAACACGCCGTCCAGCCGGCCGAATTCGCTGCCGATCCGGTCGGCGAGCTCCTGGTAATCCTTGTGAGTCGCACCCTCGAAGTTGAGGGGGAAGATCGCCGGCTGCGGACCGCCCAGCGCCTCGATCTCGTCATAGACGGTCTCGAGCTTGCCCAGAGTACGCCCGAGCAGCACCACGGTCGCCCCATGGGCCGCATAGCTCAGGGCGGCGGCCCGACCGATGCCGTCGCCGGCCCCGGTAACCAGGATCACCCGACCCGCCAGCAGCCCGTCGGGAGCCTGATAGTCGATCTTGCAGGACATGACGCCTTGCCCTCCGCTCGATGGATGATCACTACAACCCGGACTGATTGAGGAAATCCTGAGCCATGCCGGCCGCGTTGCTGTCGGGATAATCCTGAATCACCCGGGTCAGCAGCTCCTTGCCGGCATCCGGTTGCCCCTGGCGTGCCTTGAGCAAGCCCAGCTTGTAGAGCGCATCCGGCACCTTGCTGCTCTGCGGGTAGGACTCGATCACCGTATTGAACGCCTTGGCCGCCGAATCCAGCTCGGAGCGCGCCGAGTAGAGCTCGCCCAGCCAGTAGTAGCCGTTGGGGCGCAGCGGGGAATCCGGATAATCGGCGACAAATGCCTCGAAGGCCTGAATGGCCGCCTTGAAATCCCGCGCCTGAACCTTGGCAAAGGCCGCCTGATAGGCCTGCCGACCCGCCGGGCTGGATTTGCTCGCGGCACCACCGGAAGCCGTATTTTCCGGCTGCGCCGATGCGCCGTTTGCGCCATTCCCGGCATCGGGGGATTGGGCGCCACCCTCGCCGGATGTTCCACCGGCGTTGCCGCTGCCACTCAGGGCATCGAGACGCTTCTCGAGATCCAGATAGCGCTCCTGCGACAGGCTCTTCTGCTGTTCGAGCTGATAGCGCAGTTCCTCGAGCTGACCACGCAGCTCCCGGATCGTGCGCTGATTTTCCTTGAGCTGGTTGAACAGTACCAGATTGCCGCCGGGCTCCTCGCGGGCCTGGGTCTGCTGATAGAAGTTGCCCTTCCCGGCCGAAAGGTCCTCGACGACCGGCGCGGCCGATGCCATCAGCGGAAGCAGCAGGATACCGACACCGCCTAGTCCCTGCAGGGTGCGTTTCATGTTCGTCTCCGCTCGGGTACCGGCCCGGGGCGCCTACCGCTCCGGGCCCGGCATACCGTGATCAGTAAGCCACTACCACGCGACGGTTCTTGGCATAGCTCTGCTCGGAATGCCCCTCGACCGCCGGACGTTCCTCACCATAGCTCACCACGTCGATCTGCGACGGCGACACGCCCTGCACGCTCAGGAACTGCTCGACCGCCTGGGCACGACGCTCGCCCAGCCCCAGGTTGTATTCCCGCGTGCCCCGCTCGTCGGCATGGCCCTGCAGCACCACGTGAGCATCGGGATGATTGCGCAGATACTGAGCATGGGCATTCAGCACCGACTCGAATTCGGGACGAATGGTGTCCTGGTCGAAGCCGAAATAGATGGTGCGCACATCGGGGATACCGGCCTGCTGCTGCGAGCCCTCGCCACCCAGCTGGCTGCCGCTGACCTGACCGCTGCTCACCCCCTGGCCGTTGGTGCCACCCATACCGGCACCGCCGGCGGCACCGCTGCCGGTGTCGAAGCTGCCATCCTGGGTGCCGCCGGTACTGGAGCAACCCGCCATGACGGCAAGCGACAGGGCCACGGCCAGGCTCTTGGCATACGGAACGAACTTCATTGTCATCTCCTTGCTCGGGATACGAAAGATACACCCTCGGGCATGAAACAGGGTTCCATCAGTTCAGAAACGGCGACCAGGCGGGCTCGCGGACATCGCCCTGGGCTGAAGGCAGGCGGTAGGACGCCTTGCCGTCCGCCGAGACGACCCCCAGGATCCCCTGATTTCCCCGCTGGGTAGCGAAGATTACCATGGCCCCATTGGGCGCAACACTCGGCGACTCGTCCCACTGGGTGTCGGTGAGTACCGTCAGGCGGCCGGTGTCCAGATTCTGTCTGGCGACATGAAACCCGCGGCTGTCACGGTGGACCAGGAACAGGCTCTTGCCGTCCGGTGCGAAACGCCCCCGCGAGTTGTAGTCCCCGGTATAGGTCACGCGCTGGGTGCGGTCGCTGTTCAGGTCGCGACGATACAGCTGCGGTCCGCCGCTGCGGTCCGAGGTGAAGATCAGGCTGCGGCCGTCCGGCGCCCAGGCGGGCTCGGTGTCGATGGCGCCGTTGCGCGTGATGCGGGTAAGCTTGCGCGTGGCGATATCCATGATGTAGATCTCCGGCTGGCCGTCCTTGGACAGCGACATGGCCAGGCGCCGGCCGTCAGGCGACCATACCGGAGCGCCGTTGATGCCCTTGAAGTCGGTCAGCTGAACACGCTGACCGGTCGCCAGGTTCTGTACATAGATGGCCGAGTTGCCGGTTTCGAAGGACACATAGGCCAGCTTGCCGCCATCCGGCGACCAGGACGGTGACATGATGGGATCGTCCGAGCTCAGGATCTGGTGGCCGTTGTGGCCGTCGGCATCCGCGACGTGCAGCGCAAACTGCCGCTTGTCACCGGCTCCCTGCGCCGTGACGTAAGCGATGCGGGTCGAGAAGGCCCCGCGCGTTCCGGTAATCGCCTCGTAGACCTTGTCACTGATGTAGTGAGCCCCGGCACGCAGCTGGTCGGCCGAGACCGTCAGCGCCTCGCCAAGCATGCGCTTCTCGCCGTAGACGTCCATCAGCTCGAAGCGGATGCGATACTGATCCCCCTGCGGCGAGACCCGACCGACGAGCACATAATTGCTGTCCACCGAGCGCCAGTCACGAAAGTAGACCTCGTCCGCGCTGTGGGGCGTGGCGACCAGCGTATCCCGGGGCAACGGCGCAAACTGGCCGCTGCGCGACAGGTCGCTCTCGACGATACCCGACAGGTCCTCGGGAAGCTGGGCACCGTCGGTCGCGAACGGCACGATGGCGATGGGAATCGCCTGATCGCTGCCCTTGGTAATCTGGATGGTCAGGTCGGCGCTGGCCAGGCTGCTGAACAACAGCAGCCAGCCGAACAGGAGGGGAGTCAGTCGTTTCATCAGCGCACATCCTCAGGGTTGAAGTCGAGATTGAACTCGCGGAACTGGCGTTGGGCGGACGTCGGCAGCGACTGCATCTCGCGGAATGGCGCCGCCCGCTCCACGGCCTGCAGCACCGACCGGTCGAAGGCCGCGTTTCCGCTGCTCTCGCGAATGCTGGCATCGACCAGCTCGCCGGTGGGTAACAGGGTAATACGAACCACGGCACGCTGCTGATTGCCGGCGGACGAGGGAATGATCCAGGCCTGCTCGACGGCTCGCTTGACCAGATTCTTGAAGCCATTGGCGGCCTCGCTCGCCTGGCGGGCATTGGCGATCGCCTGCTCCTCGCCGGCAATGGACTGGGCCAGTGCCTGTTCGGAAGCCTGTCGCGCCGCTTCAGCGGCCCGTTTGGCCTGCGCCTCGGCTTCGGCCTTCTTGCGGGCGGCCTCCTCTGCCTGGCGCTGTTTTTCGGCTTCGGCCTTCTTGCGAGCCGCTTCCTCCGCCTGACGTTGTTTCTCGGCTTCGGCCTTCTTGCGGGCGGCTTCCTCCGCCTGGCGCTGTTTCTCGGCTTCGGCCTTCTTGCGAGCCGCCTCCTCCGCCTGGCGCTGTTTCTCGGCTTCGGCCTTCTTGCGGGCCGCTTCCTCCGCCTGACGCTGTTTCTCGGCTTCCGCCTTCTGGCGTGCGGCGCGTGCGGCTTCTTCGGCACGCCGACGAGCGGCTTCCTTCGCCTGCTCACGAGCCTGCTTCAAGGCCTGCAGCTCGGCTTCACGCTGCTTGTCGGCCTCGGCCTTCTTGCGAGCTACCGCCTCCGCCTGTTGCTGCTTCTCGGCTTCCGCCTTTCTGGCCGCCTGTTCGGCCTGGTCGGCCTTCTGTTGCTTTTTGGCTTCGGCCGCACTCGCCTGGGCTTCCTGAGCCCGCTGGGCCTTGTCGGTCGCCGTCTCGGTACGCACCAGGGTCGCCTTGACGATCGCCGATGAGGTCGGCTCGGGGTCGCTGGTCGGCCAGCGCAACAGGGTGATCGCCAGCACCCCGACATGCAGGACGATCGCCAGGATCACGGGCAGGCCGTACCCCACCCGGTTCTTCGGTCTAGCCATGGCGGTGCCTCACTGCTCGGCCGGAGGAGGATCGGAGATCAGCCCCACATTGGGGACCCCGGCCGTCTGCAGTGCACTCATCAAGGTCACTACCTGACCGTAGGCCACGTTCTGGTCGCCCTTGACCATGACCGGGGTCTGCGGCTTGCGCTTGAGAACGGCCACCACCTTGGTGCTGAGCTCGTCGAGGGTCAGCGCCGTCTCGCCATCGCCCAGCGACAGGAAGTATTCGCCGTCACGGTTGACCGACACCACCAGGGGCTCGCTGTTCTCGTCCGTCTCGATCGGCTTGGAGGCCACCTTGGGCAGCTCCACCTGAACGCCCTGCGTCATCATCGGTGCGGTGATCATGAAGATCACCAGCAGCACCAGCATCACGTCGATGAACGGGACGACGTTGATCTCACCCATGGGCTTGCGGCGCGGGCCGCGGTTGAAAGGTCCATGCATCATGACGGGCTCCTCAGGCGGCGTCGCGCTCGTCACGTCCCTGCAGATTGCGATGCAGGATGGAGTGAAACTCCTCGGCGAAGTCCTCGTACTGGCCCAGCAGGCGGCTGGCCTGAGCGGACAGGCGATTGTAGAAGATTACCGCCGGGATCGCCGCGAACAGCCCCATCGCCGTGGCGATGAGCGCCTCGGCGATCCACGGCGCCACCGTGGAGAGCGTGGCCTGCTGCGCCATCGACAGCCCCATGAAGGAGCCCATGATGCCCCACACGGTGCCGAACAGGCCGATGTAGGGGCTGGCGGAAGCCACCGTGGCCAGGAAGGTCAGGTGCAGATTGAGGCGCTCCTCCTCCCGCGACCAGGCCACGCGCATCGCACGCTGTACGCCGTCGAGGATCGCCTGGCTGCTGCGCGTCTTGGGCAGCAGCCGGTTGAATTCGCGAAAGCCGGCGCGAAAGAGATGCTCGGCGCCGTGCACCTCCTGCTCGGCGGGGATCTCGCGATAGAGTTCATTGAGATCGACCCCGGACCAGAAACGGTCCTCGAAGGTGCGATGGGCCTTGCGGGCCCGGCGCAGGACGAAGCCGCGCTGGAAGATCACCGCCCAGGAGGCGATGGACCCCACGATCAGCAGCAGCATCACCAGCTGGACCACCAGGCTGGCGTTGAGTATCAGGTGAGGGATGGAGAGAGAGTCGTTCACGGCGTCCTCGTCGGTGATTGCGGTTGTTCATTCAGGGCCGCGGCCAGGGCCGCCGGCCAGCGCGTGGGGCGAAGTCGCGTCGCGTCGACACACGCAATATCGACGTCGGCGTCGCACAGGGGTTCCCCGCCCGCCAGTACCTGCTGATGAAAGCGCACGCGACATGACGTGGCCTCGACGACCGCCGCCGTGACCTGCAGCCGGTCGTCGAGCCGGGCGGGCTTGGCATAGCGACAGGTCAGCCGGTGCACTACCAGCTGGACGCCGTCGTCGAACAGTTCGCGCTGGGTCAGTCCCGCCGCGCGCAGCCATTCGCTGCGTGCCCGCTCCATGTACTTGAGATAGTTGACGTAATAGA
Source organism: Modicisalibacter sp. 'Wilcox' (assembly GCF_010993675.1). Lineage (NCBI taxonomy): Bacteria > Pseudomonadati > Pseudomonadota > Gammaproteobacteria > Oceanospirillales > Halomonadaceae > Modicisalibacter > Modicisalibacter sp. 'Wilcox'. The sequence continues at coordinate 117,620 of NZ_WNXF01000005.1, forward strand.
CGATACCGCCGGCGTCGGTATCCTCGATATAGACCGTGACCGGGATCGCAAAGCTCATGCGCGCGCCTCGCTGCCGCCGTCGGGCGTGCTGCCCAGGGCTTCCAGGCCGAAGTGGCGATAGGCCTGGCCGGTGACCATCCGCCCGCGGGCGGTGCGCAGCATGAAGCCCTGCTGGATCAGATAGGGCTCGATGACGTCCTCGATGGTGTCCCGCTCCTCGCTGATCGCCGCAGCAAGACTGTCGACACCCACCGGCCCTCCGTCGAACTTCTCGATCATCGCCAGCAGCAAACGACGGTCCATGTGATCGAGACCGTGACTGTCGACATGCAGCATGTTCAACGCCTGATCCGCAATGTCGGCGGTCAGCCGCCCGTCGCCGCGGATCTCGGCGAAGTCGCGGACCCGGCGCAGTAGGCGGTTGGCGATGCGCGGCGTGCCGCGGGCACGGCGTGCCACCTCGGCCGCGCCATCACCTTCCGCCTCGATGCCCAGCAGGCGCGCCGACCGCGCCACGATCTCGGTCAGTTCATCGATGCCGTAGAACTCGAGACGCTGGACGATGCCGAAGCGGTCGCGCAGTGGCGACGTCAGCAGTCCGGCACGCGTCGTCGCGCCCACCAGGGTGAAGCGCGGCAGGTCCAGCTTGATGGAACGTGCCGCCGGCCCCTCGCCGATCATGATATCGAGCTGGAAGTCCTCCATCGCCGGATAGAGCACCTCCTCGACGGCCGCCGGCAGCCGATGGATCTCGTCGATGAACAGCACGTCGCCAGGCTGAAGGTTGGTGAGCATTGCCGCCAGGTCACCCGCCCGCTCCAGCACCGGACCGGAGGTGGACTTGATGTCGACCTCCATTTCCGAGGCGATGATGTTGGCCAGGGTCGTCTTGCCCAGGCCCGGCGGGCCGAACACCAGAGTGTGGTCGAGGCTGTCGCCCCGGCGTCGGGCCGCACTGATGAAGATATCGAGCTGTTCACGCACCCGCGGCTGGCCGATATAGTCGGCCAGCTGACGCGGTCGAATGGCGTAATCGTGGCGCACTTCACCGGCCTGTGGCGCGGCGGCTATCAGGCGATCACTTTCGATCATGATGCGTCATCCCGTGAACTGGCGCGACAGGGCCGCCTTGATCAGCGCCTCGGTGGAGAGGTCTTCCTCCAGCCCGGAGAGCAGGCGGGCCGCTTCGGTGGGCTTGTAGCCCAGCGATACCAGCGCCGCCTCCGCATCGGCGCGTGGGTCGCTCGCCGGTACCGGAGACGGCGCCTCGCCGAGTGGCAATGCCTCGTCACCGCCGGTCCAGTGCGGAAAGCGATCCTGCATCTCGACGATCAGCCGCTCGGCCGTCTTCTTGCCGACGCCCGGCAGCCGGGTCAGCGCCTTGACGTCGTTGTCCATGACGCAACGAATGAACTGATCCTGTTCCATGCCGGACAGGATCGCCAGCGCCAGCCTGGGGCCGACCCCGTTGACCTTTATCAGAGCGCGAAACAGGGCCCGCTCGGGCTCATTGATGAAGCCGTAAAGCAGGTGCGCATCGTCACGAATGCTGAGGTGGGTATGGAGCTGAACGGTCTCGCCGATCCCGGGCAAGGCCAGCAGCGTGTTCATCGAGGCTTCCAGTTCGTAACCGACGCCCTGGACATCGATGACCAGCCAGGGGGGCTGTTTTTCCAGCACGGTGCCTCGCAGGCGTCCAATCATGCACTTGCGTCCCTTGGTATGACTGGGGAATCACTATACTGATCGCCCCCGCGGCTGGCCAGCAGCGTCCGGATCAGGTATCGGGCGTGAACTCGCGCCACGCCTGTCGACCGCCGCGCCGACGTCCACGGCGTGCTTCCGGCAACAGCCCGCGGCTGGCATAGGCGTGTGTCAGGGCGATGGCCAGGGCATCGGCGGCGTCCTCCGGGGGCGTAGCATTGAGCGACAGCAGTGCCATCACCATGTGCTGGACCTGCGCCTTGTCCGCCGCGCCGGTGCCGGTCACCGCCTGTTTCACCTGGCGGGCGGCGTACTCGTGGACCGGCAGACCGTGGTTGGCGGCACACACGATCGCCGTGCCCCGGGCCTGCCCCAGCTTGAGCGCCGAGTCCGGGTTGCGCGCGAGAAAGACCTGCTCGATGGCGAATACCGCGGGGGCATGCCACGCGATCAGCTCGGCGACCCCGGCGTAGACCTGGGCCAGCTTCTGAGCCAGCTCGCCGGGCTGGATGCGAATGCAGCCACTGGCCACATAGGCCGGGCGTGCGCCCGAGACATCCAGCACGCCGTAGCCGGTAATTCGCGAGCCCGGGTCGATCCCCAGCACGATCATCGCCCCCTCCCCGGTCCGGCGGCCGGCGAACCGGGATCCGGGTCACTCCAGCTCGGCGAGCACGTCATCGGTAAAGTCCGCATTGGAATAGACGTTCTGCACGTCGTCGAGATCCTCGAGACGCTCGAACAGCTTGATGACCTGGCGTGCCACCTCGCCATCGGCAATGGTCGAGTAGCTCTCGGGGAACATTCCCACCTCGCTGCGCTCGGGATCCAGCCCTGCGGTCGCGAGCGCATCCTTCACCACGCCGAAAGCCTTCGGCGTGGTGATGACCCCGATGGCCCCGTCATCGTGAGTAGTCACGTCCTCGGCGCCGCCTTCCAGCGCCGCCTCCATGATCGCCTCCTCGTCGCTGCCGGCGGGAAAGCTCAAGCGCCCCTGCTTGCTGAACAGAAACGCCACCGACCCGGTCGTGCCCAGGTTGCCACCGTGCTTGTTGAAGGCGTGGCGCACGTCGGACACCGTGCGATTGCGGTTGTCGGTCAGGCACTCGACGTAAATGGCCACCCCGTCCGGCCCGTAACCTTCGTAGACGGCCTCCTCCATGGTGTCGTCGTCGCCGGTGCCGGCGCCCCGATCGACCGCACGCTGGATGGTGTCCTTGGTCATGTTGTTGGCCAGCGCCTTGTCGATGGCCGCCCGCAGCCGCGGGTTGTCCGCAGGCTCGCCGCCGCCTTCGCGCGCCGCCACGGTCAGCTCCCGGATCAGCTTGGTGAAGACCTTGCCCTTCCTGGCATCCTGAGCGGCCTTGCGGTGCTTGATGTTTGCCCATTTGCTGTGGCCAGCCATGAAAAAAGCCTCCTGATCAACAAGACCGGCGCCGCTGGGATCAGGGGCGCCGGTGTGAATGGGAGAAAATCGGCGTCGTCGCCGACGCTAGCCCCTCGGGCTCACGAGGCGTCGTCGCCGACCTTCGGCTTGTGACGCAGCCGGATGTTGAGCTCCTTGAGCTGCTCGGCGCTGACCTCGCCCGGGGCGTCGGTCATCAGGCACGCGGCACTCTGGGTCTTCGGGAAGGCGATCACCTCGCGGATGGTCCGCGCGCCGGTCATCAGCATCACCAGCCGATCGAGGCCGAACGCCAGGCCGCCGTGGGGCGGTGCACCGAACTTCAGGGCGTCGAGCAGGAAGCCGAACTTCTCGTTGGCTTCTTCCTCGCCGATGCCCAGCACGTCGAGAACCGCACGCTGCATGGCCTGGTCGTGAATACGGATCGAGCCGCCGCCCAGTTCGGTGCCGTTGAGCACCATGTCATAGGCCCGCGACAGCGCCTCGACGGGATTGGCCTTGAGCGCCTCGACGTCGCAGGACGGCGCCGTGAACGGATGGTGCAGCGCCTGCAGGCGCGCACTGCCGTCATCCTCGAACATCGGGAAGTCGACCACCCACAGCGGTGCCCACTCCCGGGTATAGAGCTCGAGATCCTCGCCCAGCTTGACGCGCAGCGCGCCGATCGCCTCGCTGACGACGCGCGCCGTGTCGGCGCCGAAGAAGATGATGTCGCCATCCTCGGCACCCACGCGATCGAGCAGCGTCTCGATGATGCCGTCCATGAACTTGACGATCGGCGACTGCAGGCCCTCGAGGCCCTTGGCGCGCTCGTTGACCTTGATCCAGGCCAGCCCCTTGGCGCCGTAGATGCCGACGAACTTGGTGTACTCGTCGATCTCCTTGCGGGTCAGGCGGGCACCGCCCGGCACCCGGAGCGCCGCCACACGGCCGTCGTCGGCCCGGGCCGGGCCGGAGAATACCTTGAAGTCGACATCCTTCATCAGGTCGTCGACATCCACCAGCTCCAGAGGAATGCGCAGGTCCGGCTTGTCGGAACCGTAGCGACGCATGGCCTCGGCGTAGGGCATGCGCGGGAACTCGGGCAGCTCGACGTCGAGCACGTCCTTGAACAGCTGACGAATCATGCGCTCGGTGATGCCCATGATCGCATCCTCGTCGACGAACGAGGCCTCGAGGTCGATCTGGGTGAATTCCGGCTGACGGTCGGCGCGCAGGTCCTCGTCGCGGAAGCACTTGGCGATCTGGTAGTAGCGATCCAGCCCGGACACCATCAGCAGCTGCTTGAACAGCTGCGGCGATTGCGGCAGGGCGAAGAACTGCCCTTCGTGGGTACGGCTGGGCACCAGGTAGTCACGGGCGCCCTCCGGGGTGGCGCGGGTGAGAATCGGCGTCTCGATGTCGAGGAAGCCCTCGCCCTCGAGGTAGGCGCGCACGCTGTGGGTGATCCGCGAGCGCAGCCGCAGCTTGTCGATCATCTCCGGGCGACGCAGGTCGATGTAGCGGTGCTTGAGACGCACCTCCTCGCCGACCTTGCCGTGCTCGTCGAGCTGGAACGGCGGCGTCGCGGCGGTGTTGAGCACCTCGACATCCTTGGCCAGCACCTCGATCAGGCCGGTGGGCATGCCCGGGTTCTGGGTCCCCTCCGGGCGCATACGCACGCGCCCGCGAATGCGCAGCACGAATTCGCTGCGGGCACGGTCAGCGCTGGCGAAGGCCTCGGGGGTGTCGGGATCGACCACGACCTGAGCGATGCCGTCGCGATCGCGCATGTCGAGGAAGATGACCCCGCCGTGGTCACGGCGGCGGTGGACCCACCCGCAGAGCGTGACCTCCTGATCCACCAGAGTCTCGTTCAACTGGCCGCAATAATGGCTGCGCATGTCAAATCCTGTTCCGTTGCTATGTAGGGTGTGCCACCGCCGGCCGCCGCCGGCGGGGTTGTTGTCAGGCCGAGGCCTTGCCGTTCGTCGCGGCCCCCGACGACGTGGCATCGCCGCTCTTGCCGGAATCGCCGGCCAGGTTGCGCTTGGTGCCGCCCGCCTTGAAGTCGGTCTCGTACCAGCCGCCGCCCGCCAGCCGGAAGCCGGCCGCGGACACCAGACGCGACAGCTCGCTGGCCTCGCAGGCCGGACAGTCCGTCAGCGCCGGCGCGCTGATCTTCTGCAGCTTTTCCAGACGATGGCCACAGGCCTTGCACTCATATTCGTAGATGGGCATCGTTCTAATCACTCTGTGACGGAATCTTGACCGCAGGCCCTGACACGGGCCCGGCGATTCCCGATATGTGGCCGCTCGCCGTGCTTTCCAAGCCTGCCGCGAAAGCCGCATATTATAGCGTGCTGCGGCCCCCGGCGGGCAAGTTATGCCCGCCCTGGCCGCCAATGACGATCTGCCGAACAAGGGAACCGCATGAAAGCCGTACTGCTGGACGCCGCCACGCTGGGTGACGACATCGACCTCGAGCCGATCCGCCGCCATGTCGACAGCCTCGACGTGCATGACCTCACCCGCCCCGACCAGTGCCGCGAACGCCTGGCCGGGGCTGAGGTGGCCCTGGTCAACAAGGTGGTGCTCGACGAGGCCCTGCTCGCCGAGCTGCCCGATCTGCGGCTGATCTGTGTCCTGGCCACGGGCACCAACAACATCGACATGGCCGCCGCCGAGCGTCACGGCATCAGCGTGCGCAACGTCACCGCCTACGGCACGGCCAGCGTCGCCCAGCACACCCTGATGCTGATGCTCAGCCTCGCCAACCGGCTGCCCCGCTACCAGCACGACCTGCGCAACGGTGCCTGGCAGCGCGCCCCGATCTTCTGTCTGCTCGACCATCGCACCCTGCAGCTCGACGGCAAGCGCCTGGTCATCGTCGGCAGCGGCGAGCTCGGCCGCGCCGTGGCGCGGCTCGCCGAGGCCTTCGGCATGGACGTGCGCTTCGCCGCCCGCCCCGGCAACGAGGCGCACGACACCCGCCCGTCGCTGGCCGACCTGGCCCCCGAGGCCGACATCATCAGCCTGCACTGCCCGTTGACCGAGGCCACCCGGCACCTGATCGACGACGCCCTGCTCGCGCGCCTCAAGCCCGACGCCCTGCTCGTCAACTGCGCGCGCGGCGGCATCATCGACGAGGAAGCCGCCCTCTGTGCCCTGCGTGAAGACCGCCTGGGCGGCCTGGGCGTCGATGTCCTGCCCGACGAGCCGCCTCGCGACGGCCATCCACTGCTGGAGGCACTGGTCGAGCCGCTCAACCTGATCGTCACGCCGCACAATGCCTGGATCAGCCCCGAGGCCCGGGCGAATGTCGTTGCCCTTACGGTGGAAAACCTCAAGGCCTATCGGGCAACAAAAGATAAAGGGAAGTAGGAACTTGAGATAACGGTATAAAAAGACCCCGGCTTGCCCACCCCTCGTGACGCTCGCTACGCTGTGGCGCGTGGCGAGGCCAAGCTGCCCGCGGAGGCCCCATGCTCTTCAACTATGGTTCGGTCAACATCGATCACGTCTACCGGGTCCCGCACCTGGTCAGGCCCGGCGAAACCCTGACCAGTCACGGCTATCGCCAGGTACTCGGCGGCAAGGGCGCCAACCAGTCGCTGGCGGTGGCCCGAGCCGGCGGCCAGGTCACCCACTGGGGGCGGCTCGGCCAGCACGATCGCTGGGCGCTAGAAACACTCGCCAGTGCCGGCGTCAATACCGTGCATATCGAGCTGACCGCCGAGCCCAGCGGCCATGCCCTGATTCAGGTCGACGATCACGGCGAGAACGCCATCATCCTCCATCCCGGTGCCAACCACGGCTTCACCGATGCCCGCCTCGATGCCCTGATGACCTCCGTGCAGCCGGGCGACTGGCTGCTGCTGCAGAACGAGTGCAACGCCCTCGAGCGCCTGATCAATCGCGCCGTCGCCCGGGAGCTCAATATCGCCTTCAATCCGGCCCCGATGGGGGCCAGCATCCTGCGCCTGCCGCTCGAGCAGTGCCGACTGCTGTTCCTGAATCGCGGCGAAGCCGCCACCCTCGTCGGCCGCGAGGACGAGGACGATCTCGACGGCCTGCTAACAGCACTGCGCCAACGCCTGCCCGGCTGCGAGGTGGTACTGACCCTGGGCGGCGACGGCGTCTGCTACCAGGATGACGCGCGGCGGCTGCACCTGCCGGCCCATCCGGTCGAGGCGGTCGATACCACGGCCGCCGGCGACACTTTCATCGGCTATTTCATGGCGGCGCGCCAGCAGGGACAGGCCATCGTCCCGGCCCTGCGCCTGGCGAGTGCCGCGGCCGCACTGTGCGTCCAGCGCGAAGGGGCGGCCCCCAGCATCCCGGTCGTCAGCGAAGTGACCGAGGTCACTCGCGACTGGGATGCGCTGCCGCTCGACGAAAGCTGAAGGTTCTTCCATCGCCTCAACGCAAGGAGTCCTGCATGGCGACACCCATCATCTTCGATACCGACCCCGGCGTGGATGACGCCCAGGCGATTGCCATCGCCCTCGCCCACCCCGACATCGAGCTGCTGGGGCTGACCACCACCTTCGGCAACGTCGAGGTCGAGACGGCGACTCACAATGCCCTGCTGCTCAGCGAGCTGGTCGGCCAGTCGATCCCCGTCGCCCAGGGGGCCGCGGCACCACTGGTCAAGCCCAAGGCGCCGGCACCCGCGCACATCCATGGCGCCGACGGCCTGGGCAACATCGACCTGCCGGCCGTGACCGGCAAGCCGCAACCGGTGAGCGCCGCCCAGTTCATCGTCGACACGGTGAACGCGCGCCCCGGCGAGGTCACCCTGGTCGCCGTGGGGCCGCTGGGCAATCTGGCGGCCGCCCTGCAGCTCGACCCCGGCATCGTCGACCGGGTCAGGCGGGTGGTGATCATGGGCGGATCGATCCGCGAGGGCGGCAACGTGACGCCGGTCGCGGAAGCCAACCTGTACAACGACCCGCACGCCGGGGCCCGGGTCCTGACCGCCGGCTGGCCATTGACCCTGGTGGGGCTCGACGCCACCCACCGCTGCGTGCTCGACCCCGAGGCCATGGAGCGCATCGCCGCAGCCCAGGGCGAGCTGGGCCGCGTGCTCGCCGAGAGCTATACCTTCTACAAGGATTTCTACCGGCAGGCCCTGGGCATCAATGGCTGCTGCCCGCACGACAGCTGCTCGCTGGCCTGGCTGATGAAGCCGGAGCTGTTCACGACCCAGCGTGGCCACCTGAATGTGGTGACCGAAGGCCCCGCCATGGGGCAAACCGTTTTCGCGCCCGAAGGGCGTCCGTTCATCACCGAACAGTGGTCCACCACCCCATTGGCCGAGGTCTGCCTGAATGCCGACGGCCCGGCCGTGATCGACTGGATCGTCGAAACCCTGGGCGGCTGAGCTGCTGCCTAGTGTGTCGTGAAGTCGTCGTGGGGCTGCCAGTCGATATCGACCGCTTCGACATGGGCCACCTGCGCCGCCGGTGGCCCCTGCCACAGCCAGTCCACGACGCTGTCCACGGCCTCGCGATGGCCACACAGGACCACCTCGACGCTGCCATCCTCACAGTTCACCGCGTAGCCCGTCACCCCGGCTTCCCGGGCCTGAGACTGGGTGGCAGCCCGAAACCACACGCCCTGGACCTTGCCGGTCACACGTGCCTGTACACAACGCTGGCTCATTCGTCACCTCCTGCTAATCCTGCCGCCGATCGCCAGTGCAGCGCGGCATCATCCATCCAGCAGCTCGCGTCGCACGCGCACGGCAACGCCACGAGGCTGTATCACCCGGCCCCGGGATTCGTAGTGCGCCCGGGTCAGGGCCACGCCGAACAAAACGATAAGGGAACTGTAGTAAACCCATAACAGCAGCAACACCAGTGACGCCGCGGCGCCGTAGGTCGATGCGGTGGCGGTATAAGCCAGATAGACCGCAATCGCGTAGCGCCCCAGGGAAAAGAGCACGGCCGTGATCACCGCTCCGGGCAGTACATCCCGCCAGCCGAGCACCACGTCGGGCAGCACCCTGAACAGGGCCGCGAAGAACAGCGCCGCGACGAGCAGCGAAACCGCCAGCTCCCCGCCACTCAGCAGCCGCTCGCTCCAGGGCAGCCAGTCGCCCAGAAAATGGAAGGTGCTGCGCAGCGCCACCCCCAGCACCAGCGAGACCAGCAGCACGAAACCGATCGACAGCACCACCGCCAGCGACAGCAGGCGCTGCTTGATCCAGATCAGCAGGCTGCTGCGCTGCGGGTTGGCGGTGACGCCCCACAGCACGTTGAACGAATACTGCAGCTGGGCGAAGACCGTGGTCGCGCCGATCAGCAGCACTCCTACACCCACCAGCGCCGGCAGCCGGGCCGACATCGCGGGCCGCGCCGCCGCCACGGCACGACGGACCGCGTCCGCCGCCTCGGGGCCGACCAGCGTCTGCAGATGGGCGACGATCTGCCCCTGGGCGGCCGGTTCGCCGAGCACCACCCCCAGCACCGCGACCGCGATGATCACCGTGGGTGCCAGCGAGAACAGCGTGTAGAAGGCCAGCGATCCTGCAAAGCTGAACGCATTGCTGGTCAGCCACAGGGTGATGGCGGCGCGCACGATGGTCGCGGCACGACGAAGCCGTTCGACAGGCACGAGAGACTCCCGACACGAGAAGAACTCCCAGCATAATCGACATGACGCCGGCCACAAGCCCATGCCCTGCGGCCAGCTTGCAGCCTCCCGGGACGGCCACCATAATGGCCGCGCCCTTTCGACCGGAGACCCTATGGTGCCCACCCCCGCCCAGACGCCGACACCGCATCCCGACTTCGACTGCCTGGTGTTCATCGGCCGTTTTCAGCCGCCGCATCTGGGGCATCTGGCGGTGATCCGGGAGGCATTGAAGCGGGCAAGGCAGGTCATCGTGCTGATCGGGTCGGCCTGGCAGGCCCGTTCCCTGCGCAATCCCTGGCGCTTCGAGGAACGCCGCGACATGCTGCGCAGCGCCTTCGACGCCACCGACAACGACCGCCTGGAGATCGAGCCGCTGCTCGATGCGCTCTACAACGACGATGTCTGGGTCCGCGACGTCCAGCGCAAGGTCCGCGACGTGGCCCGCCCCTGCCACGGCAAGCTGCCACGCATCGGCCTGATCGGCGCCAGCCGTGGCCAGTCAAGCTATTACCTGAGCCTGTTCCCGCAATGGGAATCGGTCAGCGTGCCGCTGGTGGAAGGCATTTCCGCCAGCCACATCCGCGAACGGCTCTTCCACTCCCGGGCCTCCGGCGACGCCTACCTGGCCGACGACGCGGAGCACGACCTGCCGCGTCCGGTGCATCAGGCACTGAACGCCTTCATGGCCACGGCGTCCTGCTCCCAGCTGCTGGAGGAACAGCACCTGCTGGAACAGTACCGCCACGCCTGGGCACAGGCGCCCTACCCGCCGATCTTCGTCACCGTCAATGCGGTGGTGGTGCAGTCGGGGCACGTGCTGCTGGTACGGCGCAACGCGGCGCCCGGCAAGGGGCTCCTCGCGCTGCCCGGCGGGTTCATCCACCCCCAGGAGCGCCTGCTCGACGCCTGCCTGCGCGAACTACGCGAGCGCGTGCGCCTGAAGGTGCCCGAACCGGTGCTCAAGGGCTCGCTGCGCGATCAACGCCTGTTCGACGACCCGCACCGCAGCTGGCGCGGGCGCACCCTGGCCGAGGCCTTCTACTTCGCCCTGCGCCCGGAGCAGCAGCTGCCCCGGCTCAAGCCCGCCCGCGGCGGCGATCAGGCACGCTGGGTGGCGCTGGCCGATCTCGAACCGGAGACCCTGTTCGAGGACCACTTCTTCATCATCCAGAACTTCCTCGGCCTGCCCGCCGGCTGGGCCAGCCCCTGAACACCCGGCCCCCGGCCGCGATCAGAGATCAGGCCCGCAGGAAATCGCTCGGCAGCCGGGTCATCTGGCGCCAGAGCCGCTCCACGCCCGGCTTGTGGACCAGCGAGCAGCGGTAGAGACGGACTTCCAGCGGAATGTCCCAGACCGTATTCCCCGCACGCACCAGGCGTCCGTCGGCCAGCTCGTCGCGGATGCAGAAGTCGGGGATCCAGGCCATGCCCACGCCCTGCAGGGCCATGCCCTTGAGCCCTTCGGCCATGGCGGTTTCGTAGACGGTCTTGAGGCGCAGGCGTGTCGGGTCGTTCTTGAGCAGCATGCGCACGCTGCGGCCCAGAAAGGCGCCCTGAGTATAGGCGAGGAAGGGAATGGCCGCCTCGCCCTCCAGAGGGAAGCGCGGACGTCCCGCCTCGTCGGCAACGCAGACCGGTATCATCATCGCCTTGCCGATGGAAAACGAGGGAAAGACCTCGGCATCGAGCTGCATGGTGGCATAGGGGTCGTGATAGCCGAGCATCAGGTCGCAGTTGCCCTCGCGCAGCACGTGGATGGCATCCCCCACGTTCATGGCCACCAGGCGTGTCGGCAGCTCGCCGACCCCCTGCTGCAGGCGCGAGATCCAGCGCGGATAGAACGCCAGCGCCAGCGAATGAGCGGCGACGATGTCCAGCGCCTCGTTGGCCATGGCCAGGCCGCGCAGGTGGCCCAGGCACTCGCTGAGCTGCTCGACCAGGTTGCGCGCGGTGACCAGGAACAGCTGCCCCTCCGGCGTCAGCCCCACCGGCGTGGTCGAGCGATCCACCAGGGTCGCGCCCACCGCCTGCTCCAGGGAACGGATCCGCCGGCTGAAGGCCGGCTGGGTGACATGGCGCTGACGGGCCGACGCCGAGAAGCTGCGCGTGTTGGCCAGGGCCACGAAATCTTCCAGCCACTTGGTTTCGAGGTTCACCGCGACTCCACTTGCCGATGAAAAGAACAAACGCGATCACTTGGACAGGTCGCCAAGTTTACTCAAGCGCGCTCCGGGGCTCCACGCTCCCTGTCGAGGTTCTGCAACAACCCGTCCCGCCAGGGGCAACCTTCCGGCCGCCCCACACCGGTACCTACTGGATGGGTGCCATCAGATAGGCGGCCCGGGAGACCAGCTTGCGCCAGAGCGGACGCTGCTGCAGCTCCTCGAGCGTCACCTCGCGGCAACGCGCGAAGTCACGCTCCAGCATCTGTCGTACGTCACCGGCGAAGGTGTCGTCGGGAATGAATGCCATGATCTCGAAGTTGAGCCGGAACGAGCGATTGTCGAGGTTGACGGTGCCGACGGCGGCACTGTGGTCGTCGACGAGCATCACCTTCTGATGCAGGAAACCGGGTTGATAACGGTATATTCTAACCCCGGCCCGGATCATGTCGGGCAGGAAGGAAAACGCCGAGAGAAAGACCAGCAGGTGGTCGGGCCGCTCGGGCATCATCACCCGCACGTCGACGCCGCGCATCGCCGCCAGGCGCAGCGCATCCTGCACGCCCTGGTCGGGCACGAAATAGGGACTGGTGACCCACAGCCGGTGCTGGGCGCTGTTGATGTTGTGCTGCATGAACAGGCTGGCGGTCTCCTGCGCGTCGGCCGGTCCGGAGGGCACCACCACCACGTTCTGACACTCCTCGCAGGTCACCTGCGGGGTCCAGGTCAGGTCGATCACCCGCCCGGTGGCCCAGTGCCAGTCCTCCCAGAACGCCTCCTGAAGCCCCAGCACGCTGGGGCCGGTCAGCCGCAGATGGGTATCCCGCCAGGGGCCGTGACGCGGGTTCTCGCCCAGATACTCGACGCCCACGTTGAGTCCGCCGGTCCAGCCCTGGGCCCCGTCGACGACCACCACCTTGCGATGGTTGCGGAAATTCAGCTGGAAGCGATGGCGCAGCCCGCGGGAAGAATTGAAGGCGCTGACCTCGACCCCGGCGCGGCGCAGATCCTCGAGATAGCCGTCGTCGAGCGCGTGGCTGCCGATCTCGTCGTACAGCAGGTAGACGCGCACGCCCTGTTGCGCCTTGTGCTCGAGTCGCTCCTTGAACATCAGACCCAGCCGATCGCGGCGGATGATGAAGAACTGCACCAGCACGTAATGGCGCGCCGAGTCGATGCCGGCGAACACGCTGTCGAAGGTGGCCTGGCCGTCGACGAGCAACTCGGCACGGTTGCCGCTGGTCAGGGGCATCATCGCCAGTTTCTCGACGGCCCGCACGTTGCCCTGCCGGGCATCGGCGAGATATGGCTCGATCAGCGGCCGGTAGCGCAGCAGCACCCGGCGCAGCACCGTGTCGCGCTCGCCGCGGGCGGAGACATACCCGTAGAAGCGCGGGCGCCCGAAGACCCAGTAGGCCGGCAGGGCCAGGTAGGGAAAGGTCACCAGCGAAATGATCCAGGCCACGGCCCCCTGGGAGGTGCGGCTGGACATCAGCGCCACGACGGCGGACGCCATGCCCACGGCATGGAACAGGAACAGGATGAGTCCCAGCAGCCAGGACGTCATGCTCGACCTTCCCGACGACGCTGGAAGCGGCCGCCGCAGTGGTAGCCGCCACTGCGGCAGCCACCACTGTGGTCATGATTGCGGGCGAACACCAGACGGATCATCACGGGCCTCGCTGTCACGATGAGCGCCCACGGTAGCGGATGGCGGGACAAAGGAACAGCGAGCGCCGCCCGGCCGTGCCGGACGGCGCTCGGTCACGCAGGAGCCAGGAGGCTCAGGCGCGTTCGGCGATGATCGCCTTCCACTTGGCCGGACCGGTCTGGTGGACCGAGGTGCCTTCGCTGTCCACGGCCACGGTGACCGGCATGTCCTCGACCTCGAACTCGTAGATCGCTTCCATGCCCAGATCCTCGAAGCCCACCACGCGGGCCTTCTTGATCGCCTGAGCCACCAGGTAGGCGGCACCGCCCACGGCCATCAGGTAAACGGCCTTGTTGTCGCGGATCGCCTCGATCGCCATCGGGCCGCGCTCGGCCTTGCCGACCATGCCCTGCAGGCCGGTCTGCTCGAGCATGGTGCGGGTGAACTTGTCCATGCGTGTCGCGGTGGTGGGGCCGGCCGGGCCCACCACCTCGTCGCGCACCGGATCCACCGGGCCGACGTAGTAGATGAAGCGGCCCTTGAGGTCGACGGGCAGCTCTTCGCCCTTCGCCAGCATGTCGACCATGCGCTTGTGGGCGGCGTCGCGACCGGTCAGCAGCTTGCCGTTGAGCAGCAGGGTGTCGCCGGGCTGCCAGCTCTGCACCGCTTCCGGGGTGACCTCGTCGAGGTTGACGCGCTTGACGTCGCCGCCGGCCTCGCGGGTGATCTCCGGCCAGTCCTCGAGCTTCGGCGCCGGGAGTTCGGCGGCACCGCTGCCGTCGAGGGTGAAATGCACGTGACGGGTGGCCGCGCAGTTGGGGATGATCGCCACCGGCTTGTTGGCGGCGTGGGTCGGGTAATCCTTGACCTTGATGTCGAGCACCGTGGTCAGCCCGCCCAGCCCCTGGGCGCCGATGCCGGTCTGGTTGACCTTGTCGTAGAGTTCGAGGCGCAGCTCCTCGGCCCGATTGGCGGCACCGCGCGCCTGGAGTTCCTGGATATCGATCGGATCGAGCAGCGATTCCTTGGCGAGCTCCATGGCCTTCTCGGCGGTCCCGCCGATACCGATGCCCAGCATGCCCGGCGGGCACCAGCCGGCGCCCATCTTCGGCAGCTGCTCGAGCACCCAGTCGACCACGCTGTCGGAGGGATTGAGCATGGCGAACTTGGACTTGGCTTCGCTGCCGCCGCCCTTGGCGGCGACATGCACCTCGACGCTGTCGCCGGGTACCAGCTTGTGATGGATCACCGCCGGGGTGTTGTCGCGGGTGTTCTGGCGCTTGCCGTCCGGATCGGCCAGCACCGAGGCCCGCAGCACGTTGTCGGGCAGCGTGTAGGCGCGGCGCACCCCCTCGTTGATCATGTCGTCGAGGCTCATGTCGGCCTCGAAACGCACGTTCATGCCCACATGCACGAAGACGGTGACGATGCCGGTGTCCTGACAGATCGGCCGATGGCCGGTCGCACACATGCGCGAGTTGATGAGGATCTGCGCGATGGCGTCCCGGGCCGCCGGGTTTTCCTCGCGCTCGTAGGCCGCATGCATGGCCTCGATGAAATCCCTGGGATGGTAGTAGGAAATGTACTGCAGGGCGTCGGCAACGCTCTGGATCAGATCGTCCTGGCGAATCACGGTCATGAAGCAGGAACTCCTTGCGGGTGACAAGCGGCTCGCCGCCCGCAGCGGGGCGCGCGGCGACAAGCCTCCGGGGAACCGCAGTATACCGCATCCGGCCCGGGGCGGCAGCGCCCCGCGGCCGGGAGGCCGCCTCCCGGGGGGAGGGACTTTGCAAGTCGCCGGGATTGTTACCAGACTTACCAGGGTATCCTCGGCCCCGGCACCGCCGCCCGAACGATGCCCGAACCCCCAACGCGCAAGGACGCCCATGTACCGTCGACACTTCGCCACGGCACTGTTCGCCGCGCTCGTCGTCATCCTGCTCTGGTGGCCGTTCTGGCCCCCGGCAGGCTATCTGCTCATCGCCTGGGCGGTCTTTGCCGCCCTCGGCCTTTACGACCTGCGCTCGCGGCACAACGTGCTCAACAACTATCCCGTCATCGGCCATCTGCGCTATATGCTGGAGTTCGTTCGCCCCGAACTGCGCCAGTACTTCTTCGAATCCGAGCAGAGCGGCCGGCCCTTCAGCCGTGCCCAGCGCACCCTGATCAACGCCCGGGCGGATGGCAGCTCGGACGCCTCGCCGTTCGGCACCCTGCGGGACTTCGAAGCCGCCGGGTACGAGTTTGCCGAGCACTCGCTGGTCCCCAGGGACGTGCCGAAGGATGTCACCTGCCTGAGCGTCGGCGGCCCGCAGTGCACCCAGCCCTACCGGGCCTCACGCCTGAACATCTCGGCCATGAGCTTCGGCTCGCTGTCGTCGACGGCCATTCTCGCCATGAACTTGGGCGCCAAGCGCGGCGGCTTCGCCCACAACACCGGTGAAGGCGCCATCAGCCCCTATCACCAGCGCCACGGCGGCGACCTGATCTGGGAGCTGGGCACCGCCTACTTCGGCTGCCGGACCCGCGAGGGCCGTTTCGACGCCGAGACCTTTCGCGAAAAGGCCCGCGAGGACCAGGTCAAGATGATCGAGCTCAAGCTGTCCCAGGGCGCCAAGCCCTCGCACGGCGGCCTGCTCCCCGCCGCCAAGGTCAACCGCGAGATCGCCGAGACGCGTCAGATCGCGGAGGGCGAGGATTGCCAGTCGCCGGCTGCGCACCCGGAATTCGACACACCGATCGGCCTTCTGGAATTCATCGATCGGTTGCGCGAGCTCTCGGGCGGCAAGCCGGTGGGCATGAAGATGTGCCTGGGCAAGCGCAGCGAGTTCCTGAGCATCTGCAAGGCCATGCTCGAGACCGGCATCCGCCCCGACTTCATCACCATCGACGGCGCCGAAGGCGGCACCGGCGCCGCTCCTCAGGAGTTCTCCGACCGGCTGGGCAACTACATCAACGAGGCCCTGCCCTTCGTCCACCAGTGCCTGGTCGGCACCGGGCTGCGCGACGACATGAAGCTGATCGCCAGCGGCAAGGTGGCCCTGGGCTTCGACATGGTGGTGAAGATGGCGCTGGGCGCCGACATGTGCAACGCCGCGCGTCCCTTCATGTTCTCGGTGGGCTGCATCCAGGCACGGCGCTGTCACACCAACAAGTGCCCCACCGGGGTCACCACCCAGGATCCCCGGCGCAGCCGCGCCATCAACGTCGACGAGAAGGCCTGGCGGGTCGCCAACTACCACCACGGCACCCTCAAGGCGTTTCGCGAACTCGCCGGGGCCCTGGGGGTCGATCATCCCGACCAGCTCACGCCGGACATGATCTACCACCGCAACGACTACACACCGGCACACCCCTACCGGACCAGCATCGTTCCGCTCAGGCCGGGCCAGCTGCTCGAGGGCGGTGAGGTACCCGAGGCCTATGCCCCGTACTGGGAGGCCGCCCGGGCCGAACGTTTCTGATCCGGCCCGAGGCCGAGTGGCTTCACGCCAATCCATAGGAGGGAAAGCATGTCAGACACGGTCAGCGATTTCATCGTCTCGCGTCTCAAGGAGTGGGGCGTCGAGCGCCTTTACGGTTATTCCGGCGACGGCATCAACGGCTTCATGGCCGCCCTGCGCCGTGCCGAGGACGGGCCGCGCCTGATCCAGCCGCGCCACGAGGAAGTCGCCGCCTTCATGGCCAGCGGCCATGCCAAGTTCAGCGACGACGTGGGGGTGTGCGTGGCGACCTCGGGCCCGGGGGCGGTACATCTTCTCAACGGCCTGTACGACGCTCGCAAGGACCACATGCCGGCGGTGGCGATCGTCGGTCAGCAGGCTCGCATGAGTCTGGGTACCGACTACCAGCAGGAGCTCGACCTGATCGCGCTCTACAAGGACGTCGCCGGCGATTATGTGCAGATGGTCACCGACCCCGCCCAGGCCCGGCACGTCATCGACCAGGCGCTGCGCATCGCCATCGCCGAGCGCACCGTGACCTGCGTGATCCTGCCCAACGACGTGCAGGACCTGCCCATGGCCGACCCGCCCGCCACTCATGGCGCGGTCTTCTCGGGGGTCGGCTACCGCCGCCCGCAGCGGCTGCCCGAGCCGGCGGACCTCGACGCCGCGGCCGCGCTGCTCGACCAGGGCGAGAAGGTGGCGATTCTCGCCGGCGCCGGCGTCAAGCATGCCGTCGACGACCTGCTGGCCCTCGCCGATCGCCTCGGCGCCGGCATCGCCAAGGCGATCCTGGCCAAGGCCATGATCCCCGACGACGCGCCCGGGGTGACCGGCACCATCGGCCTGCTGGGTACCGAGGCCAGCGAGAAGATGATGGAGGAATGCGACACCCTGCTGCTGGTCGGCACCCGCTTTCCCTATGCCGAGTTCCTGCCCAAGTCGGGCCAGGCGCGAGCCGTGCAGATCGACGTCGCCCCCGCGGCCCTGGGGCTGCGCTACCCCACCGAGATCAACCTGCATGGCGATGCCCGCGCCACCCTGGCCGCCCTGACCGAGCGGGTGGCCTACAAGGACGATCGGGCGTGGCACGGGCGCGTCCAGGGCTGGATCGACGACTGGTGGCGAATCACCGACGAGCGTGCCGCCACCGATGCCAGCCCCATCAACCCGCAGCGCCTGTTCCAGGCCCTCTCGCCACACCTGCCGGATGACGTGATGCTCGCCTGCGACGTGGGCAGCGCCACCAACTGGTATGCCCGCTACATCAAGGTCCGTCGCGGCATGCTCGGCTCGGTATCCGGTGGCCTGGCCTCGATGGGCAATGCCGTCCCTTACCTGCTGGCCGCCAAGTTCGCCCATCCGCAGCGCCCGGCGGTGGCCATGGTCGGCGACGGCGCCATGCAGATGCTCGGCAACCAGGCCCTGCTCACGCTGGCCAAGTACTGGCGCGAGTGGGAGGACCCGCGCTGCATCGTGCTGGTGCTCAACAACCGCGACCTCAGCCAGGTGACCTGGGAGCAACGCGTCATGGAGGGCGACCCGCGCTTCGCCACCTCGCAGGACCTGCCCGACTTCGCCTTCGATGAATACGCCCGGCTGCTGGGGCTGGAAGGGTTGCGCCTGGAACGCGCCGAGGAGATCGATCACGTCTGGGACCAGGCCTTCGCCGCCGACCGGCCGGTGGTGATCAACGCCTACACCGACGGTGACGTGGCACCGTTGCCGCCGCACATCAAGCTCGAGCAGGCCAGGAACTACCTGGCCTCGATGCTCAAGGGCGACGACTCGGCCACACATCATGCCCGGCTCTCCGCCAAGCAGCTGGGGCGCACCCTGCTGGGACGCCACAAGGACAGGGACTGACGGTCAGCCGCGCATCGGCGGTTTCACCAAGCCGCCGGCGCGCGGACGCGTCACTTCAGCTCGAGCAGACGGGCATTGAGCACCTGGGCCTGATCGCGCAGACGCGCCGCCTCCTCGAACTCGAGGTTCTGGGCCGCCTCGTGCATGGCGTCCTCGAGCCTGGCGATCTCGCGGGTCAGCTCGGGCACCGACAGGGTACGCAGGGTTTCCAGGCCATACTCGCCGGCCGGCTCGGCCACCTTGCGCTCGCCCTTGCGGCGCGCGCCCTTCTTCCCCGGCGTCTGGGCACCTTCCATGATGTCGGCGACCGACTTGGTGACGGTCTGCGGGACGATGCCGTGCTGCTCGTTGTGGGCGATCTGCTTGGCACGACGCCGCTCGGTCTCGTCGATCGCCCGGCGCATCGAGTCGGTGACCCGGTCACCGTAGAGGATCGCCTTGCCGTTGGCGTTGCGAGCGGCACGGCCGATGGTCTGGATCAACGAACGCTCGGCGCGCAGGAAGCCTTCCTTGTCGGCATCGAGAATCGCCACCAGCGACACCTCGGGAATGTCGAGCCCCTCGCGCAGCAGGTTGATCCCCACCAGCACGTCGAACTTGCCCAGTCGCAGGTCACGAATGATCTCCACCCGTTCGACAGTGTCGATATCCGAGTGCAGATAGCGCACCCGCACATCGTGCTCGTCGAGGTATTCGGTCAGGTCCTCGGCCATGCGCTTGGTCAGGGTGGTGACCAGCACCCGCTCGCCGACCTCGGTACGCAGGCGGATCTCGGAGAGCAGGTCATCGACCTGGGTGGAGGCCGGGCGTACCTCGACCTCGGGGTCGAGCAGCCCGGTGGGACGCACGACCTGCTCGACCACCTGGCCGGCATGCTCGGCCTCGTAGGGACCCGGCGTGGCCGAGACGAAGACCGTCTGCGGGCAGATCCGCTCCCACTCCTCGAAGGTCATCGGCCGGTTGTCCAGCGCCGACGGCAGGCGAAAGCCGTATTCGACCAGCGTCTCCTTGCGCGAGCGGTCGCCCTTGTACATGCCGCCCACCTGCGGAACGCTGACGTGGGACTCGTCGATGAACAGGATGGCATCGTCCGGCAGGTAGTCGAAGAAGGTCGGCGGCGGCTCGCCCGGCGCGCGCCCGGACAGATAGCGCGAGTAGTTCTCGATGCCGTTGCAGTAGCCCAGCTCGAGCATCATCTCGATATCGTAGAGGGTACGCTGCTCGAGACGCTGGGCCTCGACCAGCCGGTCGTTCCTGCGCAGCCACTCGAGGCGCTCGGCGAGCTCCGCCTTGATATGCTCGGTCGCCTCGAGGATCGTCTCGCGCGGCGTCACGTAGTGGCTCTTGGGGTAGATGGTCATGCGCGGCACCTTGTCGCGCAGCTCGCCGGTCAGCGGATCGAACAGCCGGATCGACTCGATCTCGTCGTCGAACAGTTCGACGCGCACCGCCTCCTCCTCGGCATCCGCGGGGAAGATGTCGATCACGTCGCCACGTACCCGGTAGGTGCCGCGTCGGAAGTCCATGTCGTTGCGGGTGTACTGCAGCTCGGCGAGCCGCCGCAGGAAGGAGCGCTGGTCGATCATCTCGCCACGATTGAAGTGCAGGCGCATCTTCAGGTACTGGTCCGGGTCCCCCAGGCCGTAGATCGCCGACACCGAGGCGACGATCAGCGCATCGCGACGCTCGAGCAGCGCCTTGGTGGCCGACAGCCGCATCTGCTCGATATGATCGTTGATCGAGGCGTCCTTCTCGATGAAGGTGTCCGACGACGGCACGTAGGCTTCCGGCTGATAGTAATCGTAGTAGGAGACGAAGTACTCCACGGCGTTGTCGGGGAGGAACGACTTGAACTCGCCGTAGAGCTGGGCGGCCAGGGTCTTGTTGGGCGCCAGCACGATGGTCGGGCGCTGCAGGCGCTCGACCACGTTGGCCATGGTGAAGGTCTTGCCCGAGCCGGTCACGCCCAGCAGCGTCTGGTAGGCCAGGCCGGCCTCGAGCCCCCGGACCAGGCCGTCGATGGCCGTCGGCTGGTCACCGGCCGGGCGGTACTGCGACTGGATGCGGAATGGTTTGCTCATGACGGTGAGATGCAGGCGCCCGGGGACAACTTCAAGCGTCCGCGGCCTCCTCCAGCGTCGTGCGAATGGCGACCGTGGCGTCGGTCATGAGGCGATGGATCGGACAGCGATCGGCGATCTCGGCGAGCCGCCGACGCTGGTCGGCATCCAGCGCTCCCGTGAAGCTGAGCGCCACGTCGAGGTAGTAGCGGCCGTGGCGCTCCTCGCGATCATTGCGGGCCACCTGCACCTCGATCGCCTCGAGCGGCCAGCCCTTGCGGCGCGCATACATGCGCACGGTGATCGCCTTGCAGGTGCCCAGCGCCAGGTCGAAATAGTCGTGAGGGTCCGGCGCCGTCTCGTCGCCGCCGACCACCACGGGCGCGTCGGCGAACAGTTCCTCGAAGGAATCGACCACGACACGCTGGCGCAGGCCCTGCGCATCGACACTGCTGACGGTAATGCTCATTGCGCTCTCCTCTCAGCGTGCCTCGACACCCAGTTCGCGCACGGCGCGCAGCAGCGCCTCGCGCGACGCCCGCCCCTCGACGTGCGCGCCGTGGCGGCCCACCTCGGCACTCTCGACCCCGTCGACCATCATCAGCGCCGTGGTCAGCCGGTTGACGGTGTCCGCATCATCGACATCGGTGAAGGTCAGTGAAATGTCCTGCGCCATGGGTTCTCTCCTCGTTGCTCGAGCCGCGCGTGGAACGCCCAGTCTAGCACGCCGCCCACGGCATCGAGCGTCTTGCATTTTCGCGCACTGCCCCCACATTGCAGTCAGTGAATCGACGGCCTGGCAAGGGAGAGAGAATGACCGACTGGAACGCTTACCTCGACGGTCTGGGGGCACGCCGCGTCGACGACCGCCATCGCGATTTCGGCGATCCACACCAGGTGCGCCAGGCACAGGAGACGACGGCCCTGATGCCGCTGGTCCACCTGGGAGTACTGGAAGTCGGCGGCAGCGACGCCAAGCGCTTCCTGCAGGGCCAGACCAGCGCCCAGCTCGACCTGGCCGACGGCGACCTCGCCGCGCCCACGGCCTTCTGCACGCCCAAGGGGCGCATGCTGGCCAACGCGCAGCTGCTGCATCCCGCGCCGGACACCTACTGGCTGGTGATGACGGCCGGACTGGTCGAGCCGCTGCGCGCCCACCTGGGCAAGTTCGCCCCCTTCTATCAGGTCACGCTTCGCGCCCGCGACGACCTGACACTGATCGGCCTGAGCGGCCGCGATGCCCCGGCGCTGCTCGAGACACGGCTGGACGTGCACCCGCCGGCCGTCTGGCGTCAGACGCGTCTCGGCGAGGGAGTGGTGCTGCGCCACCCCGGCAGCGTGGCACGCCTGCTGCTCTGCCTGCCCGCGACGGCGGCGATCGAGGCATGGGACACGCTGGCCCGCAACGCCACGCCGGTCGGCAACGCCGTCTGGCAGTGGCAGGACATTCAGGCCGGGCTGGCCTGGCTGGACGCCGGCCAGCAGGACGCCTACCTGCCGCAGATGTTCAACTGGGAGGCGCTCGGCGGGGTGAGCTTCAAGAAGGGCTGCTATACCGGCCAGGAGGTCGTCGCCCGCGCGCACTTCCGCGGTCAGGTCAAGAAACGTCTGGTTCGCGCCCAGCTCGGCGGCGCCACGCTGCCGACGATCGGCGACGAGGTGACCGATGCCGACGGCAAGCCCCGGGGCGAGGTGGTCGCCGCGGCGCTGGATGCCCACGACAGGGCGGAGGTGCTCGCCGTGCTGACCACCCGCGACGTGCCCGAACCGCTGAGCGTGGCGGGCCAGCCCCTGCAGCGACTCAGGCTGCCCTACCCGGTGGAGCGTCTCGACCCCGAGGCGATGGCGGCAGGCGACCACTGATCGGCCTTGCGGCCCCGCCCGGTATCTCAGCGCGAGCGCCCGTCGGTGAGGCCGAAGAGGCGCCGCGCGGTGGCCGTGCTCCGCTCGGCGATCTCCGCCACCGCCTGGTCGCGCAGGAGCGCGACACGCTCGGCGACCCGTGCGACCCGGGCCGGCTCGTTACGCCGCCCCTGGAACCCGCACAGCGGCATGTCGGGGCTGTCGGTCTCCAGCACATAGCCGTCATCCGGCAGTGCCGCGACCATGCGCGCCAGCCGTCGGGCGCGCGGGTAGGTCACCGCCCCGCCCAGCCCCACGACGAAGCCCAGATCGAGGAACGCCCGGGCCTGCTCGGGGCTGCCGGCAAAGGCATGGATCAGCCCGCCGGCCGGCGGTGCCAGCTGCCGCAGTCGCTTGGCGAGCGTGTCGTTGCACTGCACGCAGTGAATCACCAGCGGCAGGCCCCGATCCCTGGCCAGTCGCACCTGAGCGTCGAACAGCCGCCACTGGGCCTCCAGGCTGTCCGTGAAGCGCGCATCGATGCCGCATTCCCCCAGCGCCACCGCGTCGGGATGGGCGTCGAGCGCCTGCGCCAGCGCCTCCACATCCTCTTTGTCGTGACGGTCCATGAAGTAGGGGTGCAGGCCGAGGCAGACACTGACGTCCTCCCGCGCCCCCAGCGCCAGCACGCCGTCCCAGGCGGCACGCGTGGTCCCCGGCACCACGACGTGACCGACACCGGCCTCGCGGGCCCGCGTGAAGACGGCGTCGCGATCCTCGTCGAAGGCGGCGAAGTCGAGATGGCAGTGAGCGTCGATCAGCATGCACTCTCCTTGTCTGTCGGACTCCAGTGCCGCACAGCCTATGAAGCGGCGCTCTCCAGATGCGAGGTACAGGCGGGGCAGCGCGTCGCCTCGAGCGGGATCTTGGAGATGCAGTAGGGGCAGCTCTTGACGGTGGGCGCGGCCGGCTCCGGTTCGTGATGCAGGTTCTTGAGCCGATTGATGTTGCGGATCAGCACGAAGGTAGCGAAGGCCACGATCAGAAACGACAGCGTGGCATTGATGAACAGCCCGTAGTTGAGCGTCACCGCGCCGGCGGCCTGGGCCTGCTCGAGGGTGTTATAGGGCCCCTCGCCACTGCCCGCGCGCAACACCCAGAACTGATTGGTGAAGTTCACGCCGCCGGTGATCAGGCCGATCAACGGCGTGAAGATGTCCTTGACCAGGCTGTTGACGATGGCGGTGAAGGCCGCACCGATGATGATGCCCACCGCCATGTCGACCACGTTGCCCTTGACCGCGAACTCGCGGAACTCCTTGAGAAACCGAGCGGCCATGTTCGCCTCCCTCGATCATGGGGGCGACGAACATCGCCCCCTCGAAGGCAAGATGTGACATCGGCTCGCTTTCGGCAAGTCGCTCAGTGTTCGCGGGTGGCGTTGAAGCGCACCTCCGGCCAGCGCTCCTGAGTCATCTGCAGGTTGACCCGGGTCGGCGCCAGATAGGTCAGGTAGCCACCGCCGTCGAGCGCCAGGTTGGTGCTCGCCTTGCGCCGGAACTCGTCGAGCTTCTTGGCATCGTCGCAGTAGACCCAGCGTGCAGTCTGGACGTTGACGCCCTCGTAGATACAGTCAACCTTGTACTCCTCCTTGAGGCGATGGGCGACCACGTCGAACTGCAGCGCCCCGACCGCGCCGACGATCAGGTCGTTGTTGTCCAGCGGCATGAAGACCTGGGTCGCGCCCTCCTCCGAGAGCTGCTGGAGCCCCTTCTGCAGCGCCTTCATCTTCAGCGGGTCCCTGAGCCGGACACGCTTGAACAACTCCGGCGCGAAGTGTGGAATGCCAGTGAAGCGCATGTCCTCGCCGAGCGTGAAGGTGTCGCCGATCTGGATGGTGCCGTGGTTGTGCAAACCGATGATGTCGCCCGGCCACGCCTGCTCGACATGCTCGCGGTCCGAGGCCATGAAGGTCAGGGCATCGGCGATCTTGACGTCCTTGCCGATGCGCACATGGCGCATCTTCATGTTCTTCTCGTACTTGCCCGAACAGACGCGCAGGAAGGCCACCCGGTCGCGATGCTTGGGGTCCATGTTGGCCTGGATCTTGAAGACGAACCCGGTGAAACGCTCGTCGCCCGCCGCCACCTCGCGGGTGTCGGTCTCGCGGGGCTGCGGCATCGGTGCGTACTCGACGAAGCCGTCGAGCATCTCGCGCACCCCGAAGTTGCCCATGGCGGTGCCGAAGTAGACCGGGGTCAGCTCGCCACGCCGATAGGCCTCGAGGTCGAAGGCGTGGGAGGCGCCGCGCACCAGCTCGACCTCCATGCGCAGCTCCTCGGCCTGGTCGGCGCCCAGCACCTCGTCGACCTCGGGATTGTCGAGCCCCTCGATGCGCACGTCGTCGGGAATGCGATTGCCCTGGCCCTGCTTGTAGAGATGGATGACGTCATCGTAGAGGTGATAGACGCCCTTGAAGTGCCGCCCCATGCCGATCGGCCAGGTCATCGGCGCGCACTGGATGTTGAGCACCGTCTCGACCTCGTCCATCACCTCGACGGGATCGCGGATGTCGCGGTCCATCTTGTTGATGAAGGTGAGGATCGGCGTGGTGCGCAGCCGGCACACCTCCATCAGCTTGATGGTGCGGTCCTCGACACCCTTGGCGCCGTCGATCACCATCAGCGCCGAGTCCACCGCGGTCAGCGTGCGGTAGGTGTCCTCGGAGAAGTCCTCGTGCCCGGGGGTGTCGAGCAGGTTGACGATGCGCCCCTTGTAGGGAAACTGCATCACCGAGGTGGTTACCGAGATGCCGCGCTCCTGCTCCATCTTCATCCAGTCGGAAGTGGCATGGCGGTCGTTGCGCTTGCTCTTCACCGAGCCCGCGAGCTGGATGGCATTGCCGAACAGCAGCAGCTTCTCGGTGATGGTGGTCTTCCCCGCGTCGGGGTGCGAGATGATCGCGAAAGTCCTTCTGAGCTCGGCTTCACGCGCTATCTGGGTATCTGTCATGAATGAGGTATCGCTGATTGGTGCTCGGTCGGGTACGCCTTGATGGCGCACCCGCACGGCATGGCTTGCAGAATGGCCGCGATTGTAGCGCGACAGGCGCGGAATGTCGTCAGCACGCCCGGTCTCGTGCTCGGGGACTGAGCCCGATGCCGTCATCGGTTATCATGCGCATAGCCAGACAGCCGGAGTCACCATGCAACAGCCCACCCCTCTGCCCTTGTCGACCCCCAACCGCAATCTGGTGCGGCTGACCTTCGTGCGCGGCATCACCTGGACCGGCTTTCTGGCGGCGATCATCTTCGGCATCGAGGTGCTCGGCTTCCAGCTGCGCGTGGTGCCGGTCATCAGCGTGATCATCGCCATGGGCTTCATCAACATCGCCAGCTGGTGGCGGCTGGGGCGCCCCCGTGCGGTCACCGACCTCGAATACCTGCTGCACCTGATGGCGGACATCGCCGGGCTGAGCCTGCTGTTCTTCTACACCGGCGGGTCCACCAACCCCTTCATCACCTATTATCTGGTGCCGGTGACCATTGCCGCCGCCACCCTGCCCTGGCGCTACGCCTGGCTCGTCGCCAGCTCGGCGATGGCCGCCTACACCTTCCTGATGCTGTTCTACGACCCGGTGCCGCAGCTCAGCCATGGCATGATCGGCCCCGGCATCAGCCTGCACGTGCTGGGCATGTGGCTGAACTTCGGCCTCTCGGCGGGCCTGGTCACCTACTTCATCTTCAAGATGGCCCATGCCCTGCGCCGTCGCGACCTGGCCCTGTCGCGGACCCGCGAGGCGGCCCTGCGCAACGAGCAGGTGCTGGCGGTGGCCACCCAGGCGGCCGGCACCGCCCATGAACTGGGCACGCCACTGTCCACCATGGCGGTGCTGCTCAAGGAAATGCGCGAGGACGCCGCCGGACAGCCGACTCTCGAGGCCGACATCGACCTGCTGCGCCGCCAGGTCGATACCTGCAAGTCGCGGCTGCAGAACCTGGTCGCCAATGCCGACCGCCGCCGCCTGGCCCAGCCCGCCTCGCAGCCGGCCCAGGCCTGGCTGGAGGATGTCGTGCAGCGCTGGCTGGTACTGCGTCCGGACGTCACCCATCATATCGAGATCCTCGGCAAGCGCGGCACCCCCGTGCTGGCGGTCGACACCACCCTGGAGCAGGCCTTGATGAACCTGCTCAACAACGCCGCCGACGCCAATCCCGAGGACATCGTCATCAGCCTCGACTGGACCAAGGAGGAAGTGATCATCGACATTCGCGATCACGGCCCGGGCGTGGCGATGTCGATCGCCGACCAGCTCGGCGATACCTTCGTCTCCACCAAGAGCAAGGGGATGGGGATCGGCCTGTTCCTGACCCACGCCACCATCAACCGCTTCGGCGGCGGCGTGAGTCTTTACAATCACGAAGAGGGCGGCACCCTGACCGAGGTCAAGCTGCCCCGCCTGATTGCCGGCGAATGACGTCGGCATTGCCCTACGACACGGAACGCTGCTATGCAAACTGCCGAACGCCTGATGATCGTCGACGACGACGAGATGTTCTGCCATGTCATGGAACGTGCCTTCAGCCGGCGTGGCTTCGAGGTGCTGGTGGCCACGGATGAGGAGCAGGCGCTGGAGCTGGCCCGGCGCTCGCCGCCGCAGCTCGCCACCCTGGATCTCAAGCTCGAGCACGGTTCGGGGCTCAAGCTGCTGCCGGAGCTGCTGGCCGTGGCCCCCGAGTGCCGCGTGGTGGTGCTGACCGGCTACTCGAGCATCGCCACCGCCGTGGAAGCCATCAAGCTCGGCGCGGTGAACTACCTGTGCAAGCCCGTCGACGCCGACGAGGTGCTGGGTGCCTTCAACCGCGAGACCGGCGACCCCGACATCGACATCGCCGACAACCCGCCGTCGATCAACCGTGTCACCTGGGAGCACATCCAGAAGGTGCTGCAGGAGCACGACGGCAACATCTCCGCCACGGCGCGGGCGCTGGGCATGCATCGCCGCACCCTGCAGCGCAAGCTCCAGAAGCGTCCGGTGCGACGCTGACCGCCCCGCCTTCGCCATTCCGACCCGACCCAGGAGGTTACATGCAGCTCGCCGAGCGACTCGCCATCGCCACCGACATCGCCGAGGGCGCCGGCCGGAAGATCCTGGCCGCGCGAAACGACCAGCGCTTCTCGCAGCGCTACAAGCACGGCACGGAACTGGTCACCGACACCGACGTGGCGGTCGACGAGTGGATCAGCGACCGCCTGCAGCAGCACTTTCCCGACGAAGCCCGACTCAGCGAGGAGATCGCCCCCGACCGCCAGGCGCTGGGGCGCAAGGGGCCACTGTGGGTCGTCGACCCGATCGACGGCACGGTGAACTTCGCCCGGGGCTTTCCCCACGTCGCGGTGTCGATCGCCTGGGCGGTGGACGGTCGCGTGCAGATCGGCGTGGTGCACGCCCCCTTCCTGGACGAGACCTTCGTGGCCATCCGCGGCGAAGGAGCCTGGCGCAATCAGGCACGCATCCGCGCCAGCCTGGCCAACCGGCTCGACAGCAGCCTGATCGCCACCGGCTTCCCCTACCGCCGCGACGGCCGGCAGCCGCTGCTGCGCCGTTTCTCGGCGGTCATGCAGCACTGTCAGGACGTGCGGCGCTGCGGTTCCGCTGCGCTGGACCTGTGCAACGTGGCCTGCGGGCGGCTCGATGCCTACTACGAGAGCGTCTCGCCCTGGGATTTCGCCGCCGGGCTGCTGATCGCCCGGGAAGCCGGCGCCCGCACCGGCCACGTCTATCCGGCGCCCGAGAGTATCCCCGAGGAGCTCTACGGCGAGCATATCGTCGCCGCGGCGCCGGACATCTACGTCGCGCTGCGCGATCTGCTGCAGCGCACCGACGAAGGCCGCTCGGCGTCCGGCGAGGCATGAGCCCGGTACCATAAAGGCATGCAATAGTCGGCGTAGCGAGACTCTATTGGTCCTCGCGCGCCGAATGCGAAACAATGCCCCCAGTTCAACGCTCCATCACCCACGATTCTCGTCATCACGAAAGGAGACCCCATGCTGACAGTCATCTTCGGACGCGCCGGCTGCCCCTTCTGCGTACGCGCCAAGGACCTGGCCGAGGCGCTGAGCAATGCCCGCGACGATTTCAGCTATCGCTACATCGACATCCATGAAGAAGGCATCACCAAGGCCGACATGGAGAAGACCATCGGCAAGCCGGTCGAGACCGTGCCGCAGATCTTCGTCGACCAGACCCACATCGGCGGCTTCACCGAATTCGACCAGTACGTGCGCGACAATCAGCTGATGCCGGAAACCCCGGTCAACTGAACAGCCGCGCCCTCTCCCCGCGCCGGCCCCGGGCCGGCGTTTTCATTCCGGGGCGCCGACGGACGTGACGCAGATCAACCCGGCGACACCCTCGCTGGCCAGCCTGACGATTCCCGCCTAGAGTCGTGGCATTCCCGGGCGATGCCCGGCATGACGGAGACTTCAGCATGGCGGCTCAAGACACCCTGCCCCACGATCCCCCGGTCGGCGATCGCCACCGGCAACTGATCGACGCGACCCGCGGCTACCCGCCCATCCGCACCGCCGTGGTCCACCCGTGTGACGAGCTGTCCCTGGGCGGGGCGCTGGCCGCCTGGCGCCAGGGGTTGATCGAGCCGCTGCTGGTCGGCCCGAAGGCGCGTATTCTCGATACCGCGCACGCCCTCGGCGAATCGCTGTCGGACCTGACGATCATCGACACCCCGCACAGCCACGCCGCCGCCGAGACCGCCGTGTCGCTGGCCGCCCGCAATGAGGTGAACGCCCTGATGAAGGGGGCGCTGCACACCGACGAGCTGATGAGCGCCGTCCTCGTCGACGAGGCCGGCCTGCGCACCGAGCGCCAGATGAGCCACATCTACGCCCTCGACGTCGCCAGCTATCCACGGCCGCTGCTGATCACCGACGGCGCCCTGCATATCCAGCCCGACCTGACCGCCAAGCGGGACATCATCCAGAACGCCATCGATCTGGCCCATGCCCTGGCGCTCGACTGCCCGCGGGTGGCGATTCTCTCGGCCGTGGAAACCGTCAATCCGCGGATTCCCTCGACCCTCGACGCCGCCGCCCTGTGCAAGATGAGCCAGCGCGGCCAGATCACCGGCGGCGATCTCGACGGCCCGCTGGCCATCGACAATGCGGTCTCCGAGCAGGCCGCCCGCACCAAGGGCCTGACCTCGGCGGTCGCCGGCCATGCCGACATCCTGATGTGCCCCGACCTCGAATCCGCCAACATGATCGCCAAGCTGCTCATCCACCTGGCCGGTGCCCAGGCGGCGGGGCTGGTCATGGGTGCGCGGGTACCGATCATGCTGACCAGCCGCAGCGACACCACTGCCAGCCGGCTGGCCTCCGCCGCGCTGGCCTGCCTGGTGGTGCATCGGGGGCGCACACCATGACCTCGCGCGCCGTTCTCGCCCTCAACGCCGGCTCGTCGTCGCTGAAGGTCGCGCTCTTCCATGACGAACGCTGCCGGGTCCGCGGTACCATCGAGCGCATCAACGAGGCGCCGCATCTGGTGCTCGACGGCGCCACGACGCCCAGTGACGCCTTGCCCCGCCTGACGGGAACCGGGCACGCCGCCGTGATTGCGCCGCTGCTTGACTGGCTCGAGGCGCAGTTCGGCGACGTGCCGCTGAGCGCCGTGGGACATCGCGTCGTGCACGGCGGTCGCCACCACGCCGCGCCCTGCCTGCTGGAACCGGCCGTGGTCGACGAGCTGCGCGAACTGATCCCGCTGGCGCCCCTGCATCAGCCACCGGCGCTGGCGCTGATCGACGCCCTGCACGCTCACTGGCCCACCCTGCCGCAGGTGGCCTGCTTCGACACCGCCTTCCATCGCAGCCAGCCCTGGCTGAACCAGTGCTTCGCGCTGCCGCGCCGGCTGACCGAGGAGGGCATTCTGCGCTACGGTTTTCACGGACTGTCCTACGCCCACGCCGTGCGCCAGCTGCCCGAGCTGATCGGCGAGCGCCATCGGGGCCGCGTGATCATCGCCCACCTGGGTCACGGCTGCAGCCTGTGCGCCCTCGCGGATGGGCAAAGCCAGGCCACCACCATGGGCTTCACCGCGCTCGACGGGCTGATGATGGGGCGCCGGGCGGGCAACCTCGACCCCGGCGTGATTCTCTACCTGCTGCAGCAGAAGGGCTGGCGCGCCGACGAGATCGAGCACCTGCTCTACCATGACAGCGGGCTCTACGGGGTCTCGGGACTGTCCGATGACATGCGTGATCTGCTAGCCAGTGACGCCCCGGCCGCCGCGGAGGCGGTCGCGCTCTTCGTGCGTCGGGTGGTCCGGGAAATCGGCGGGCTGGTCGCCCTGCTCGGCGGCCTGGACGCCCTGGTCTTCACCGCCGGCATCGGCGAGCATGCCGCGCCGATCCGCCAGGCCGTGTGCCACGACCTCGCCTGGCTGGGCATCAAGCTCGACGACGCGGCCAATGCGCGTCATGCGCCGCGGCTGGACCGCGGCGACGGGCCGGCCATCGGCATCGTCGCGGCCGACGAGGAAGCGGAAATTCGACGTTCAACGCTGGCCTGCCTGCCGGCCTCTCCCGCCGCCCCCGCCTGACGAGGCGTGGCGTTGAATGGCCCCCGGGCGGCACTGCCTATACTTCGGAGGCATCACAGGGAGACCTCCGATCATGCAACGCGAAGAGTTTCTGCAGCAGCTGTGGCTGGACTACGTTCACCTGAACCCGGACCTGGCCGCCCTGGACCTCTGGTCACGGGTACCGAGCGCCGAATACCTGGCGATCGTGACACTCAACCACGGCCCCTTCAGTTCCGAGGCATTGCTGCCCACGCTCGCGCATTTCGGCTACCGGCGGGCCGGCCAGTACGCCATGGCCGATCGCGGCGTGCTGGTCTCCTGCCTGACGCCGGACGACGACGGCGCCTGGCTGCTGCTGGTGGAGCTGCAGCCCGGCGCCCTGACCCGGGAACCGCGCCGCCAGCTGGAAGCCCTGATCGGTGCCGCCCACCCCGCCGACTGCCGAGGCCAGAACCTGCTGTGCCGCGGCCGCCCCTGGCCGATGCCCGACTGGGCCACCTACCAGCAACTGCTCCGAGCCCATCCGCTGGCCGCCTGGATCGCGGCGCTCGGCCCACGCCTGCATCACGCCGGGCTCGACTGCGAACGGCTCGGCCAGCCGCTGGCGGGACTCGACCGGCAGCTGCGGCAGGCCGGCCTGCCGGGCAGCGACGACCGGCGCCACGGGCTCTTTCCGGTCTCGCCGCTGCTGGACTACCGCTACTATACCGCCGCCTCGCGACGCCTGGCCTTCGCCGAGGGGGATGAGCATCGCATCGTGCCGGGCGGTCTGGCGCTGGTGCAGCACAGTCTGCCGGGGCCCCAGGAAAGGGCCGCCGAACTGCTGCTGCCCGAGCACACCCGCTGCGAGATCGCCTGAACCAGACTCGGTGCGCCCCGGGTCATCCCGCGCGTGGCGCCGAGGGCTCGGCGGGTGCTGGCTCGGGCCGGGACTCGCCACGCTGCTGAATGGCCTCGTCGCCTTCCTCGTCCTCGTGGGCCGTGTCCGACGCCGATTCCCCTGCCGGCGCCGCGCTCCCTGTCTCGGCCTCCTCGCCGGTGCCAGCGGTCTCGTCATCCCCGGCATCCCCGGCCGGCGCTTCAGCGGCCGCCTCGCCCTCGTGCCGCTCGGCGTGCTCGTCTTCCGCCTCGTACTCGTAGAACTCGAAGTCGAACTCGAGCTGCTGGGGGTCGTAACGGGTGTCGAGCTCGCTGTGATAGTGCGGCGTTTCCATCATCGGCATGGGCGCATAGGGCTCCTGCTCGACCTCGGGCGCCTTGTCGGTCTGGGTGCCGTGCAGGCGCACCATGACGAACATCGCCAGCGCCAGCGCCGCCGAGCCGAGGAACAGCCACAGCCCTTCGGGACCCACGACCTGCATCACCAGCGACGCGCTGAACGGCCCGATGATCGAGCCGACCCCGTACCAGATCATCAGCTTGGAGTTCGCGGCGATGATCTCGGACGGCTCCAGCCAGTCGTTGGTATGCGCCAGGCTCAGCGAGTAGAGCGTATGCAGCATGGCGGTATGGAAGCAGGCCACCACCAGCAGGATGAGATAGCTGTATTCCGCCGCCGCCGAGATGAAGGCCCCCGTGAAGGCCATCACTCCCGCCATGCAGAGAATCACCTTGCGCCGGTCGAGCCGGTCGGAGACGCGCCCCAGGAACCACTGGGCGAACAGTGCCACAAGCGTGGTGGTGGCCATGAACTGGGCCGTCTGCGCCGTGGACAGGCCGATCTCCTGGCCGAAATAGGGCGTCATGGCGAAGAAGGCCTGGACCATCAGCCCCGCGGTGAAGGCGCCCACCAGCCCCACCGGCGCGCGCTTGTAGAGTTCCTTGAAGCGAATCTTGTGGGCGGTGTCATGGCTCGAGTGCGTCGGCCCGTGAATACGGTGGATCGACAGCGGCACCAGCGACAGCGCGAACAGCATCCCCGAGACCGAGAAGAGCACCATCGTCGCCGGGTCGGCCAGGTTGAGCATCCACTGCCCGCCGGCCAGCGACAGCGTGGAGATCACCAGATACCAGCCCAGCACCTTGCCGCGGTTGTCGTTGGTCGACTCCCCGGAGACCCACGACTCCATCACCATCAACAGTCCCGCCGTGGAGGCCCCGCCCGCCACGCGCCAGACCAGCCACGCCCAGGGGTTGACCCACAGCCCGTGCAGCATGGCGGTGACCGCCAGCATGGCGGCACAGGCGGCGAAGACCCGGATATGCCCCACCGAGCGAATGCGCTTCTCCAGGAAGTAGCTGCCCAGCACGAAGCCCAGCGAGAAGCTCGACATCAGCAGGCCGGCCATCTGCGACGGAAAGCCCTCCAGCGACATCCGCACCCCGAGCAGGGTCATGATCAGGCCATGGCCCAGCAGGAAGCTGATTTCGCACACGAAAAGTATCGGCAGGGTCGCCGGCAGACTCCGCAACGCCGTCACCTCCATGGATCGTCGGCAGGGCAAACAGGAAAACCGCCGGGCCGAATCGCGACAGTCGGCCAGGCGGTAGCGCATCGTTTCTCAGGTGTGGCTAGATTCTAGTCGCTGGACGGCCCGACGACCACCCGGGCCCACCCACGCCTGCATCAGGGGGAGTTATGCACAGAAACTGTGCATAACCCTGTGCGCGACACCGGGAAAGTCCCCGCCAGGGCCGGCGTTGCGGCTCTCGCCGAGACTGGTCACGTGTTGTTCAACATCCGGTCATGAAACGTTCCACGCCCGCGCCTCGCCCCTGCGCCTGCCACCCCGGCGGGCGGGAGCGTTCCGTCATCCCAAAGGCGCCTTGTTGCCGCCCCGAGCCGGCATGACAATTCCCGGTATCGGTTTTGAATGCTATTGTTCTGCGCTGCACAAGAACAGCCGAACGCGCCGGGCCCGCGCCCCGGCGAGGCGCGTCACCGTCATCATCCCGGACAAGAAAAAGGAGGGGAGCATGTCCACGCCACTCTGGCAGCCTTCTCGGGCGGCCATCGAAGCGACCCAGATGCATGCCCTGATGCAGCGCATCAACCACGAACACGACCAGGCGCTGGCCGACTATGCCGACCTGCATGCCTGGAGCGTCGACCACATCGAGGCCTTCTGGCCGATGGTCTGGGAGCTCGGCGAGGTCATCGCCGAGACGCGCGGCGACACCGTCCTGTCGCGCCCGGATGCCATGCCCGGCGCACGCTGGTTTCCCGAGGCCCGGCTCAACTTCGCCGAGAACCTGCTGCGCCGCCGCGACGACAAGCCGGCCCTGATCATGCGCGACGAGCGCGAACGCCGTCGTGAACTGAGCTATGCCGAGCTGCATGAGCAGGTGGCACGACTGGCCCATGCCCTGCGCGGCAGCGGCGTCACCCCCGGCGACCGGGTTGCCGGCTTCGTGCCCAACAGTGAACACGCGATCATCGGCATGCTCGCCGCGGCCAGCCTGGGGGCCGTGTGGTCCTCCTGCTCCCCCGACTTCGGCTTCAACGGCGTGCTCGACCGCTTCGGGCAGATCCAGCCCAAGGTGCTGATCGCCACCGACGGCTACACCTGGAACGGCAAGCGCATCGACACCCGCGAACGGGTCGGCGAGATCAGCCGAGCGATCGACTCCCTCAACCAGGTCGTCGTCTTCCCGTTTCTGAACGACACGCCGGATACCCGCGGCATCGACAAGGCCATGACCTGGGCGGACTATCTCGACAACGACGCCCGCCGCCTCGAGTTCGAGGCGCTGCCCTTCGA
Organism: Modicisalibacter sp. 'Wilcox'; assembly: GCF_010993675.1. Taxonomy (NCBI): domain Bacteria; kingdom Pseudomonadati; phylum Pseudomonadota; class Gammaproteobacteria; order Oceanospirillales; family Halomonadaceae; genus Modicisalibacter; species Modicisalibacter sp. 'Wilcox'. Next base: position 152,674 of record NZ_WNXF01000005.1, read on the forward strand.
TCACCCGCTCTACATATTGTTCTCCTCGGGCACCACCGGGGCGCCGAAGTGCATCGTCCACTCGGCCGGCGGCACCCTGCTCCAGCACATCAAGGAGCACCGGCTGCATACCGACCTGGCAAGCGACGACGTGCTCTTCTACTACACGACCTGCGGCTGGATGATGTGGAACTGGCTGGTGTCGGGACTGGCCTGCGAGGCCACCCTGGTGCTCTACGACGGCTCCCCCTTCGCCCCGGACTCGCGCTCGCTGTGGCGCATGGCCGCCGAGGAACGGGTCAGCGTGTTCGGCACCAGCGCCAAGTACATCGCCGCCTGCGAGAAGCACGATCTCGTTCCCGGCCGGGAGCACGACCTCGGCGCCCTGCGCGCGATTCTCTCCACGGGCTCGGCCCTGGCACATGAGTCGTTCGACTACGTCTACCGTGATATCAAGGACGATCTGCTGCTGGCCTCGATCTCGGGCGGCACCGATATCGTCTCCTGCTTCGCCCTGGGCTGCCCGATCCGCCCGGTCTATCGCGGCCAGCTGCAGTGCCGCGGCCTGGGCATGGCGGTCGACGTGTTCGATGACGACGGCCGCCCCGTGCGCGGCGAGAAGGGCGAGCTGGTCTGCACCCGGCCGTTCCCCTCGATGCCCATCGGCTTCTGGAACGACCCCGACGGCAAGCGCTATCACGACGCCTACTTCGCGACCTTCCCGGGTATCTGGGCCCACGGCGACTATGCCGAGATCACCCCGGAAGACGGCCTGATCATCCACGGCCGCTCGGATGCGGTGCTCAACCCGGGCGGCGTGCGCATCGGCACGGCGGAGATCTACCGCCAGGTGGAAAAGGTCGACGGCGTGCTGGAGTCGCTGTGCATCGGCCAGGAATGGCAGGACGACATCCGCGTGGTGCTGTTCGTGCGCCTGCGCGAGGGGCTGACGCTCGACGATGCCCTGCGCGAGACCATCAAGCGCACGATTCGCGCCAACACCACACCACGCCACGTGCCCGCGCGAATCATCCAGGTCAGCGACATTCCACGGACCCTGTCCGGCAAGATCGTCGAGCTGGCGGTGCGCAACGTGGTCCACGGCCGGCCGGTCAAGAATCAGGATGCCCTGGCCAACCCCGAGGCTCTCGAACTCTACGAGAACCTGCCCGAACTGCAGCACTGATGCTCGCCCGCCCGGTGTCGCTGCGTGAGTCACCGGCGCTGGGCAGACTTTCCCGGTTCCAGTAGCATGGTCGGCAAGTCATTGACGGAGAATGGCATGTCGACCCTCAAGGGACTCGTCAGCCTCCTGCTGCTCATCACCGGCACGGTCTTCTGGTCGGCGCCGCTCTATGCCCTGGCGCTGGTCAAGCTCGTCACCCCCTCGCGGCGCCTTCGGCGGCGCGTGCTGGCGGGATTGAACCGCATCGCCCTGGCCTGGATCGGCACCAACCTCTGGTGGATGCGCCGCTGGCTGCGCCCGACCCTGGAGATCCACCTGCCCGAGGGCCTGTCGCCCGACCAATGGTGGCTGGTCATCGCCAACCACCGCAGCTGGACGGATATCTTCCTGCTGCAGATGGCGCTGCACCGGCGCATCCCCATGCCGCGTTTCTTCCTCAAGCGCGAACTGATCTGGGTGCCGGTGATCGGTCTGGCCTGGTGGGCGCTCGAGTTTCCCTTCATGCGCCGCTATTCCCGTGATGCCATCGCCCGCAACCCGGCGCTGGCCCGCCGCGATCGCGAGGCGACACAGCGGCTGTGCGCGCAGGCCAGGCAGATGCCCATGGCGATCTACAACTTCGTCGAGGGCACCCGTTTCACGCCTCACAAGCAGCGCGCCCAGCAGAGCCCCTACGACCACCTGCTGCGCCCCAGGGCCGGTGGCTGCGCCCAGGTGGTCAACCTGCTGGGCAACCGGCTCAGCGGCATTCTCGACGTGACCCTCGCCTACGCTCGCGAGCGCCCGACCTTCTGGGACTTCCTGTGCGGCCGCGAGGGGCCGGTCAGCGTGGATGTCCGCCGCCACTCCCTGCCCGACTGGATGCGCCAGGGAGATTACCATCAGGACCCGGAGTACAAGGAACGCTTCCAACGATGGCTCAATGCACTGTGGCAGGAAAAGGATCGCCGGCTGGAGCAGCTGGCGCGGCCGGCCTGCGTCACCTCGGCCTCCTGATACTGCTCCTGCTGCTCGCCGGCTGCGCCGGATCGCCCTATGTGAGCGGCGGCAACACCAGGATACAGGCCGGCAACTGGGTCACCATCCGTCCCGGCGACACGCTGGGGGCCATCGCCCGCCAGGCCGGCGTCCCCCTGGTGCGACTCGAGCGCTTCAACCCGGGGGTTCAGGCGCGTCATCTGCGCATCGGCCAGCGCGTCCTGGTCCCCAGCCATCGCGAACGCGCCCCCCGCGGCGGTCCCTACCGCTACCAGATCCGCCCGGGCGATACCTATGCCGGTATCGCCCGCTATTTCGGCACCACGGCCGGGCGCATCGACGCCGCCAACCGCAGCCTGCAGGCCAGCGACCTGCGCATCGGCCGGCTCATCCAGGTCCCCCTGAAAGGAGAGGCGCCACGGCGAGCCCCCCGGGTGGCCCACCGCAAGGCCCCGCCCGCGCGGCCGCTGCCCGATCCGGGCCCGGTCAAGCAGCAGAAGGCCTGGCCCTGGCCGCTGGACGACTACCGCATCGTTCGCCATTTCGGCCGGGACAAGCGCGGCACCCTGCAGCCCATGCTGCTGACCGGACGCCGGGGCGAGGTCGCGCATGCGGTCGCCGACGGTGACGTGCGCTTCGCCAACAGCATGCGCCAGCTGGGCAAGGTCGTGATCGTCCACCATGCCGGCAACCTGCAGAGCGTCTATGCCCTGTGCGGCGAGCTGCGCGTCAGCAAGGGGCAGTCGGTCAAGCAGGGCGCCCCCATCTGCACCGTCAGCCACAGCGCGGTCACCGGCCGCTACGACCTGCTCTTCGACGTGCGCCACGGCGGCAAGCCCATCGATCCCGACAAGGTGCTGCGCTGACCTCATGTCCCATGCACCCCGTACCTGGCAGCGCCTGCTCGCCTCGCCACCGCTCTGGCGACTCGATGACGCCCTGGAGACGGGCCGGCGGGACGCCCTGCTCGACCGGCTCGACCGCGAGATCCCGTGGGAGACGCCCACGCTGACTCTGTACGGACGCCGTCACCCGATTCCCCGGGCCCAGTGCTGGATGGGCGACGCCGAGGCCCGGTACCGCTATTCCGGGACGAGCTTCTCCCCGACCCCCTGGCATCCGGCCGTGCTGGCCCTGTGCGACCAGGTGACGTCTCTGGTTGCCCGACAGCTGCCCGGCGCCACCTTCAACAGCGTGCTGCTCAACCGCTATCAGGATGGCCGACAGCGCATGGGCTGGCACGCCGACGACGAGCCGGAACTGGGCCCGGAGCCGGTGATCGCCGCCGTCAGCCTGGGTGCCGAACGCCCACTGCGGTTTCGCTGGCGCAGCCGTTCGCACGGCCCCTTCAATGTGGCCCAGCCCCACGGCAGCCTGCTGCTGATGGGTCCCGGCGTCCAGGCCCGGCTTCAGCATGCCCTGTTGCCACGCGCCATTCCCGGATTGCGCATCAGCCTGACCTTTCGTCACGTCCTGCCGTCCCCGGCATGACTTCCAACGAAAAGAGGCCGCTTCGTCTGAAGCGGCCTCTGCTGAGGTCAACTATTGTAGATAACGGTATAATACGTTATCCGCGATGGTAACCGGGCGTCACGAAAGGCATCTTGCTGACGGTCATCGGCAGGCGCTTGCCGCGCACCTCGGCATAGACCACGTTGCCAATCTCCGCCGCATCGATGGTGACATAGCCCATGGCCACCGGCTTGCCCACGGTAGGCCCGAAGCCCCCCGAGGTGACGTGGCCAAGCGAGTGACCGGCCTCGTCGAACAGCGCGGCACCCTCACGCACCGGTGCACGCCCCTCGCCCAGCAGGCCGACCCGCTTGCGACGATGGTCGCGCGCCTGCAGCTGATGCAGGATGATGTCGGCGCCGATGAAGCCGGCTTCGCGCTCCCCGCCGGAGCGGCGCGCCTTGCCGATCGCCCAGATCAGCCCGGCCTCGATGGGGGTCGTGGTCTGGTCGATGTCGTGACCGTAGAGACACAGCCCCGCCTCGAGACGCAGCGAGTCCCGGGCGCCGAGACCGATGGACTCGACCTCGGCTTCCGCCAGCAGCCGGCGCGCCAGGCGTTCGGCGTCCTCGGCGGCCACCGAGATCTCGAACCCGTCCTCGCCGGTGTAGCCGCTGCGGCTGATCCATACCGCCATGCCGTCGATCTCGAAGCGAGCATGCTGCATGAAGACCAGTTCGCAGGCTGCCGGGCACAGTCGCTCCATCACCGAGGCGGCCTTCGGCCCCTGCAGGGCCAGCAGGCCGCGATCGAGCTCCTCGACACTGTACTCGCCACCCAGCCCGGTACGCAGATGGGCGATGTCCTGCGCCTTGCAGGCCGCGTTGACCACCAGGTAGAGGTGATCGCCGGCGTTGACCACCATCAGGTCGTCGAGAATGCCGCCTTCGGTTCCGGTGAACAGGGCGTAGCGCTGTGCCCCGGCCTCGAGACCGACGATGTCGGCACAGACCAGGCTTTCCAGAGCGCGGGCCGGCTCCGGCCCGCGCACCACGACCTGCCCCATGTGCGAGACATCGAACAAGCCGCACTCGGCGCGGGTATGTTCATGCTCCTTCTTCACCCCGAGCGGGAACTGGACAGGCATGTGATAGCCGGCAAATTCGACCATCTTGCCACCCAGTTCGAGGTGCAGATCGTGCAAGGGGGTACGGTTGAGTTCGGTCATGGGGTTGCTCCACCCTGAGTCATCGGAATGAACGGAATCAGCGATTCAGATCCTCACCCGGCAGCACCGTCTTGCCATCGAAGTAGTCCTTGGTGAGCTTGAAGACCACCGGGGACAGCAAGGCCAGCGCGATCAGGTTGGGAATCGCCATCATGGCATTGAAGACACTGGCCATCAGCCAGACGAAGTTGAGCGGCGCCACGGCACCCGCCAGGATGGCGAGGATGTAGACGACGCGATACACCTTGATCGAGCGCACGCCGAAGAGGTACTCGAAGCACTTCTCGCCGTAGAACGCCCAGCCAAGGATGGTGGTGAAGGCGAACACCGCCAGGGCGAACGAGACCACGTACTGGCCCACGCCGGGCAGCGTGCTGTCGAAGGCCATGGAGGTCAGCGCCGCCCCGGTCTCACCGGAAGTCCAGTCGTTGGTGGTGAGAATCGCCAGCGCGGTGATCGAGCACACCACGATGGTATCCAGGAAGGTACCGAGCATCGCCACCAGGCCCTGACGCACCGGGTTCTTGGTCTGCGCGGCGGCATGCGCGATCGGCGCGCTGCCCAGGCCGGCCTCGTTGGAGAAGACCCCGCGCGCGACACCGAACTGGATGGCCTTGGCCACGGCCGCACCGGCGAAGCCGCCCGCCGCGGATGCCGGCGAGAAGGCATGGCCGAAGATCAGGCCGAGCGCCGAGCCGATCTGGTCGGCATTGATGATCAGCACCAGCACGCCGCAGGCGAAGTAGGCGATCGCCATGATCGGCACCAGCTTGCCCGCCACCTTGGCGATACGCTTGATGCCGCCGAGAATCACCGCGCCGGCCAGCACCATGATCACGATGCCGGTCAGCCAGTGCGGCATGTTGATCGATTCGCCCAGACCGTCGGCCACCGAATTGGATTGCACGGTGTTGCCGATGCCGAAGGCGGCCACGGCACCGAAGAAGGCGAACAGGCCGCCCAGCCAGGCCCACTTCTTGCCCAGGCCGTTGCGGATGTAGTACATCGGCCCGCCGACGTGGTCACCGGCCTCGTCGACTTCCCGGTAGCGCACCGCCAGCACGGCCTCGGAAAACTTGGTCGCCATCCCGACCAGGGCGGTGATCCACATCCAGAAGACCGCACCGGGGCCGCCCAGGAAGATCGCCGTGGCCACACCGGCGATGTTGCCCGTGCCGATGGTCGCCGACAGCGAGGTCATCAGGGCGTTGAACGGCGAGACCTCGCCTTCGCTCTCTTCGCCCTTCGCCGTGCTGCGCCCCTGCCAGAGCAGCTTGAAACCGGTTCCCAGCTTGCGAATCGGCATCACCTTGAGGCCGGCCTGGAGATAGAGCCCCACGCCAAGCAACAGCACCAGCATCAGGGGGCCCCAGACGACCCCCTCGATCGCGCTCAATAGATTGGTCAACGTTTCCACGTCTTGTCTCCCACTTGCGGATTGTTGTTATGCACCCAGGTGCATGGAGTCGCGCCACCCGACGCCCGAACCGGCTCAGCGTCGGATGGCGTTGAACCGCGTACCATAGCGGAACCCACCATGCGCGCTCCAGTAGACCTTAGGAAAAACTGCCCCCGAAGCGACTTGACCGAAGAAAGCCCATGAGGCGACGCCCTCGGTTCAGCAGGGCCTGCCTCCAGCCCCGGAAAACTTGTTTCCTTTAGGAAACTCGCGTCACAATACCCAGCCAGGCGGCTCAACTCAAGCGCAAAGGCCCTTCTGGCCTCCCAGAAGCAGGATAGCCCGGAAAATGCCCAAGGGCCCGCGCCCGTCCCGGAGCCCAGTGCGGCGGGATCGCATTCCGCGCTCCGGGAACTGGACGGCGCCGCCGTTTCTGGCCACCCTAGTGGCACGGTCAGGCTGCCGCGCGCCCCTGCCTCGGTCCGTCGATCCACCGGGATGACAAGATGATCGTCATTGAGGCAGAATCGCGCTACGATTTCCCCCGAGAGAAAACCTTTTTCGTATAGGAAAAATCATGAGCAACGTTCCCGCCAACCTGCGCTATACCAAGAGCCACGAATGGATCCTCGACAATGGCGACGGCACCGTCACCATCGGCATCACCGACCACGCCCAGGAAGCGCTGGGTGACGTGGTCTTCGTGGAACTGCCGGAAGTCGGCCGCGAGCTGGAAACTGACGAGGAGTTCGGCGTGATCGAGTCGGTCAAGGCCGCCTCGGACCTGTATGCCCCGCTCGCCGGTGAAGTCCTGGCCGTCAACGAGACCCTCGAGGACGCGCCGGAAACCGTCAACGAGTCCCCCTACGAGGACGGCTGGATCGCCAGGATCAAGCCCAGCGACGCCACGGTCCTCGACTCGCTGCTGGATGCCGACGCCTACGCGGCGATCGCCGACGCCGAGGACTGAGCCGAACCGGCCTGCCGGCGGCCCGCGGCCGCCGGCGCCATCGATCGATTTCACGCGGGCCTGACCGCCCCGTCACTTCTAGGGTGTTCCATGTCTACAGACAATCGTCGCCTGGCCGAACTGGCCGGCCATGATGCGTTCGTCCATCGTCACAACGGCCCCGGCACCGCCGACGTCGAGGCCATGCTGGCAACCCTCGGCGTCGAGAGCATGCCGGCGCTGATCGACAAGACCATTCCGGCCGGCATCCGCCTGGGGCGGGAACTCGACCTGGACCCGCCGCGCGGCGAGGCCGAGTCACTCACCTACCTGAAGCGCCTGGCGCGCCAGAACAAGGTCTTCAAGACCTACATCGGCCAGGGCTACTACAACACGCACACGCCGGCGGTCATCCTGCGCAACGTGCTCGAGAACCCGGGCTGGTACACCGCCTACACGCCCTACCAGCCCGAGATCGCCCAGGGACGCCTGGAGGGGCTGCTGAACTTCCAGCAGATGGTCATGGACCTCACCGGCATGGACCTGGCCAACGCCTCCCTGCTCGACGAGGCCACCGCCGCCGCGGAAGCCATGGCGCTGTGCCACCGGGCCAACAAGAAGGTCAAGAGCGACCGCTTCTTCGTCGCCGATGACGTCTTCCCGCAGACGCTCGACGTGCTGCGTACCCGCGCCGCCTACCTGGACATCGAGCTGGTGGTCGACGCCGCCGAGCGGGTCGCCGAGCACGAGGTCTTCGGCGCCCTGTTCCAGTACCCGGGCGACACCGGTCGCATCCACGATCTCGGCGCCCTGATCGCCCAGGCCAGCGAGCGGCGCGCCATGACCTGCGTGGCGGCGGACCTGATGAGCCTGGCCCTGCTCAAGGAGCCGGGCGCCCTGGGCGCCGACATCGTGCTCGGCAACTCCCAGCGCTTCGGGGTGCCGATGGGCTTCGGCGGACCGCACGCCGCCTTCTTCGCCGCCACCGACAAGCTCAAGCGCTCGATCCCTGGACGCATCATCGGCGTCTCCAAGGACAGCCGCGGCAACACGGCGCTGCGCATGGCGATGCAGACTCGCGAGCAGCACATCCGCCGCGAGAAGGCGACTTCCAACATCTGTACCGCCCAGGCCCTGCTGGCGAACATGGCCGGCTTCTACGCGGTCTACCACGGCGCCGAGGGCATCCGCACCATCGCCACGCGGATCCACCGCCTGACCACCATCCTGGCCGAGGGGCTGCGTCGCAAGGGCGTTACCCTGGAAAACGCCAGCTGGTTCGACACCCTGACCCTGACCGGCGTCGACACCGGCAAGATCCATGGTCGCGCCCTGACCCACGAGATCAACCTGCGCTTCCATGCGGACGAGCGCGTCAGCGTCAGCCTCGACGAGACCACCACGGCCGCCGACGTGGCCGAGCTGTTCGACGTGCTGCTCGGCGAGGAACACGACCTGTCCGTCAGCGCGCTGGACGACGCGGTCATCGCCGACCATCTCGGCGGCATTCCCGACGGCCAGCGCCGCGAGTCGGCCTACCTGACCCACCCCAACTTCACGCGCTATCGCAGCGAAACCGAGATGCTGCGCTATCTCAAGCGCCTGGAGAATCGCGACCTGTCGCTGACCCACGCGATGATCCCGCTGGGCTCGTGCACCATGAAGCTCAACGCGACCAGCGAGATGATTCCCATCACCTGGCCGGAGTTCGCGAACATCCACCCGTTCGCGCCACGCGATCAGGCCGTGGGCTACAAGCAGATGATCGACGAGCTCAGCGCCTTCCTGGTCGAGATCACCGGCTATGATCACATCTCGATGCAGCCCAACTCCGGGGCCCAGGGCGAATATGCCGGCCTGGTGGCCATCCGCCGCTATCAGGCCGCCCAGGGCCAGGGCCACCGCGACATCTGCCTGATCCCCAGCTCGGCCCACGGCACCAATCCCGCCTCGGCGGCCATGGCTCACATGAAGGTCGTGGTGGTGGAGTGCGACGAGCGCGGCAACATCGACATCGACGACCTGCGCGCCAAGGTCGAGCAGCACAGCGAGCGGCTGTCGGCGATCATGATCACCTATCCCTCGACCCACGGGGTCTTCGAGGAAACGGTGCGCGAGGTCTGCCGGCTGGTCCACGACCACGGCGGCCAGGTCTACATCGACGGCGCCAACATGAACGCCCAGGTGGGCATCACCCGCCCCGGCGACTTCGGCGGCGACGTCTCGCACCTCAACCTGCACAAGACCTTCTGCATCCCGCACGGCGGCGGCGGTCCGGGCATGGGCCCGATCGGGGTCAAGGCCCACCTGGCGCCCTTCGTCTCCAATCATGTGGTCACGCCGATCGCCGGCGTACGCGAGGACAGCGGTGCGGTCGCGGCGGCGGCCTTCGGCAGCGCCTCGATCCTGCCGATCTCCTGGGCCTACATCAAGATGATGGGCGCGCGCGGCCTGCGCGAGGCGACCGAGCTGGCGATTCTCAACGCCAACTACATCGCCCGGCGCCTGGAGGCGCACTACCCTGTGCTGTACCGCGGCGTCAACGGCACCGTGGCCCACGAGTGCATCATCGACATCCGCCCGCTCAAGGCCGACTCCGGCATCAGCGAGGAGGATATCGCCAAGCGCCTGATGGACTACGGCTTCCATGCGCCGACCATGTCCTTCCCGGTGCCGGGCACCCTGATGATCGAGCCCACGGAGTCGGAATCGCTCTTCGAGATCGATCGCTTCTGCGATGCCATGATCGCGATCCGCGAGGAAATCCGCCGCGTGGAAGCCGGCGAGTGGCCACAGGACAACAACCCGCTGGTCAATGCGCCGCACACCATGGCGGATCTGATGGATGCGGCCTGGGAGCGCCCCTACGACCGGGAGCTGGGCGCCTTCCCGTCGGAAGCGGTCAAGGCCGCCAAGGTCTGGCCGGCGGTCAACCGGGTGGACAACGTCTTCGGCGATCGCAACCTGATCTGCTCCTGCCCGAGCATCGACGCCTACCGCGACTGATCGGCGTTGCGGTTCACCCCGCCAACGACAACGGCCCCGCTCACCGCGGGGCCGTTTCGTTCCGGCGCCTGCCGGGATCCCTGCGGCCGGCGCGTTATCCCGACCCGCTTGTCACTCAGGTGTCGAAGCCCGGCTCCTCGACCAGCCCGTAGAGCGTATTGCGCCGCTCATCGCGGAAGTCGTCGAGCAGCTGCTGGTAGCGACGCGGCAGCTCGCTGCCCGCCTGGGTGACGATGTACAGCGACTCGTAGACCTGATTGGGCAGGGTCAGCGCCTTGACCTGACGCTGCCAGGGCGAGGTCTCGAGCACCAGTCGCGAGACCACGGTGAAGCCCAGGCCGCGCGCCACGGCATCCAGCACCATGGCCACCTCGTTGGTGAATCCCTGGCGTGGAAAATGGCTCATGGAACGGAACTCGCCGACAAAGTTGGCGCGCAGCAACTGCCCCGCATTGTTGAGGCCGTCCGAGTAGTTCATGAAGCCCAGCGCCATCAATTCCTGCAGGGTGGTACCGGTAAAGTCGGCCGGCACCACCAGGCAAAGCGGCTCCTGATGCCAGGGCTCGTAGTGCAGGTCCGGGTGCTTGACCACCTCGGTGACCACCCCCAGGTCGTGGCGTCCGGCCAGCACGTCCTGCACGATTTCGTGATTGAAGGCGAAGCTGTAGTTGATCGTCAGCCCCGGATACATCTGTTGATAGCCCAGCAGAAAGGGGTAGAACATCAGCCCGACACTGCCGGGCGAGGCGACCCGGCATTCGCCGGAATGCAGCGACTCGTTGTCCAGCGAATGGCGGAAATGCTCGTGCTCGGCGAACAGCCGAACCGCGTAGTCATAGGCCCGGCGACCGGCTTCGGTGAGCGTGAAGCGCCGCCCGTGACGGTTGAGCAGGGGCTTGCCGAGATACTTCTCCAGCTTGCGAATGTGCTGACTGACCCCCGGCTGGGTCATGTCGAGTCGACGCGCCGTGTGCGTGAAACTGCCGGTCTCCACCAGCGTGATGAACGTGCGAAAGTACTGGGCATTGAACATGGAACGGCAGTCCACTCCGAGGGGATTCAGGGGCCGGGGCGCGGCCTCGACGACGACGCCATTCGTCACCGCCGGATTCGACCGGGATGCCGTCGACCGGGATGCCGGAAAAGCTTATCAAAAATGCGCGCCGCCCGCAGCGCTGCGGGGAATCCGGCGGCGTGTTAGCATCGATGTCGGAGGCCTGCCCTTCAGGACACGCCCCCACGCCCGGCCCGCGGGGACACCAGCGCGAGCCCGCTGCGCGACTCGAGTCGCCGCTGGCGCCGGCAAGGCACGATGCTTGACGATGGCATGACAAGGACCCTTCAATGCCCGAAACAATCTCCACCACGATCTCCCCCGAAGGCAGTCTCGAGGTCCTCTCGCAGCAGGAGGTCAATCGGCTGCGCGACACGTCCGCCAACGGCCTGCACGATTTGCTGCGGCGCTGCGCCCTGGCGGTGCTCAACTGCGGCTCGATCACCGATGACGGGCTGGCGGTCATGGAGGCCTTCCACGACTTCGACATCGAGGTCCTGCAGCAGGATCGCGGCATTCGCCTGCGCCTGATCAACGCCCCGGCCGACGCCTTCGTCGACGGCCGCATGATTCGCGGCATCCGCGAGCATCTCTCGGCAGTCCTGCGCGACATCGTCTACGTCTACAACGAGATCCAGCAGCAGCCGCGCTTCGACCTGTCCACCGGCGAAGGCACCACCAACGCCGTCTTTCATATCCTGCGCAACGCCGGTGCCCTCAAGTCGTCGCGGGAACCCAGCCTGGTGGTCTGCTGGGGCGGGCACTCCATTTCCCGCGAAGAGTACGATTACACCAAGGACGTGGGCTACCATCTGGGCCTGCGGGATCTGGACATATGCACCGGCTGCGGCCCCGGCGCCATGAAGGGGCCGATGAAGGGCGCCAACGTGGCGCATGCCAAGCAGCGCCGCCGCCAGGGCCGCTACCTGGGTATCTCCGAGCCCGGCATCATCGCGGCCGAATCGCCCAACCCCATCGTCAACGAGCTGGTGGTGATGCCCGACATCGAGAAACGCCTCGAGGCCTTCGTGCGGGTCGGGCACGGCATCATCGTGTTCCCCGGCGGCGTGGGCACCGCCGAGGAGATCCTCTACCTGCTGGGCATCCTGCTGCATCCGGCCAACGCCGACACGCCCTTCCCGGTGATCCTGACCGGCCCCTCGAGCGCCGCCGACTACTTCAAGCGCATCGACGAGTTCCTGCGCTACACCCTGGGCGAGGCCGTCGGCCGGCGCTACCGGATCCTGATCGATGACCCGGTGGGCGTGGCCCGCGCCATGCGCGAGGGCATCGACGAAGTCACCGAGTTCCGCCGGGCCCATCACGACGCCTTCTACTTCAACTGGCGCCTGAACGTGCAGCCGGCCTTCCAGCAGCCCTTCGAGCCCACCCACGAGGCCATGGCGGCGCTCGCCCTGCACCGCCAGCAACCCGTCCACGAGCTGGCCGCCAACCTCCGCCGTGCCTTCTCGGGCATCGTCGCCGGCAACGTCAAGGAGCCCGGGATCCGGGCGATCGAGGCGCGCGGGCCGTTCCGGCTGCACGCCGAGGAGACCCTGATGCAGCGCCTGGATGCGCTGCTGGGCTCCTTCGTCGCCCAGGGCCGCATGAAGCTGCCGGGCAGCAACTATGTCCCCTGCTACACCCTCACCTGACCGCCGCGTGACGCGCCCCTGAAGACGACAGTGCCCCGGCCGACCGGCCGGGGCACTGCATGACGGCGTGGCGCTGCGTGTCAGGCGCGCGCGCGCCGGCGCCAGCCCACGAGGATGGCATAACCCAGCAGACCCAGCGTGGTGCCGTGCGACAGCCACAGCCAGCGCTGGAGGCCGCCCTGGCTCCACTGCAGCACGGCCACCGCGATCAGTCCCGCCGCCAGTGCGACGCCCAGCCGCCGAAACAGCCCCGGCAGACGCTGCCGAGAGGAGGCATCGAGCAGCCGCCACGACAGCAGGGCCACGAGGGCCACCACGCCCAGTGCCACGCCCAGCAGCATGGCACGTTCGGACTGCCCCGCCGCCGTCACGTAACGCGGCAGATTGGCCAGCATGGCGATCGCCACACCCACCAGTACACTGACACGCTCCGGCGTCATCACCCGTTGCTTCACGATGCCCTCCTCAGGCCTGGCGCAGTCCCTGCTCGTCGATCCAGCGCTCGGCCCAGGGCAGCGCCTCGTCATCGGCCATGAAGGTTTCCATGGCATCCACCTCCAGGCGCTCGCCGAGACGCCGGGCACCGTGTTCCTCGAGCAGCGCATCGAGCCGCCGACCGCCGCCGCAGTAGGTGTCACCGTAGGAGCTGTCGCCCAGCGCAATCAGGCCATAACGCAGCTCGGTCAGTGCCGGGTGACGCTCCTGCAACGCCCGGGCGAATGGCGTCAGGTTGCCGGGCAGATCGCCGCTGCCGGTGGTGGACACGCAGAACAGCGCCAGATCGGGCAGCGGCTCCACCAGATCCTCCAGCGTCGGCTGCTCCAGCACGGTGACACTGTAACCGGCATCCTCGAAAAGGGGCTTGACCTGTTCGGCAACATCCAGGGCACCGCCGTACACGGTCCCGACAAAGATCTTCAGCGTAGGCATGTCCGCGACTTGCTTGAGAAATTTGCTCGGATACTAGCATGAATCCGGCATCGACGGCAGGGCGGCCTGCGCGTCCGTCGACGGCTCGTTATACTGGCGATTTGCGCGCTGGAGGACAGGCATGACCCGCATCGTCGAAGCCTGGATCACGCCGGTGATGATCGGCGGCCTGATGCTGTTCATGGGGTTCATCATCTGGGATCTGGCCCGCCGTTCGCGGGCCGGCCGGCTGGGGACCGTGATGCTGTTCGTGGTCCTGGGAGCCGGCCTGGGCGCCTTTCTCGTCAAGACGGTGATCGCCGGGCTGATCGAGGGCGTCGGCCCGTAGCGGGCACGACCGCCCGGCGGCCAGCCCGCGCCATGCGACTCAATCCGCGGGACGCGCCTGGCTGGCCTGCCCCACCTCGCGGGCGACCATCGTCTCGTGCACGTCCTGCAGGCTCGCCGGATGATCGATGGTCGAGGGCACGCCATAGCGCTCGCCGTCGGCGATATTGCGCAGCAGCTTGCGCAGGATCTTGCCGGAGCGGGTCTTGGGCAGGCGCGACACCACCAGCACCTGACGCAGACTGGCGATGGCGCCGATGCGCTCGCGCACGCGTTCGCTCAGGGCCGCCTCCAGCGCCTCGTCGTCGCCGTCGTAGCCATCCTTGGGGATCACCAGCGCGATCGGCACCTGACCCTTTATCGGGTCCTGGATCCCGATGACTGCACACTCGGCCACCGCCGGATGCTCGCCGACCACCTCTTCCATCTCACCGGTGGACAGGCGATGCCCGGCGACATTGATGACATCGTCGGTGCGACCCATGATGAACAGATAGCCCTCCTCATCGAAGTAGCCACCGTCGCCGGTCAGGTAACAGCCCGCGAAGGTGGACAGGTAGGCACGCTGGAACCGTTGCGGATCCCGCCAGATGCCTGCCAGACAGCCGGGCGGCATCGGCTCGCGAATCACCACGCTGCCCTGCTCGTTGGGGGCCGCGGGCTCACCGTGGGGGTCCAGCACCGCCACGGCGTAGCCCGGCACCGGCATGGTCGCCGAGCCCGCCTTGGTCGGCATCGGCTCGAGTCCCTGCAGGTTGGCGGCGATCGGCCAGCCGGTCTCGGTCTGCCACCAGTGATCGATCACCGGCACATCGAGCAGCCCTTCCAGCCAGTAGAAGGTCGGCGGATCGAGCCGCTCGCCGGCCAGGAACAGCGTCCGCAGGCTGCTGATATCGTACTGCGGCAGATGCCGGCCGTCCGGATCCTCCTTCTTGATCGCCCGGAAGGCCGTCGGCGCCGTGAAGAAGACGTTGACCCGATAGGTCTCGATCAACCGCCAGAAGGCACCCGCGTCGGGGGTGCGTACCGGCTTGCCCTCGTAGACCAGGGTCGTGCAGCCATAGATCAGCGGCGCATAGACGATATAGGAGTGCCCCACGACCCAGCCCACGTCGGACGCGGAAAAGAACACCTCACCGGGCGTCATGCCGTAGACGCGTTCCATCGAGTAGTGCAGCGCCACGGCATGGCCGCCGTGATCGCGCACCACGCCCTTGGGCTTGCCCGTGGTCCCGGAGGTGTAGAGGATATAGAGCGGATCGGTGGCCGCCACGGGCACGCAGGGTGCCGGCTGCGCCCTTGCCGCCACATCCGCCCAGTCGTGATCGGTTGCCCCCAGCTCGGCGGGCAGCGACGGACGCTGAAGAATCACGCAGGCGTCCGGCCGGTGCGTACTCTGCGCCAGCGCGGCATCGAGAATCGGCTTGTAGGGCACGACCCGCTCGAACTCGATGCCGCAGGAAGCGGCCACGACCACCCGGGGCTGCGCGTCGTCGATGCGCACCGCCAGTTCGTGCGGCGCAAAGCCGCCGAAGACCACCGAGTGCACCGCACCCAGTCGGGCACAGGCGTACATGGCGACCAGCGCCTCCGGCACCATCGGCATGTAGATCACCACCCGGTCGCCCTTCTCGACCCCCAGGTCACGCAACGCCCCGGCAAACCGCGCGACCTCGTCACGCAGTTCGCGATAGGTCAGCGTCCGTCGCGACTGGCTGACCGGTGAATCCCAGTGGATCGCCGGCTGCTCGCCCCGCCCGTTCTCGACATGATGATCGATGGCCACATGGCAGGTATTGAGGATGCCATCCCCGTACCAGCGGGCATGCCCGTGCTCGTCGTGTTCGAGAACGCGTTCGGGAGGCGTGAACCACGGAATCCGCTGCGCCTGCTCCGCCCAGAAGGCTTCCGGTTGTTCGATCGATCGCTGGTATTCGGCCTGATACGCGCTCATGAAGTTCCTGCCGTGTCGAGAGAATTGGTGTGGCTCGACAGACCGGGAATGTCTGCCGATTGTTGACACTCTAGAACAGTCTCCAGCGTTTACCTTCATACCATCGACTAAAACCGGCCAGGATTGCCGGAAACTTCATCGCCGGGCCGATTGTCACGACAATCTTGTCGACAAGTTGTCAGGCCGATAGTGTCTCCTCAGTCTCCTCCGATGATTTTCCGTTAAATCAATGCCTGTCGGACATTTGCAGCGTGAATGACAATTCACTAAATCAGTAATGAAGGCAGATGCGCCGCTGCCGGGCACAAGCGCCTCGAGGGATCATCCCGCCGTCGAGCCTGCCGCGAAAGCACAATGCACCGCCCGAAGATGCCGCCGACAACAACAAGCGACAAACGTGGCCCGAACCACGCGCAGCACGCGTGACCCGTTATCCCAGGAGATCCCCAATGAGCACTCGTCAGTCAGCCGCCCGGCTGCTTGATCCCGACAGTACGGCGATCACCGACGCTACCAACCTGCTGAAGGCCATGGCCAACGAGAACCGGCTGCGTATCCTGTGCCTGCTCGATGACACCGAGCTGTCGGTCTCGGAACTCAACAAGCGCCTGGCATTGAGCCAATCGGCGCTGTCCCAGCACCTGGCCATCCTGCGTCGAGAGGGGCTGGTCAGCACACGACGTGCCTCCCAGACCATCTACTATTCGTTGCACGGCCATCACGCTCGTGCCCTGGTGGAGACCCTGGCCGGGTTGTTCCCCGGCCGCTGACGCCGCCGGTCAGCGTCGTTGCCAGCGGCTCGCCTCCAGCACTTCATAGAGCCGCTGGACCCCACGCTCGACGCCCTGCGAAACGCCCGCCCCCAACCGCTCGGCCAGACCGCGACGCTGCTCGAGGGCGACATGGAAGACCCGTGCCTCGCGCATGCGCTCGAGCAGGTAGGCCTCGCTGGTGATGACGGCGTCGATCAGTCCGTTCTCCACGGCCTGGCGCCCGTACCAGATTTCACCGGTGGCAATGGCCTCGATATCCAGCGCCGGGCGCCGCTCGGCCACGAAGGCCTTGAACAGTGCGTGCGTGTTCTCCAGGTCCTCGACGAACTTCTCGCGCCCTTCCTCGGTATTCTCGCCGAACACGGTCAGGGTGCGCTTGTAGCGCCCGGCGGTCAGCAGCTCGACATCGATATCGTGGCGCTTGAGCAGACGGTGCAGGTTGGGCAGCTGGGCCACCACACCGATCGAGCCCAGCACCGCGAACGGCGCCGCCTGCAGCCGGTCGGCGCAGCACGCCATCATGTAGCCGCCGCTCGCGGCCACCTTGTCGACACAGACGGTAGTGCGCAATCCGGCATCGCGCAGGCGGTCAAGCTCGGCGGCAGCCAGGCCGTAGGCATGCACCAGCCCGCCGCCGGACTCCAGGCGCACGACCACTTCATCGCCCTGCTCGGCGGCGTCCAGCAGCAGTGACACCTCTTCGGCCAGCCGCTGCGTCCCGGACGCCTTGATGTCGCCATGGAAGTCGATGACCCAGACGCGCTCGGCTGTGGCCCGGGGCGACGCCCTGTGACGCGACTTGTCCTCGCGCCTGAAGGCCTTGTGTGCCGCCCGGCGTGCCTTCCTGTCGAGGGTCGCCAGGTGCAACTGACGCCGCCGGGCGCGATAGCGCGCATTCCACTCCTCGACCCGCAGCCGTGTACGATCCGAGTCGCCGCCACGCCGGCGGAAGGTGACCGCCAGGACGGCCAGCACCAGCACCGCCAGCGTCGCCATCTTGGCCAGGAACAGGCCATAGTGTGCAATCCACTCCGTCACGCTCCACACCTCCTCTGGCAGGCATCCCGCTCCGGAATATCTCCCGCAACGGCACGCTTGATTCAAACATCTGTTTTAAATACGCTACGGGAACGTCATTGCCCAGATCAGGAAGTCTTCATGAGCAACGCCTCTCGCGTCATCGACATGCTACGGTCCCGCTTCGATCCCCAGGCCGCCCGGGGCATGGACGAAACCTTTCAATTCCACATCAGCGATGCCGACGATTATTATCTGACCGTTCAGGACGGCACGCTGGACATCCAGTCGGGAGAACACGACGACCCCTCCGTCACGCTGAGTACCGACAGCGCGACGCTCAAGGGGGTGATGAGCGGTGAGCTCAGCGGCATGCAGGCCTTCATGTCCGGGCGGCTCAAGGCCACGGGCAACATCATGCTGGCCACTCGACTGTCCCATCTGTTCCCCTGAGCGCATTACGGCGTTCGCTACGCAAAGGGCCCCACCGTCAAGGTGGGGCCCTTTGTTTGCGTCTCGTCAGACCGGCACTCGCTCAGTCACGGGAGCCTCAGTCATGGGGGCCATCGTAGCTCTCGACCCGCGCCTTGAGCTTCTGCCCCGGGCGGAAGGTGACCACACGACGTGCCGAAATGGGAATCTCCTCGCCCGTCTTGGGGTTGCGGCCGGGGCGCTCGCGCTTGTCGCGCAGATCGAAGTTGCCGAATCCCGACAGCTTGACCTGCTCGTTCTCGCGCAGGCAACCGCGGATCTCCTCGAAGAACGCTTCCACCATCGACTTGGCTTCACGCTTGGACACGCCCAGCTCGGCATGCAGATGTTCGGCCAACTCCGCCTTGGTCAACGCCCCCATGATCACTCCCTCGTGCAGGATGACGACATCAGCCGCGCAACTCGGCCCCGAAGCGATGCTTCGACTCGGCAACGATCGCCTCGACTAACTGATTGATTTCCTCGTCATTCAGCGTGCGCGAAGGATGCTGCCAGGTCAAGCCCAGGGCCAGACTCTTGTGGCCTTCGGCCACGCCCCTGCCGTGATAGACATCGAACAGGTGCAGGTCGGTCAGCCATTCGCCGGCCTGCTCGCGCAGCGTGTCGAGCAGCGCCTGAACCGGTACCGTCGCCTCCACCACCAGCGCCAAATCGCGGCGCACCTCGGGGAAGCGCGACAGCGGCGCGAAGATCGGCAGCCGCCCCTCGAGCAACGCCGCCTGCTCGACCTCGAACACGAAGACCTCGGCCCTGATGCCCAGCTCATGGCGAACCCCGGGATGCAGCGCACCCAGCCAGCCGACCGGGCGGCCGTCACGCAGGATGCGTGCCGTCTGCCCCGGATGCAGCGCCGGGTGGGTCGCCGGCTCGAAGCGCCAGTCGTCTGCACTGCCACTCAGGGCGAAGAGGCTTTCCAGATCGCCCTTGAGATCGAAGAAATCCACCGTGTCCCGGCCGCCTGCCCACCCCTCGGGGCTGCGCGGGCCGGCGACCAGCGCTCCCAGCATGGGTACCTGCTCGAGCGAATCGAGCTCGCCGCGGAAGACCAGCCCCGCCTCGAACAAGCGCACCCGGCTCTGCTGGCGATTGAGGTTGTGCATCAGCGCCTTGACCAGCCCCGGAAACAGGCTCGCCCGCATCACCGCCATGTCGCTGGAGATGGGGTTGGCCAGGCGCGGCGCCACGGCATCGGGGGCCAGCATGCCCTGCAGGTCGGGCGCTACGAAGCTGTAGGTGATGGCTTCCTGGAAGTCACGGGCCACCAGCTGACGCCGCAGGCGTGCCAGCGGCTGCCGTGCTTCGTTGTCGGCGCTCAGCCCCAACCGCACCGGCGGGCGCCGTGCCGGCAGGCGATTGTAGCCGTGAATGCGCGCCAGCTCCTCGATCAGGTCCTCCTCGATGCTCACGTCGAAGCGCCAGCTGGGCACGCTGACCTGCCAGGCGCCCAGTGCCTCGACCACCGCCGGCATGCCCAGCCGATCGAGGATCTCGACGACCTCCTCGCCGGGCAGCGCCAGGTTCAGGCACTGTTCGATCCGCTCGGCACGCAGGCGCACCCGACGCGCGGCGGGCAGGTGATCGGGGCTTGCCGTCTCGCTGACCGGGCCGGGGCGACCGCCGGCGATGCGGGTCAGCAGCTCGGTGGCGCGCTCGATCGCCTGCCAGGTCAGTGCCGGATCGACCCCCCGCTCGAAGCGGTGCGAGGAATCGGTGTGCAGCCCGTAGGAGCGCGCCTGACCGGCCACCGCCAGCGGCGTGAAGAAGGCCGACTCGAGGAAGACGTCGCGCGTCGCCTCGTTCACGCCGGAGTGCTCGCCGCCCATGATGCCGGCCATGGCCAGCGGCTTGTCGGCATCGGCGATCACCAGGGTATCGGGACGCAGCGCGATCTCCTGACCGTCGAGCAGTACCAGGGTCTCCCCGTCGCGGGCATGACGCACCTCGATTGTCCGGACCAGCTCGGCCAGATCGAAGGCGTGCATCGGCTGCCCCAGCTCGAGCATCACGTAGTTGGTGATGTCGACGATGACGTTGATCGAGCGCACCCCGCTGCGGCGCAGGCGCTCGACCATCCACAGCGGCGTTTCCGCGCCGACGTCGACCCCGCGCACCACCCGACCGACATAACGCGGACACGCCTCGGGGGCGCTGACCGCGACCGGGAAGGTATCCTCGCAGACGGCCGGCTGCTCGGCGATCGCCGGCGATTCGACGGCCATGCGGTTGAGCACGCCAACCTCCCGCGCCACGCCCTTGAGGCTCAGGCAGTCGCCACGGTTGGGCGTCAGGTCGATCTCGATGGTGTGGTCGTCGAGCGACAGCCAGGCCCGGAAATCGTCGCCGGCCGGCGCGGACGGCGGCAGCTCGAGAATCCCCGGGGAGGTTTCCTCTTCCAGTCCCAGCTCGGAGGCCGAGCAGATCATGCCGCGCGACTCGACGCCCCGCAGCTTGGCCTTCCGGATCTTGAAGTCGCCCGGCAGCACTGCGCCGACCCGGGCGAACGGCACCTTCTGGCCGGCGGCGACGTTGGGCGCGCCGCAGACCACCTGAACCGGTTCCCCGGAGCCATCGTCGACACGACAGACGTTCAGCTTGTCGGCATCAGGATGCGGCTCGCGGCTGATGACCTCGGCGATCACGACCCCGCTGAAGTCGCTCGCCACGGGCTCGACAGCATCCACCTCGAGCCCGGCCATGGTGATCTGGTCGGCCAGCGCCTGGGTCGACAGGGCCGGCGACACCCACTCACGCAGCCATTGTTCGGAAAATTTCATCTTGAGATCCCGTCTCCTTGTGTCGCTCAGGCGAACTGGCGCAGAAAGCGCAGATCATTCTCGAAGAACAGCCGCAGATCGTTCACGCCATAGCGCAGCATGGCCAGGCGCTCGGCGCCCATGCCGAAGGCGAAGCCCTTGTAGCGCTCGCTGTCGATGCCGGAGTGGCGGAACACTTCCGGGTGCACCATGCCGCAGCCCATGACCTCGAGCCAGCCGCTGTGCGAGCAGACCCGGCACCCTTCGCCACTGCACATCACGCACTGGATGTCCACTTCCGCGGAAGGCTCGGTGAACGGGAAGTACGACGGCCGGAAGCGCACCGACAGGTCGTCGCGCTCGAAGAAGGCGTGCAGGAAGCCCTCGATGGTGCCCTTGAGGTCCGCGAAGCTCACGTCCTCGTCGACCAGCAGCCCCTCGACCTGGTGGAACATCGGCGTGTGGGTCAGGTCGGAATCGCTGCGGTAGACCCGCCCGGGGCACACGATGCGGATCGGCGGCGCCTGGGTTTCCATGGTCCGCACCTGCACCGGCGAGGTGTGGGTGCGCAGCAGGCGGCCGGCATCGAAGTAGAAGGTATCGGCCATGCCGCGTGCGGGGTGATGCGCCGGAATGTTGAGCGCCTCGAAGTTGTGGTAGTCGTCCTCGATCTCGGGGCCGACGGCCACGTCGAAACCGATATGCGTGAACAGGCCCTCGATGCGCTCCAGCGTGCGCGTCACGGGGTGCAGGCCACCCGTCGCCGAGCCACGTCCCGGCAGCGTGACATCGACACGCTCCTCGGCCAGACGGGCCTCCAGCGCGGCCTGCTCGAGCGCCCGGCGACGTGTCTCGAGGTCGGCGTTGAGCGCCTGCTTAGCCTGGTTGATCTGTTCGCCGGCCTGGGGGCGTTCCTCGGCCGGCAACTTGCCCAGGCCCTTGAGCAAGGCGGTGATCTCGCCCTTCTTGCCCAGATAACGTACCCGGACCTCATCCAGCGCTGCGACTGTCTCGGCAGCCTGGATGGCCTGGCGAGCCTCGTTGACCAGAGTGGATAGATGCTCCATCCGTTACGCTCCGATTCTGAGTCAGGGATCCCGGAATGCGGGTCCAAAAAAACAGGGGAAGAGCGGCTGCTCTTCCCCTGTGACGTTCACGATGCACGACCGGCAACCCACAGGCTACCGGTGGTCATCTCGCTTACTGGGCAGCCTTGGCCTTCTCGACGATAGCGGCAAAGGCAGCCTTTTCGTGAACGGCGAGATCGGCCAGGACCTTGCGGTCGATCTCGATGCCGGACTTCTTCAGGCCGGCGATGAAGCGGCTGTAGGACAGGCCGTTCTGACGGGCCGCGGCGTTGATCCGCGAGATCCACAGCGCACGGAACTGGCGCTTGCGCTGACGACGGTCGCGGTAGGCGTACTGGCCTGCCTTGATGACCGCCTGCTTGGCGACGCGGAACACGCGAGACCGGGCACCGTAGTAGCCCTTGGCCTGCTTCATGATTTTCTTGTGACGGCGGCGTGCTACGACGCCACGCTTGACGCGAGTCATGGCAATCTCCTGACGTTAGTGAATTCGACCAAGGCGTTACAGGTTGGGCAGCATGCGGCGAACCAGTGCCTTGTCGGCGTCATGGATCTGCTTCATGCCGCGCAGCTGACGCTTACGCTTGGTGGACTTCTTGGTCAGGATGTGGCTGCGGAACGACTGCTTGTGCTTGAAGCCGTTGGCCGTCTTCTTGAAGCGCTTGGCCGCGCCACTGTTGCTCTTGATCTTCGGCATGGAGAAAGTCTCCGCTCGGGTTTCTTTAGAAAATCCGTGGCCGATGGCCGCGCTTGCCGCACGACCACCCGTTCAACTGCCCTCGGATCACTTCTTCTTGGGAGCCAGAATCATGACCATCTGGCGACCTTCCATCTTGGGGAAGGACTCCACACTGGCCAGTTCCTCGAGATCGGCAGCAATCCGTTCCATCAGCTTGCGGCCGATGTCCTGGTGTGCCATCTCGCGCCCCCGGAATCGCAGGGTGACCTTACCCTTGTCACCCCCTTCGAGAAAGCGAGTCAGGTTCTTGAGCTTGACCTGATAATCGCCCTCGTCGGTACCAGGCCGGAACTTGACTTCCTTGACCTGGATCTGCTTGGTCTTCTTCTTCTGAGCCGACTTCTGCTTCTTCTGCTCGAAGAGGAATTTACCGTAATCCATGATTTTACAGACGATGGGGTCGGCATTGGAAATCTGCACGAGATCCATGCCGGCCTCTTCGGCGCGCTCGAGCGCTTCGCGGGTCGGCACCACACCGACCTGCTCACCGTCGCTATCGATCAACCGCACTTCGTCTTCACGGATGCGGTCGTTCATGGGAGGGCGCTTGTCTTGTGGACGCCCGCGCTGATTGTTCCGCTTGATCGTTACGTCTCCGTTCAGGTTAACGTTGTCGTCAGCCCCGCTCTGCCTCGAGGCGGGCAATCAGGTCATCGACCCTGATGCTGCCCAGGTCCTCACCACTACGGGTACGAACGGCGACTGAATCCGATTCAATTTCCTTGTCCCCCACGACCAGCAGGTAGGGGATTTTCTGCAGCGTATGCTCACGGATTTTAAAGCCGATCTTCTCGTTCCTCAAGTCCGCCTTGACGCGCAGACCGATTTTCTGCAAGCGCTGCGCCACGGCAAGCGCGTAATCGCGCTGCGCGTCGGTGATGGTCAGCACGACGGCCTGCTGCGGTGCCAGCCACAACGGCATGGCGCCGGCGTAGTGCTCGATGAGGATTCCCAGGAAACGCTCGAAGGAACCGAGGATCGCACGGTGGAGCATCACCGGTGTCTTGCGCGAGCCGTCCTCGTCGACGTACTGGGCGCCCAGGCGGCCAGGCAGGTTGAAGTCGAGCTGCAGCGTGCCGCACTGCCAGACGCGGTTGAGGCAGTCGCGCAGGGAAAACTCGATCTTGGGTCCGTAGAAGGCCCCTTCTCCGGGCAGCAGCTCCCACTCGAGCCCGGAGGCATTGAGCGCCTCGGCAAGCCCCTTCTCGGCCCGTTCCCAGTCCTCGATCTCGCCGACGAAGGAGTCCGGACGCGTCGACAGCTTGAGTTCGACATCCTCGAAGCCCAGATCCCGGTAGACCTTGAGCGTCAGCGCGATGAACGCCTCCGCCTCGGCCTGGATCTGCGACTCGGTACAGAAGATATGGGCATCGTCCTGAGTGAAGCCTCGTACCCGCATCAGGCCGTGCAGGGAGCCCGACGGCTCGTTGCGGTGACAGCTGCCGAACTCCGCCAGGCGCAGCGGCAGGTCCCGGTAGCTTTTCAGCCCCTGGTTGAAGACCTGGACGTGGCACGGGCAGTTCATCGGCTTGACTGCATATTCGCGCTTCTCGGACTCGGTGGCGAACATCAGCTCCGAATAGTGCCCCCAGTGGCCGGACTTCTTCCACAGCGACAGGTCCACCACCTGCGGCGTTTTGATCTCCTGATAGCCGTTCTCGATCTGCACGCGACGCATGTACTGCTCGAGCGCCTGGTACATGGTCCAGCCGTTGGGGTGCCAGAAGACCATGCCCGGCGCCTCTTCCTGCAGGTGGAAGAGATCCATCTTCTTGGCGAGCTTGCGATGGTCACGCTTCTCGGCTTCCTCGAGGCGCTTGAGATAGGCCTTGAGCTGTTTCTTGTCGGGCCAGGCCGTGCCGTAGATACGCGTCAGCATCGGCTTGCTGGCATCGCCTCGCCAGTAGGCACCGGCCAGCTTGGTCAGCTTGAAGGCCTTGAGATGCCGCGTGTTGGGCACGTGCGGACCACGGCACATGTCCGTGTACTCTTCGTGATGATAGAGCCGGATCGTCTCGCCTTCCGGGATCCCGCGCACGATCTCCTGCTTGTAGGGCTCGTCGCGATGCAGGAAGGTCAACATGGCCCGATCACGATCGACATATTCACGGACCACGTCGTAGTCCCTGTCGATCAGCTGCTTCATGCGCTTCTCGATCGCCTCGAGATCCTCGGGCGTCGCCGAGCGGCCGAAGTCGATGTCGTAATAGAAGCCGTCATCGATCACCGGGCCGATCGCCATCTTGGCATCCGGATAAAGCTGCTTGACCGCATGACCGATCAGGTGGGCACAGGAGTGACGAATGACCTCCAGCCCCTCGGGGTCGCGGGCGGTCAGGATCGCCACCTCGGCATCATGGTCGATCAGGTCGGCGGCATCGACCGGCACGCCATCGATCTTGCCGGCCACGCAGGCCTTGGCCAGACCCGGGCCGATCGACTCGGCGAGCTGCATCACGGTGAGGGGGGCGTCGAACGAGCGTTGGCTGCCGTCCGGAAGAGTCACGATGGGCATCAGGCATCCTTGAGCGCAGTGGTGATCCATACCAGGGATCACATGTCGCGGAGTTGGTCAGTGTAGGTCGCGATACCCGGGTCGCCGCCTCCGGCCATCATGGCCGTGGCCTCCTGCTGGTGGCACGGCATGAGGACAGTGCCGGGGGCAGCACCCGGAAGGGCCACGACAGTAGCAGCCGCCATGCCGAGCGTCCACCCCGGCCGGGCACACCCGGGCTGCAGGCCGGATGCCAGACAGCAAAAAGGGGCGCCGAAGCGCCCCTCTGGCGTGTCACGCGCCGGCAACCGGCGCGATGACCCGGCCTCTTACTGCTGCTTCCACTCGCCCAGCTCGACGCGACGGTTCTTGGCGCGCCCTGCCGGGGTGTCGTTGGTGGCGATCGGCTGCGATTCACCGTAGCCGATGGCCTTCATGCGATCCGCCGCGATGCCCTGAGAGGTCAGGTAATCCTTGACGGAGTTCGCACGACGCTGAGACAGGTCCTTGTTGTAGGCCGCGCTGCCGATGGAATCGGTATAGCCCTCGAGACGCACCCGCACGCCGGGGTTGCTGGCCAGCTTCTCGGCCACGCCGTCCAGGATCGATTCGGCCTGAGAGGTAAGGCGCGCGGAGTCGAACTCGAAGTTGACATCCTTCAGGACCACATCGGCTTCGCAGCCCAGCGCGTTGACGTCGGCACCCGCCGGGGTGTCGGGGCACTGATCCATGTAGTCGGGCACACCGTCACCGTCGGAATCCAGCGGGCAGCCGGAGGCATTGACCTCGACACCGGCCGGGGTTCCCGGACACTCGTCCTTGTAATCCGGCACGCCGTCACCGTCGGTGTCCAGCGGGCAGCCGTCGGCATCCACGGCCACGCCGGCCGGCGTGTTGGGGCACTGGTCGCGCTCGTCGGGCACGCCATCACCGTCGCTGTCGGTTGCCTGGCTGCCGTAATCGGCACACAGGAGAGCGCCGGCAGTGGCACCTGCCACGCTACCGATGGCTGCACCATCTTCCTCGTCGGCATCGCTGCTGGACGCATAGCCGATGCCGCCGCCGATCAGCCCGCCGGCCAGGCCGCAGACGAACGGAGACTGATACCACGCATCCTTCTGGCTGTCGCCCATGGACTGGGAGCCGGAGCTGGCACAGCCCGACAAACCGATCACCAGGGCGGAACCAAGCAGCAAGCCAGTCGTTGATTTCTTCATGTAAGACTCCTTCTTAACACAGCGCTCAGCGTAACGTGTCGTTACTTGGCGGGTTCCAAACACCGCGAACCCAAGTCCGGGGATGCGCTGATCCAGTTGACGCATTCCCCTGAAAAGAAAGCACAGCACCAGAAAGTCGGCCAGTGCCCCCTCTTTTCCCTTGCCGCTATCAACGACAATTTCTCAACAAGAATAGCAGCCATCATCGTGACGCATGGTCATGGCCGATGCAAACACCGCCCGCTCGGGCCGCTCAATCCAGATGATGAGCGACAATCCCGGTGAAAAGAGTGACGGCCCGCTCAATCAGGACATCAGGAAAATCATACGCCGGATGGTGCAAGGGCGGGCACTGCTCGCCGCTGCCCAGCGTGAACATGGCCCCCTCGCCACTCGCCGCCAGCACGCCGAAATCCTCCGACCAGCGATGCGCCGTCTCCAGGCGGACCACCGACTCCCCCGCCTGCCGGGCCGCCATCTCGATCACCGACACGGCCGAGGGGGCATTGACGGTGGCCGCGAACACGTCACACCAGTCGATCTCGACACCCAGCTGATCCTCCTCCGCCTCGGCCTGCACCAGGGAGACCGCCGCCTCGGCCAGCGCCCGCATCATGTCGTCGCTGGCGGTCCTCAGGGTCGCCATGACCTCCGCCTGCCCCGGCGACGTGCCGAAGGCCACCTCGCCCAGACGCGCATGGATCAACGTGACCATGACCAGCCCGTGATCGTCGGGCAGCTGCAGCGGAAGGCGCTTGAGTCCCTGGAGGATGCGGCACATGGCCATCGCCGGGCTGCGCCCCAGTTCCGGATGAGCGGCATGCGAACACAGGCCGTTGAGCCGCACGACCAGCCCCCGGGAGGCGCAGCTGAACGCCCCGGGGCGCACCGAAACCTCGCCCAGCGGCCGACCGGGCAGATTGTGCATGGCATAGACATGGTTCGGCCGGATTGTCTCGAAGGCGGCCGAGTCGACGATGCGTCCGGCCCCGTCGCCGGTTTCTTCCGAGGGCTGGAACAGCAGCACCACCTCGCCTCTGGCCGGACGTCGCCGAGCCAGCTGCTGCGCGACCCCCAGCAGGGCACTCATGTGTCCATCATGACCGCAGCTGTGGGCCACGGCCTCGTGGCACGAGCGCCAGGAACGCTCTCCCTGCTCGCGAATCGGCAGCGCATCGAGCTCGGCACGCAGCATCACCCGCGGCCCCGGAGCCGCGCCCCGGAACACGCCGGCCACGCCGTGCCCGCCCAGGTGGCGCAGCACGCTATCCGCCCCGGCCTCTTCCAGCCAGAGGGCCACCTGCTCGGCGGTGCGCCTCTCGTCACCCGACAGCTCGGGGCGCGCATGCAGGGCGTGGCGAATCTCGCTCAGCGGCGTATCCAGCAATGACGGGGACATGGCAGGACTCCTGTTGAAGGGGGCAATCAATGCAGACTGGCCGGCCAGCGCTGCTTGAAATCCAGCACGGCCTGGGCCGCGGCGAGCACCTCCTGGCGCAGCTCCGACTCCACCGTCAGCCGCTCGCGATCCTCGCGCATGCGCTCGCGCGGTGCCAGCTCGCGTCGCGCCGAATGGGTACGCAGGTGCGACGTGCGCCGGTGGACTTCGCCGAAGGGCCGAAAGGCATCGCGCTCCAGCAGTTGTGGATCGATGATCTCCAGCAGCACCTTGCAGCGCCAGCTGCCCTCGGTCAGGTTCACCTGCTCGGCCAGCATGGCGCGGGCGATGGCATCGAGGCTCTCCAGGCAGTTGCGGTTGGCCCGCCGCACCTCGTCCTCGCGAAAGCGACGACGACGCCCCACCTCACGCCAGAGGAAAAACGCATAGCCTGCCAGCCCGGCAACCAGAACCAGGCCGGCCAGCAGCAACATCCAGGCCGTGGTGACACTCATGCAATCCTCGCTGACTCTTTGCCGCAAAATCCGCGCAGTATACGTCGCCCTGACGGCCGACCCAACCGTCGCCACATGCCAACAGGACACCAGCCGGCAGGCTCTTCAACGCCAGTGGCTTTCCCACTCATGACACCGGTCAGTATTCGGGCGTCGTCACGTCGCATGCCGTCTTCATCTCCCGCTTCAGCATCTATACTCAAGCCCAGTTTCAGCCACCCACAGGAGAGTTCTCCATGGCGGATTCAAAGACCCGCAAGCGTCCGGCGGCTGCGGCCCTCGAGGACAGCGCATCACTGACGACATGGTGGATGCAGCAGTGGCTGGAGACCTCGACTCCGCTTGCCCGGATGCAACTTGTCTGGCTGCAGGCGCTCGGCGAAGCCATGCAGCACGAAGCGGAATTCCTCAAGGTGGTGGCCAGCTCGGGCGAGAAGGTCTCGCGTTGCTTGTGCAACCAGGAAACGCCGACGCCCGCCGAGCTGTCCAGCTGCTATCAGGAAGCCGCCCTGAACGTCGCGGATGCGGCCATGCAGCGCTTCCACAAGGTCAGCGAGCTCTCGCACGACCTGCGTGAACGCATCTGGGACGAGATCTAGTCACGCCCGAGGCGTCACAGCCCGAAAAGCTGCACGATCAACGGCAGGATGAAGGCCGTGAGCATGCCGGTCAGCCCCATCGCCAGCCCGGCAAAGGCACCGGCCATTGCCCCCATCGAGGCGAAGCAGTGTGCCGTTCCGAACCCGTGGGCCGCCAGCCCCATGGTGAAGCCCTTGACGCTGGGGTCCTCGATGCGCAGCCGCCGCAGGATCCACGGCCCCAGGGCGCACCCCACGGAGCCGGTCAGCAGCACCAGCGCGGCAGCCAGCGAGGGAATGCCGCCGATCTGCTCGGCGATCCCCATGGCGATCGGCGACGTCACGGAGCGCGGCGCCAGCGACAGCAGCACCGGCTTCTGCGCCCCGAGCAGCAAGGCCAGACCCAGCGTCGAGCTCACCGCCGTGATGATGCCGGACAGGCAGGCGATCAACAGCGGCAGCAACAGGCGACGCACCCGCTCGCGATGATCGAAGAGCGGGATCGCCAGCGCCACCGTGGCCGGCCCCAGCAGGAAATGAATGAACTGCGCCCCCTCGAAATAGGTCGCGTAATCGATGCCGGTGAACAGAAGAAAGGCAATCAGCAGCGCGATGGCCACCAGCACCGGATGCGCGAAGGGCGAACGCCCCAGCAGACGGTTGACGTGCGTCGCCAGGTAGAAGGCGATCAGGGTCGCCAGCAGCGAGACCAGCGGATTGCCGGAAAGATAGACCCAGAGCTGATCGAGACTCGCCAGACTCATGCCTCCTCCCCGCCCGAACGCCGCCGGGCCAGGCTATCGAGCACCTTGGCCGTCACCACGATGGTCAGCGCGGTGGATACCACCAGCGTCACCAGCAGTACCCAGATATCCGCGCCGATCAGGCCGAAGTGCACCATGATGCCCACCCCCGCCGGCACGAACAGCAGCGTCAGATAGCGCAGCAGTCCCTCTCCCGCCAGCCGCAGGGCGCCGGGAACGCGGCCACGGATCATCAGACCGATCAGCAGTACCACCATGCCCATCACCGGGCCCGGCACCGGGACCGACAGGGCCCGCACCAGCAATTCCCCGATGAACTGGCAACCCAGCAAAACACTCATTCCCATGATCAGTGGCATGGCCTGTTCCCCTTGCATGTCGTTGTGTCACGACTCGCAACTATACTACGAAAGTCGCATTTATCGCGCTCATACCCGCCAGGCCTTTCGCAGACACCCAACCGACTGAATGCCAAGTGCAATTGGCACTTGCACCCCGCCGAAAAATCCGTAATATATGCCTCGTTCCGCCGGCAAGCCACACGGCTCCAGTCACCGGCGAAACAGGATCGGAGCGTGGCGCAGCTTGGTAGCGCGCTGCAATGGGGTTGCAGAGGTCGCTGGTTCGAATCCAGTCGCTCCGACCAAAAAGATTAATGAAAACCGCCACTTACGGGTCATGCCGGGTGGCGGTTTTTCATTTTCCTGCCGACTGAACATTTCCAGACTCCCCATGGCTCCAGCAGCCTGAAACACGGCATGGGCATGGGCATGGGCATGGGCCTGCCGTGTCCCGTCACGAATCTTCATGTCAGGTGAGAAAGCGGATCGCCGCGTGCCATCTCGGCTCAGCGCAACCCGTTGCTCGCTCACGGAATGTCCGCCGCCAGGCCGGGCAGAATCCAGGATAACCCTGCACGCCTCCCTTCGCTTGATGTTCATCAAGGCCGACCGGCCCATCGCCGACTAGGCTTTCCTGCATGTCACCGGCCCGGCATGTCGCCAGAGTGCCAATGGCCAACATGCCCATGGGGAGTGCGCCGCGGGATGCCAGACTGCCAACGCTTGACCACCGACGGGCTCCAGGCGCTGCTCGATGCCCTTCGGGCACGCGGCTACCGCGTCATCGGCCCGACGCTGCGCGATCAGGCCATCGTCTACGACGATATCCACACCCTGGACGACCTGCCGGCCGGCTGGACCGACGAGCAGGAGGCCGGCCACTACCGGCTGACCCGACGCCGCGATGACGCCCTGTTCGGCTATGCGGTGGGACCGCACTCCTGGAAGCGTTTCCTGCATCCGCCCGTGCAGCGCCTGTGGCGGGCCCGGCACGAGGACGACGAGATCATCGTGGTCGCCGAGCCGGCCGAAGCGACCCGCGTCGCCCTGCTCGGCGTGCGCGCCTGCGAGCTGCACGCCATCGCCATCCAGGATCGTGTCCTGCTCGGCGGCGACTATCGCGACGGGCATTACGAGGCCCGTCGGCGGGACAACTTCATCGTCGCCGTCAACTGTGCCGAGGCCGGCGGCACCTGCTTCTGTGTCTCCATGGACACCGGTCCGCAGGCGCAACACGGCTTCGATCTGGCGCTGACCGAGCTCGTCGGCGACGGCGAGCACCGCTTCCTGGTCGAGGCCGGCACGCCCGCGGGCCGCGAGGTGCTGGCCGAGCTGCCGGCCAGCCCGGCCAGCGACGCGGAGATCGCCGCCGCCGAGGCGACCCTCGCCGCCACCGCCGCCTCGATGGGCCGCGAGATGGCGGCTGGTGACGTCCGCGAGCTGCTGCTGGCCAACCTCGAACACCCGCGCTGGGACGACGTGGCCTCGCGCTGCCTGACCTGCGGCAACTGCACTCTGGTCTGCCCCACCTGCTTCTGCACCAGCGAGGCGGATTCCAGCGACCTGACGGGCACCGAGACGGCGCGCTCGCGGCGCTGGGATTCCTGCTTCACGATGGACTTTTCCTACCTTCACGGCGGCAGCGTGCGTGCCAGCGGCCGCGCCCGCTACCGCCAGTGGATGACCCACAAGCTGGCGACCTGGCACGACCAGTTCGGCACCTCCGGCTGCGTGGGTTGCGGACGCTGCATCACCTGGTGCCCAGTCGGCATCGACATCACCGAGGAGGTCCGCGCCATCCGCGAGACCCGTGACGGGGCGCCGACATGACCCGCGTCGGGCTGGAGCCCATCATCCGCGCGCATCCCCTCTTCGCCGGCCTCGACGAGGCGTTTTGCCAGCTGGTCTGCGGCTGCGCGACGAATGTCCGCTTCAGGGCGGGCGACTATCTCTTTCACGAGGGGGAGGCGGCCGACCGGCTCTTCCTGCTGCGCCAGGGCCGCGTCGCCCTGGAAACCCCGACACCGGGGCAAGGCGCGATCGTGTTCCGGACCCTCGATGCCGGCGAACTCGTCGGTCTCTCCTGGCTCGTCCCGCCCTACCGCTGGGCCTACGACGCCCGGGCGCTGGAACCCATCCGGGCGATCGCCATGGATGCCGTCTGCCTGCGCCGGAAATGCGAGCAGGACCATGACCTGGGCTTCGAGGTGATGAAGCGCGTCGTGCCGATCCTGATCGAACGCCTGCACGGCACCCAGCGGCAGATGCTCGATGTCTATGGCAGCCCGTCCTGACCGCGCGCCGCCGGGCGATCCGCTGACGCCACGCGTCGTGCGGGTCCTGAAGCGGCGCCGCGACGCCCCGCGGACGGTCACGCTCGACATCGCGGCGGACGACGCCACGGCCTTCCAGCCCGGCCAGTTCAACATGCTGACCGCCTTCGGCGTCGGCGAGGTGCCGATCAGCTTGAGCGGGGATCCCGCCGACACGAACCGGCGGGTCCACACGATCCGTGCCGTGGGGCCGGTCTCGAGCGCCCTGGCGCGCCTGGCGCCCGGCGACGCCCTCGGCCTGCGCGGCCCCTTCGGCAGCGGCTGGCCGATGGCGGCGGCCCACGGGCACGACGTGGTGCTGATCGCCGGCGGGCTCGGCCTGGCGCCGCTGCGACCGGCGCTCTATCGGCTGCTGGCCAAGCGCCAGCGTTACGGCACCATCGCCCTGCTCTACGGCACCCGCAGCCCTGACGAGATCCTGTTCCGTCGTGAACTGGCGGCCTGGCAACGACGCCACGATATCCGCATCGGGGTGACGGTCGATCATGCACCGTCGGACTGGACCGGCCATGTGGGGGTCGTGACCCGGCTGATCCCCGGCCTGGCGCTCGACCCCGCGAACACCCTGGCGTTCGTCTGCGGTCCCGAGGTCATGATGCGCTTCACCATCGCCGCGCTGAAGGAGGCGGGGCTCGGCGACGCGGCGATCCATCTTTCCCTGGAACGCAACATGAAATGCGCCGTGGGCCTGTGCGGTCATTGCCAGTTCGGCCCCGTCTTCGTCTGCCGCGACGGCCCGGTCTTGTGCCACGACCGGCTCGGCGGCCTGCTCGGCCTCAAGGAGCTGTGACCCATGGCCAACCGCCGCGCAACGCCGCGCCTCGCCGTCTGGAAGTTCGCCTCCTGCGATGGCTGCCAGCTCACCCTGCTCGATTGCGAGGACGAGTTCCTGGGCCTCGCGGGCGCCGTGGAGATCGCCTACTTCCCCGAGGCCACGCGCGGGCAGCTCCGCGGCCGCTATGACCTGTCGCTGGTTGAGGGCTCCATCACCACGCCGCACGATGCCGAGCGGATCCGCGAGGTGCGGCGACGCTCCGCTCATCTCGTCACCATCGGCGCCTGCGCCACGGCGGGCGGCATCCAGGGCCTGCGCAACTTCGCGGACGTCCGGGAGTACGCCGCCGTGGTCTACGCGCGGCCGGACTACATCGCGACCCTGGCGACCTCCACGCCGATCGCCGACCACGTGCCGGTCGACTTCGAGCTGCGCGGCTGTCCGATCGCCAAGCACCAGCTGCTCGAGGTGATCACCGCCTTCCTCGCCGGCCGCCGGCCGGTGACGCCGGCCCACAGCGTGTGCCTCGACTGCAAGCTCAGGGGCAACGTCTGCGTGATGGTGGCTCACGGCACGCCGTGCCTGGGTCCGGTGACCCATGCCGGCTGCGGGGCCCTCTGCCCGGCCTACCATCGCGGCTGCTACGGCTGCTACGGCCCCCAGGAGACCCCCAACGCCGTCTCGCTCGACACCCAACTCGAGGCGCTCGGCATAGACGCCCGGGACCGGCGGCGCGTCTACCGCACCTTCAACGCCGGGGCGCCGGCGTTTCGCGAGGAGAGCGACCGCCATGACCCGTAAGACCATCAAGGTCGGCTACCTGGCCCGCGTCGAGGGCGAGGGGTCATTCAGCGTGGTCGTGCGAGGTGGCAAGGTCCGCTCGGCCGAGCTGAGCATCTTCGAGCCGCCGCGCTTCTTCGAGGCGCTGCTGCGTGGCCGCGACTTTGCCGAGGCGCCGGACATCACCGCACGGATCTGCGGCATCTGCCCCGTCGCCTACCAGATGAGCGCCGTCCACGCGATGGAAAACGCCCTGGGCGTCACCGTCGACGGGCCGCTGCGCGAGCTGAGACGCCTGCTCTACTGCGGGGAATGGATCGAGAGTCACGCCCTGCACATCTACCTGCTGCACGCGCCGGACTTCCTCGGCTACGCCGGGGCGATCGACATGGCCCGCGATCACGGCGAGGCCGTCCGCCGCGGACTGGCCCTCAAGAAGGCCGGCAACGACATCATGACGCTGCTCGGCGGGCGCGAGATCCATCCGATCAATGTCCGCGTCGGCGGCTTCTATCGCGTGCCGCGCCGAGGCGAGCTGGCCGGGCTCGCGGAGACGCTGAAGCACGCGCGGGAGCTGGCCGCCGAGACGCTTGACTGGGTGGCCGGCTTCGACTTTCCCGACCGCGAGCGCGACTACACCTTCGTCGCGCTCGCCCATCCCGAGGAATACCCGTTCAACCGGGGCCGCATCGCCTCCAGCCGCGGCCTCGACATTCCCCCCGACGAGTACGACGCGCACTTCGCGGAGCATCAGGTGGCACGATCGACGGCGCTGCAGTCGCGCCTGATCGACGACGGCTCGAGCTATCTCGTCGGGCCGCTGGCGCGGTATGCGCTCAACTTCGCGCGCCTGCCCCCCGCCGTGCAGCAAGCCGCACGCGAGGCCGGGCTGGGGCCGGTCTGCCGCAATCCTTTCCAGAGCATCGTGGTGCGCGCGGTGGAGGTGCTGTTCGCCTGCGACGAGGCGCTGCGCCTCATCGACGCCTATGAGGAACCCGAGCGCCCGGCCATCGCCGTCACCCCATGCGCCGGCATCGGCCACGGCGCCACCGAGGCGCCACGTGGCCTGCTCTATCATCGCTACCGACTCGCGGCCGACGGCACGATCGCCGACGCCCGGATCGTTCCGCCCACCTCGCAGAACCAGGCCAGCATCGAGGAGGACCTCGCCGAGTACGTGGAGGGCTTCCTCGACCTGCCGGACGACGAGCTGCGCCATCACTGCGAACAGACGGTGCGCAACTACGACCCCTGCATCTCCTGCGCCACCCACTTCCTGCGACTCGATCTGGACCGGGGCTGACTCATGGACCGCACGCTCGTCATCGGTATCGGCAACCCGGAGCGCGGCGACGACGCCGCCGGGCTCGCGGTGGCTGCATGGCTCGCCGGCAGGCTGCCGGAGTCCGTGGCGATCCTCACCCACGACGGCGAGGCGACGTCGCTGCTCACGCTGCTCGGGCAGGCATCCGCGGTCTATCTGGTCGACGCCTGCGTCTCCGGGGTGCCGGCGGGCACGATCCGGCGCTTCGACGTGACCGCCGCGCCGCTGCCCCGGGAATCGTTTGCGGTCTCCACCCACGGCCTGGGCCTGGCGGACGCCATCGAGCTGGCACGCGCGCTGGATCAACTGCCCGCACCGAGCGTCGTCTATGCCATCGAGGGCCGGACGTTCGAGCCGGGGGCATCCCTCTCGCCGGCCGTCGGCGAGGCGATCGCCCGGGTGGGTGACCGGCTGCGAGCCGAACTCGATGGCCACGTAAAGGAGCCAGACACCGATGCATGAACTCTCGCTGATCCGCAACCTGATACATCGCATCGAGACGATCGCCGAAGCCGAGGGAGCGAGGCGGGTCGTCGGCGTGTCGGTGTGGCTCGGCGCCCTGAGCCACATGTCGGAAAGCCATTTCATCGAGCATTTCAACACGGCCGCGGCCGGCACCCTCGCCGAGGGCGCCCGGCTCGACATCGCGGTGTCCACCGATACTCGCCACGCGCACGCACAGGACCTGCGGCTCGAGGCCGTCGAGGTGGAGGTCTGAGCGGCCATGGGACGAGGCTCACTTCCGACCGGCGCGCCGGCGATGGCCGCCGCGCGCTGGCGCATCAGCGTCCGGGGCACCGTGCAGGGCGTCGGCTTTCGCCCCTTCGTCTACCGGGAGGCGACGACACGCGGGCTGGCCGGCTGGGTCCGCAACTCGCCGGCCGGCGTGGTCATCGAGGCGCAGGGCGACCCCGAGGCCCTGGCCGCCCTGCGCGACGCGATCCGGTGCGCACCGCCGGCCAACGCCCGGATCACCGCCATCGAGGTCCACGCGCTCGTCCTGCGTGACGAGACCGGCTTCCGGATCGCCACGAGCGAGGCCGGCGGGCCCCGCAGCCTGCAGCTGCTCCCGGACCTGGCGACCTGCGAGCGCTGCCTCGCCGAGCTGCTGGACCCGGATGATCGCCGCTACCGCTATCCCTTCATCAACTGCATCGACTGCGGGCCGCGCTACAGCATCATCGAGGACCTGCCCTACGACCGGTCGCGCACCGCCATGCGCCACTTCCCCCTTTGCGCGGCGTGCCGGGCCGAGTACCACGACCCGGCTAACCGCCGCTTCCACGCCGAGCCCAACGCCTGCCCCGCCTGCGGGCCGAGGCTGGCGCTGTGGGAGGCCGCCGGTGCCGTGCTGGCACGCGACGATGACGCCCTCGTCGGCGCCGCGCAGGCGATTCGCGAGGGGCGCATCGTCGCCGTGAAGGGACTCGGCGGCTTCCATCTCGTCGCCGACGCCCGCGACGCGGCGGCCGTCGCCCGGATGCGCGCCCGCAAGCGGCGCCCCGACAAGCCCTTCGCCGTGATGTTCCCGTCGCTGGCCGCCATCCAGGCGTGCTGTGACGTGTCGCCCGCCGCCGAGACCCTGCTGCTGTCGGCCGCCCGGCCGATCGTGCTGCTCCCGTACCGGGGCGGGCCGATAGCGCCCGCGGTGGCACCCGGCAATCCGCGGCTGGGCGCGCTGCTGCCCTACACGCCGCTTCATCACCTGCTGCTGCGCGAACTGGGCTTCCCGGTGGTGGCCACCAGCGGCAACCTCGGCGGCGAGCCCATCGTCACCGACGAGACCCTGGCGCTGCAGCGGCTGGCCGGCGTCGCCGACGCCTTCCTGGTCCACGACCGTCCCATCGTCCGCCCCCTCGACGACTCGCTGGCCCAGCTGGTTGGCGGCGCGCCGCAGCTCCTGCGCCATGCCCGCGGCCATGCGCCGACGTCCCTCCCGGTCGCGGGGATCCGGGCGGGGCTGCTGGCCGGCGGCGGTCACCTCAAGACGAGCGTGGCGCTGACGCGCGAGACGGACGTCGTGCTCGGCGCGCATCTCGGCGACCTGGAGAGCGCCGCCGCGTGCCGGGCCCATGCCGCCGCGCTCGCCGACCTCGGCCGGCTCCTGGATGCGACACCGCGGCTGGCCGTGGGCGATGATCACCCCGGCTATGCGTCGCGACGTACGCTCGAGCGCACCGGCCTGCCGCTGGTCACCGTCCCGCACCACCTGGCCCATGTCGCCGCCTGTCTGGCCGAGCACGGCCGGGCGCCGCCGGCGCTCGGCGCCGCCTGGGACGGTACCGGCCTGGGGCCCGACGGCACGATCTGGGGCGGCGAGTTCCTGCGGGTGTCCGGGAGCGGCTGGCGGCGTATCGCCCGCCTTCGCCCCTTCCCGCTGCCCGGCGGCGAGGCGGCCGTTCGCGAGCCGCGCCGTGCCGCCCTGGGCCTGCTGTACGCCGCCTACGGCGAACGCGCCCTCGGCATGACCGACCTGACGCCGCTCGCGGCCTTCGCCCCGGGCGAGCGGACGATCCTCGGGACGCTGCTCGCGCGCGGCGTGAACGCCCCGCCGACCTCCAGCATGGGCCGGCTGTTCGATGCCTGCGCCGCCCTGCTCGGCCTCTGCCAGCGCTCGAGCTTCGAGGGCCAGGCGGCCATGCGCCTGGAGTGGGCGGCAGGCCCGGGCACGTCCGGGGCGGCCTACGCCTTCCCGCTGCGGGAGGCGGCGGAGGGCGCCGTGGCGGAACTCGACTGGCGGCCGGCGCTCGACGCCCTGCTCGCCGACATCCGCGCCGGCGTCGATATCGGCGTCATCGCGGACGCCTGGCACCGCGGCCTCGCCGCGGCCATCGTGGCCGCCGCCGAGCACGCCGGCGAACGCACCGTCGTGCTCTCCGGCGGCTGCTTCCAGAATACGTTTCTGACCGAGGTCGCCGTCTCCGCCCTGCGCGCCGGCGGCTTCGAGCCCCTCTGGCATCGCCGCATCCCGCCCAACGACGGCGGCCTCGCCCTGGGCCAGGCCGTCTGGGCCGGCTGGATGGAACACGCGGGAGAATCACCATGTGCCTAGCGATACCCGGACGCCTGCTGAGCATGGCGGGGGACGATCCGCTGATGCGGGTCGGCCGCGTCGATTTCGGCGGCGTCGTCAAGCAGGTCAGTCTCGCCTATGTCCCCGAGGCGGTGATCGGCGACCACGTGCTGGTCCACGTCGGCTTCGCGATCGGCATCCTCGATGCGGCGGAGGCGGGGCGCATCTTCGACCACCTGCGCGAGATCGACGCGCTCGACGACCGGGAGGGGCGCCGTGAGATTCCGTGACGAGTACCGCGACGGCCGGGCGGCACGCACCCTGGCCGACGCCATCGCGCGCACCGTGACCCGCCCCTGGACGCTGATGGAGGTCTGCGGCGGCCAGACCCACGCCATCGTGCGCTTCGGCATCGACCGGCTGCTGCCCCCGGACGTCAGCCTCGTGCACGGGCCGGGCTGCCCGGTCTGCGTGACGCCGGTCGAATACGTCGACAAGGCGATCGCGATCGCCGGCCGCGCGGGGGTCATCCTGTGTTCGTACGGCGACATGCTGCGCGTGCCCGGCAGCGGCGGCGACCTGCTGGCCGCCCGGTCGCGCGGCGCCGACGTGCGGGCGGTCTATTCCCCGCTGGACGCGCTGGAGGTGGCCCGCCGCAACCCCCGCCGCGAGGTGGTGTTCTTCGCCGTCGGCTTCGAGACCACCGCCCCGGCCAACGCCATGGCGGCCTACCGGGCCCGGCAGGAGGGCCTCGGCAACCTCTCGCTGCTGGTCTCGCACGTGCTGGTGCCGCCAGCCATGCGCGCGATCCTCGACGCGCCGGACAACCGCATCCAGGGCTTCCTGGCCGCCGGCCATGTCTGCACCGTGATGGGCTACGAGGAGTACCTGCCGCTCGCCGCCCACTACCGGGTGCCGATCGTGGTGACCGGCTTCGAGCCGCTCGACATCCTCGAGGGCGTGTATCGCTGCGTGCGCCAGCTCGAGGCCGGCCGGGCCGAGGTCGAGAACCCGTACAGCCGCGTCGTCCGCCGGGCCGGCAACCGGACGGCGCTGGCGGTCATGGGCGAGGTCTTCCGGGTCATCCCGCGGCGCTGGCGCGGCATCGGCGACATCGCCGACAGCGGCCTCGGCCTCGCCCACGCCTACGCGGCGTTCGACGCCGAGAACCGCTTCGGCCCGGTGGCCCTCGACCGGGAGGCCACCGGCGAATGCATCAGCGGCCGCGTGCTCAAGGGGGAGTGCAAGCCGACCGACTGCCCCGCCTTCGGCACCCGCTGCACGCCAGAGCACCCGCTCGGCGTGACCATGGTCTCCGCCGAGGGGGCCTGCGCCGCCTACTACCGCTATCGCAGCATCCCTGCGAGGAGCTCATGAGCCGCGACGACGACTTCCGGCTGGCCTGCCCGCTGCCCGCCGGTGCGGGCGATACGGTGCAGCTCGCCCATGGCGGCGGCGGACGCGCCATGGCGCGGCTGATCGATGCGCTCATCCGCCCGGCCTTCGCCGATGCGGAGCTCGACCGCCGACACGACGGCGCGCTGCTGGCGCTCGACGGTCCCGCCGCCTTCACCACCGACTCCTACGTCGTCCGGCCGCTGGTCTTCCCCGGCGGCGACATCGGCACGCTGGCCGTCCATGGCACCGTCAACGACCTCGCCATGTGTGGCGCCCGCCCGCGCTACCTGAGCGTCGGCCTGATCCTCGAGGAGGGGCTGCCGCTCGCGGTGCTGCGGCGTGTCGTCGCCTCGATGGGCGCGGCGGCGACGGCCAGCGGCGTGCGCCTGGTGACCGGCGACACCAAGGTGGTCGAGCGCGGCAAGGCGGACGGCCTGTTCATCAATACCGCCGGGATCGGCCAGGTCGTGGCGCCGGCGCCGGTCGGCCCCGCCGGCGTCGAACCCGGCGATGCCGTGATCCTGAGCGGCGACATCGGCCGCCACGGCATGGCGATCATGGCGGCCCGCGAGGGCTTCGGCTTCGAGACCGTCATCGAGAGCGACTGCGCCCCGCTCGCCGAGGCCGTGCTGGCGCTGTTCGCGGCGGGCGTCACGGTGCACTGCCTGCGCGACCTGACGCGTGGCGGGCTGGCCAGCGCCCTGGTCGAGATCGCCGAGGCCGCCGGACGGGCCATCGGCATCGACGAAGCCGCGATCCCCGTTGCCGATCACGTGCTGGCGGCCTGCGAGCTGCTCGGCCTCGACCCGCTCCAGGTCGCCAACGAAGGGCGCTTCGTCGCCTTCGTGCCGGGCGCCGAGGCCGAGCGGGCGCTGGGCGCATTGAGGTGCCATGCGCCGGCCTCGGGCGCGGTCGTCATCGGCGCGGTGAAGGAGGGGCCGGCCGGCGAGGTCACCTGCCGGGGCGCGCTCGGCGTCGAGCGGATCATCGACATGCTCAGCGGCGAGCAGCTGCCGCGCATCTGCTGAGCCGTGACGGCAGCCACATGACAGCGACAGCCCTCAACTGCTAAATTCGTAACATTGAATTACAAAACGAGTTGTCCCATGTACAAACTTGCCGCCCTGGGAATCACGACAGGCATCCTCGCAGTCATCGCCATTCTGGGCTACCAGGCGCATCAAGCGTCGCAGGAATCGAGCGCCACGCTCCGCGAAAGGCAGCAATACTGCGAACAGATCGAGGAATGGCAAAAGCTGGGGGGCAGCGAAGGGCCGGATCCGGACCTGCTCGCCGCCGGGTCGGGCGATCCCGCCACCTATGCCAGCTGGTGCAAGAAGCACCAATAGTCGCGCCTGACATCCCCCGGCCGGCCGTGTCAGGCACCAACGCCTCGACTGATGATGCACGTCATGGTCGGGCGCATGCCGGCCCCCGGAAGACTTGAACCCTGCGGAAGACCTGCTAGATTTTTTAACGCATCTTTACGTAGGGAAACATAAAAATGCATAAAAGCATTGCCTTCGGCACCACCGGCATGGTGCTGGCCGCCATGGGCCTGGTCGCCCTGAAGCCCGCGGCCTCGCAACCCGCCTTCACCACCCCCAGCCAGCAGGAATACTGCGACACCGTCCACGAATGGCAGAACCGGGGAGGTCTCGATGGC
This sequence comes from Modicisalibacter sp. 'Wilcox', assembly GCF_010993675.1. Lineage (NCBI taxonomy): Bacteria > Pseudomonadati > Pseudomonadota > Gammaproteobacteria > Oceanospirillales > Halomonadaceae > Modicisalibacter > Modicisalibacter sp. 'Wilcox'. The sequence goes on from NZ_WNXF01000005.1 coordinate 194,209, forward strand.
ATCGACCCCGACCTTCTCGCCGTTGGCTCGACAGACCCCGATGCCTACGAACGATGGTGCCAGTGATGATCCCGGCCCGGCCCGGACGGCAGCGAACGAGTCACGCCTCACGTGATGCAGACGTCACGCGACAAGCCCACGCCGTTCCACTCACCCCCGATGTGGCAAAGGAGAGCCCCATGCCCATGCCCCCGACACCGACACCGACACTCGACCTGCCCGCCTTGAGCCGGCCCGCTTCTCGCGAAAACCGTTCCTCCCCTGTCGGACGCAATCTCACCGTCGGTCTTGGTGACGCGGAAATGCCCACCATGACGGCGGCGCAGCGTGCCAACGCCCGACGCGTGGCGGAGTACGCGGCGCGTCGCAATGGGGCAAAGGCCGCCCTGTTGCAGCTCTGGAAGGAAACGCGTTGAGCCGCGCCTGAAGTCGCCGCTGCAAAATAAAACGGCCGGCCTCGTGCGAGGCCGGCCCAAAGGTGCTCAAACGGGACAGCAGGGAGCGTTGAACACGCCCTAAACATAGACCAGCCCCGCCTGTAGTACAAGTCTTGTACAGATAATTTTCGGGTCGCCCGTTCAGGCCACGCCGCCCAGAATCGCGGCCAGGTCGATGCGCGCCTCCTGGGCCCGTAGATCCAGCAGCGCTTCCAGCTCGCTCAGATGGTCGTGCATGCGGCGACGAGCCGCTTCAGCCGGGCCGCTCTCGAGCAAGGTCAGCAGATCGGCATGGTCGTGATCCAGGTAACAGGCCTCCATCCCCGGACGCTTGTACAAGGCAATGACAATCGAGGTGCGCAGGATCAGATCCGCCAACATGGCGCCCAGCACCCGGTTGGGCGACTGGTCGGCCAGGTAGCGGTGAACGGCCAGTGAACATTCCACGCGCGAGGCTTCATCCCCCCTTTCGTGGGCTTCCTGCTCGCGCTCGATCAGCGCGGCCAGCTCATGACGTTGCTCGGCGCTCAGGTTTCCGGCCAGCAGCGCCGCCACCTCGCCCTCGATCAGACGACGCGCGGCGAAGATCTCGCGGGTTTCCTCGACGCTCGGCGCCGCCACGCGCGCCACCTGATTGGGCTGCTGAACGATCACATGATCCGAGGCCAGTCGCGTCAGTGCCTTGCGCACCACCGAGCGGCTGACCCCGAAGATCTCGCCCAGCGTCACCTCGGGCAATCGGGTCCCCGGCGGCAGACGCTGGGTCAGCACCGCCTGACGGATCATCTCGACGATCTGCGGGTCACTGATCCGCCCGCGTCCCGACACATCGGCCAGCACCGTCTCCTGCCAGGATGTGGTCATTGCCCTTCTCCTCGTTACACCGCACTGCGACCACCATCGCACGTTATGCGGCTCAAGACCATGTATACCCGATCACGCTGTCCTGCCGCCGACCTCCCGGCGCAGGCCATCTCTCGGCAGAGTCCGGCGCCCCGCGGCAATCGGCGCAGAACGTGCGGCCATGACAATCCTCTGCAGACCGGCCTGGATGGCGACAAGAGGCACCGCGTTTTCTCTCGCAGTGCAGTGAATCCTTTCGAATTATTCACGAACACACCGGCACCCTCAAAAAGTGCACAAATGATGCTATTTTTGTATACCGTTGTGACACACAACAAAAACAAACATTGAATACAAAGAGGGAAGCATGATTCAGGCTTCAGCACCGCCCCGTCTCGTCTCCGCCTGCACCGCCGGCCTGCTTCTGGTCGGCGTCACCGGCACCGCCCACGCCTGGACCCAGGCATCGCTGTCATTGCTCAAGGGCTGGGACTACGCGCTCGGCGACCAGCAGCGCAGCATCGCCACCTACGAGGTGGCCAACGGCTGGGAGTATGGCGACAACTACTTCTTCTTCGACTACACCAACCTCGAAGGCGACCGTGACGGCAAGACCCTGCCCAACATCTACGGGGAATATGCCCCGCGCCTGAGCCTGGGCAAGATCACCGGCAGCGACCTGGGCGCCGGCCCCGTCAGCGACGTGCTGATCGCCGGCCAGCTCGAGATGGGCGAGAACATCAATCGACGCCTCTATGGGCTGGGCTTCGACCTCGATGTCCCGGGCATGGACTATTTCCAGCTCAACACCTACGTACGCGACGACACCGACCTGCCCGGCAACACCTGGCAGGTCACCCTGGTATGGGGGTCGCACTTCGATCTCGCCAGCACGAAGTGGCTGTTCAAGGGCCACTTCGACTATGCCGGATCGGAAGGCCATGTCGGGCACAACATCAACAGTGCCCCGCAGCTGCTGCTCGACGTGGGGGATTTCTGGGGAGCCAGCGATCGTCTCTATGCCGGCGTCGAGTACCAGTACTGGAAGAACAAGTACGGCATCGAGGGTGCCGACGAGCACAACCCGCAGGCCATGGTGACCTGGAAGTTCTGAGGTACGGCCGCGTGGCCCTCTACTGGGGGCCGCGTGGCGTCACGCCGCATCCCTTGAGAATGACCCGACAGAGAAAGTCGGTGACCGACCGGTAGTCCGCATCATCGAGCCGCTCCCGGTCGGTAATCCCCAGCACCTGGGCCTCGAAGTCGGCGTAGTGCTGCGTCGCCGACCAGATCAGGAAGATCAGCCATACCGGATCGACCGGGTCCATCAGGCCGCGCTCGCTCCACTGCTCGAAGACCCGGGCGCGCTGGCGAACCCAGTCGCGCAACTCGCCGCGCAGGTACTCCTGGAGGAAGGGGGCGCCCTGCAGAACCTCGGCGGCGAACAGCCGCGAGCCCTCCGGATGCGTTCGTGTCAGGGTCATCTTGCTGCGGATGAAGGCCTCGAGCACCTCGGCGGGGTCGTCCTCGACACTGATGTCATCGAGCATGGCGTTCCAACGGCTCATCATGCGCTCGAGCAGCGCCACGTAGAGCTTGCGCTTGCTACCGACGTAATACAGCACATTGGACTTGGGCAGCCCGGCCGCCTCGGCAATGGCCTGCACGCTGGCACCACGATAGCCGTGACGCGCGAAGACGTTCTCGGCCGCGTCGAGAATCCGCGGTTCGTTGCGCAGCCGGGTGCGCGTGGCATCGGGCGGTAGCGGGGTCGTCATCAGCTCATCCTGCCGCTCAAAGCCGCCAGCTTGCCCCAGCTGACCGGCAGACTCAACGCCGCGGCGAACTTCCCGCTGCACGGCTTGCATTCCCCCGGCGGATACGCCACGCTTCACGAACCTGACCATTTGGTCAAAATGACTTGATACTCGAACAGCAACAACAACGAGCCACCGTGATGATCGACTTCTATCTCAACGGGCAGCGCCAGCAGTGCCGCGACGTGCCGCCCGACACCAGCGTTCTCGAACTGTTGCGCGTGCATCTGGGGCGCACCGGCACCAAGGAAGGCTGCGCCTCGGGAGATTGCGGCGCCTGTACCGTGGCGATCGGCACTCCCGACCACAGCGGCGAACTCGCCTACCACACGGCCAATGCCTGCATCATGCCTGCCCACCAGATCGACGGCTGCCACCTGGTCACCGTCGAGGGACTCGCCCGCGGCGATGCGCTGCATCCCGTCCAGGCGTCGATGGTCGACTGTCACGGCAGCCAGTGCGGCTTCTGCACGCCGGGCATCGTGATGTCGCTGTTCACGCTGCACGAATCGCAGCGTCGCGCCCCCGCCCCGCTGACGCCGCAGCGCCTCGAGGCGGCCCTCGGCGGCAACCTGTGCCGCTGCACCGGCTACCGGCCGATCCGTGATGCGGCGCTGTGCATGAGCGACTACCCGGATACCCATCCGACCTGGGCCGACGACCCGCAGCTGCCGGCCGACGTCGCCGCCCTGGCCCACGACGCCACCCGGAAGAACTCGGCACCGAACGAGGCGACAGGTTTCTTCGCCCGCCCCGCGACCTCGCCGAACTGCGCGACCTGCGTCGGCGCCTGCCCAAGGCGCGCCTGGTCGCCGGCGCCACCGATCTGTGGCTGGAAAGCACCCAGCAGCTCAAGTCGCTCGACGCGCTGATCGACGTCACCCGGGTCGCCGAACTCCAGCGCATCGACGAGACCGGCGATGGCTGGTGGATCGGCGCCGGCGTCACCTATCGGCGCATCGAGCCGCTGCTCGAGGACGCCTATCCGGCCTTCTCGCACCTGATGCACCGCTTCGCCTCGCAGCAGATCCGCAACCGCGCCACCCTGGGCGGCAACGTCGCCAACGCCTCGCCGATCGGCGACACCCCACCGGTGCTGCTCGCCCTCGACGCGACCCTGCGCCTCGACGGCCCCGATGGCGAACGCGATCTGCCCATCGGGGAGTTCTTCCTCGACTACAAGAAGACGGCGCTGAAGGACGGCGAGTTCCTCAGCGCGATCTTCGTGCCCAGACCGGCCAAAGGCCGCCAGCTCAAGGTGTGGAAGATCTCCAAGCGCCGCGAGGACGACATCTCCGCGGTGCTCGCCGCCTTCGCCTGGCGCCTGGAAGACGGCGTGATGCGCGACGTGCATCTGGCCTTCGGTGGCATGGCCGGCATTCCCAGGCGCGCCGGCGCCACCGAAGCCGTGCTCGAAGACCAGGTACCCAGTCAGGCGATCTTCGCGACGGCCAGGGCCACCCTGCGCGGCGAATTCGATCCGCTCGACGATGTCCGCGGCTCCCGCGAGTATCGCCTGGTCACGGCGGTCAACCTGCTGGAGCGCCTGCGCCTGACCCTCGATACTGACAACAACAACCCGGCCATGGAGGTGTGTCTCGATGCGTACGCTCACTAAGCTTTCCCGAACGGCGCCCGACACCGCCCCCGCCTCGGGCCAGCCGGCCCAGATCGACGCCGCGTCGGCCCGCGCTCGCGAGACGCAGCAGGGCCGCAACAAGGGCGACGGTCCCCTGGCTCGTGAAACCGGGGCCGCCGGCGCGGGCACGGCCCAGGCCCACGAGAGCGCCATCAAGCACGTCACCGGGCGCGCCGCCTACATCGACGACATCCCGGCGCCCGCCGACGCCCTGCACGTGGCGCTGGGCTTCTCGCCGGTGGCCCACGGTCGCCTGACCCGGCTCGATCTCGAGGCGGTCAAGCGTGCCCCCGGCGTGGTCGACGTCGTCACCGTCGTCGACGTGCCGGGGCACACGGATATCGGCCCGGTATTCCCCGGCGACCCACTGTTCGTCGACGACGAGATCAGCTACCTCGGCCAGACGCTCTTCGCGGTCGCCGCCACCAGCTACAAGGCGGCGCGCCTGGCAGTCAGGGAAGTCGTCGTCGAGATCGACGAACAGCCGGCGAGCCTCGACCCGGTCGCCAGTGCCGAGCACGGCGACGTGGTTCGCCCCACCCACGTTCAGGAGCGCGGCGACTGGCAGGCGGCCCTGGCGGGCGCCGCGTTCACGCTCGAGGGTGAACAGTTCGTCGGTGGGCAGGAGCACTTCTACCTGGAAGGCCAGGCGTGCCTGGTCACCCCCACCGAGGACGAGGGCGTCGTCGTCTACACCTCCAACCAGCATCCCAGCGAGACCCAGAAGCTGGTCGCCGAGGTGCTCGACATCCCCTTCCATGCGGTGACCGTGGAGACCCGGCGCATGGGTGGCGGTTTCGGCGGCAAGGAGACCCAGGCCTCGCCCTGGGCGTGCATCGCCGCACTCGTCGCACGCCGTACGGGACGCGCCGCCCGGCTGCGCCTGCCGCGTGCCGAGGACATGCGCGCCACCGGCAAGCGCCATCCGTTCCACAACCGCTACCGGCTGGGCTTCGACGCCCGGGGCGTGCTCGCCGGTGGCGACATCACCGTGATCGGCGACTGCGGCTATTCGCCGGACCTCTCCGAGGCGGTGGTCGACCGCGCCATGTTCCACGCCGACAATGCCTATTCGCTGGGCGAGGCCCGGGTCACCGGCCATCGCGCCCGCACCCACACCGCCTCCAATACCGCCTTTCGCGGGTTCGGCGGTCCGCAGGGCATGATGATCATAGAGCAGGCAATGGACGATATCGCCCGCCACGTCGGCGAGGACCCGCTGACGGTGCGCAAGCGCAACCTCTACCGCGCCGAGCGCGACGTGACTCATTATGGCCAGACCGTCGACCAGCACCCGCTGATGAGCGAGCTCATCGAGCGCCTCGAGACGAGCAGCGACTATTGGCAGCGCCGCGAGGCGATCACCGCGTTCAACGCCACGAGCCCAATCATAAAAAAAGGTCTGGCACTGACGCCGGTGAAGTTCGGCATCTCGTTCACCGCCAAGCACCTCAACCAGGCCGGCGCGCTGCTGCACGTCTATACCGACGGCAGCGTGATAATCAACCACGGCGGCACCGAGATGGGCCAGGGCCTGCACACCAAGGTCTGTCAGGTGGTGGCCCGCGAGCTGGGCCTCGATACCCGGCGCGTGCGCATCACCGCCACGCGCACCGACAAGGTGCCCAACACCTCGCCCACCGCGGCTTCGAGCGGCGCCGACCTCAACGGCATGGCGGCCCGCGACGCCGCCGGCCAGCTGCGCGAGCGGCTGTTCGACTTCGCCGCCGAGCACTACCAGATAGACCGCGAAGGCATGCGCCTGGAAGGCGGCGAGCTCGTCGCCTTCAACCGCCGCATCCCCTGGGGCGAGCTCGTGCAGGCCGCCTACCTGGGCCGCGTGTCGCTGTCGGCCAAGGGCTTCTACTCGACGCCGCTGATCCACTACGACCGCGAGACCGGCAAGGGTCGCCCCTTCTACTACTACGCCCACGGCGCGGCGGTTTCCGAGGTCGAGGTCGACACCCTCTCCGGCGAGTATCGCCTCACCCGGGTCGACATCCTTCACGACGTCGGCGACTCGCTGAACCCGGCCATCGACATCGGCCAGGTGGAAGGCGGCTTCATCCAGGGAATGGGCTGGCTGACCAGCGAGGAACTCAAGTGGAACGCCAAGGGCCGGCTGATCTCCGACGGACCGGCGACCTACAAGATTCCCGCCTTCGGCGACCAGCCGCCGGTGTTCAACGTCGAGCTGCTCGAGGGTCACCCCAACTCGCAGGCCAGCATCTACCGCTCCAAGGCGGTGGGCGAGCCGCCCTTCATGCTCGGCATGTCGGTGTGGTCGGCGCTGCGCGACGCCCTGGCCAGCCTGGCGGACTATCGCGTCTGCCCGCGACTGGACACCCCGGCCACGCCCGAGCGCGTGCTGATGGCCGCCGAGGCCCTGCGCCGCGGCGGCGCGTCGACCACCGCGCAGGAGACGCAGCATGATCTGGCATGAGGCGCTGCATCGCCTGCAGGACGCCGCCGAACCCCACGTGCTGGCCAGCCTGGTGGGCACGGCGGGCTCCACCCCGCGCGAGCCGGGGGCCAAGATGGTGATCACCGCCGATGCCGTCCACGATACCCTGGGCGGCGGCAGCTTCGAGTTTCAGGTGATCGACGCCGCCCGGCGGACGCTGGCCGACGGCCGGCCGAGCACCCGGCTGGAAGCCTTTCCGCTGGGCGCGCGCTCCGGCCAGTGCTGCGGCGGCTATGTGCATGTCCTGCTGGAGGTCTTTCCCGGCGCGGCGATGACCGTGGCGCTGTTCGGCGCCGGTCATGTGGGCCAGGAGCTGGTCAGGCTGATGGCGCCGCTGCCCTGGCGCGTACTGTGGCACGACAGCCGCCGCTCCGCGTTTCCCGACTGGGCGGCCGATCGCCCCCGCCTCGCATGCCACACGGCACCCCGGGCCGAGGCGGCCGTCGCTGCCCTGCCCGCCGGCTGTCATGCCCTGGTGATGACCCATGACCACGCCGAGGATCGCGCACTGGTCGACGCCCTGCTCACGCGTGGTGATTGCGCCTCGATCGGCCTGATCGGCTCGGCCAGCAAGTGGGCCAGCTTCCGGCGCCGGCTGAGCGATGCCGGGCACACCGCCGACGCCCTGGTGCGCGTGCGCTGCCCGATCGGCGTGCCGGGCGCCCACGGCAAGCTGCCCTACGAGATCGCCGTGGCCGTGGTCGCCGAACTGCTCACCCTCAAGCCCCGCGAGGCGCGTCGCGACGAGCGTGGCGTTGACCCCGGGACGCTGCGTGCCGCCTTTGCGCCGCCGCCGTCGGCGCAACCGACACCTGCAACCGCTTCTGGAGACCCCACATGACCGATTCCCGCCTGCTGCGCGGCACGCTGGTCGGCTTTCTCAATGACCCCGGCGAGGGCGATACCCCGGAACCGGGCAGCGTCCTGCACATCGAGGACGGCGCGCTGTGGCTGGTGGACGGTCGCATCCACGCCGTCGGCGAGTACACCACGCTCGCCCCGCACCTGCCGGCGGGTCTCGAGATGGTCGACTACCGTGGCAAGCTGATCCTGCCGGGGTTCATCGATACCCATGTGCATTACGTGCAGCTCGACATCATGGCCTCCTACGGCCGTCAGCTGCTCGACTGGCTCAACGAGTACACCTTCCCCGAGGAGTGCCGCTTCGCCGAGCGCGCCCACGCCGAGACCGTCGCCGAGGCCTTCCTCGACGAGACGCTACGCGTCGGTACCACCACCGCACAGGTGTTCTGCACTTCGCATCCCGTGTCGGTGGATACTTTCTTCACCGCCGCCCGGAAGCGCGGGCTGCGGATGCTCGCCGGCAAGGTGCTGATGGATCGCAACGCGCCCGAGGCGCTGACCGACACCGCCACGGGCGGCATCGCCGACAGCGAGCGGCTGATCGCCGACTGGCACGGTCGCGACCGGCTCGGCTATACCCTGACGCCACGCTTCGCGCCCACCTCGAGCCGCGAGCAGCTCGATGCCGTCGGCGGCGTACTGCGCAACGCACCGGACCTGCACCTGCAGAGTCACCTCTCGGAAAATCGCGGCGAGATCGACTGGGTGGCCGAGCTATTTCCCGAGGCCCGCGACTATCTGGCGGTCTACGAGCGCTACGGCCTGGTGGGGCCGCGCAGCACCTTCGCCCACGGCATTCATCTGTCGGACGGCGAGCGCAAGCGGCTCGCCCAGGCCGGCGCCAACATCGCCTTCTGCCCGACCTCCAATTTGTACCTGGGCAGCGGCCTTTTCGATCGTCGGGCATGCCGCGAGGCGGGTCTCAACATCTCGCTGGCCAGTGACGTGGGCGGCGGCACCGACCTGTCCGGCTTCGGCACCCTCAAGGCGGCCTATCAGGTGGGCCAGCTGCTTGGCCAGCCGCTTACCGCCTGGCAGGGCTTCTACCGCCTGACCCTGGGCAACGCCCGTGCCCTGCACCTGGATGCACACATCGGCAGCCTCCGCGAAGGCGGCGAGGCCGACCTGGTGGTGCTCGATCCACGCGCCACACCACTGCTGGCACGCCGCACGGCGCACGCCCGGCGCCTCGACGAGCTGCTCTTCGCGCTGATGATTCTCGGTGACGATCGCACCGTTCAGGCCACCTGGGCCAACGGCCGCTGCGTGCACCAGCGCGACGCCGTACCGACGCACCGGGTGTCGCACGCCCCCGGCCAGCCGGCCTGACCCTCTTCGCTCGACTTGCGCTGTTGGGCGGTTCGCTCCTCCGGACGCCGCCCCTTTTTCGTGTTCCCCCGGTTTGCTGATTGCGCTACTACCCAGGTTCGGACGCGTTCATGCCGCGTCGATGCGCGCCAGCAGCATCTCGCGCCGCGCCGGCGTCATGAACGCCGCCTCCACCGCATTGCGGGCCAGTCGCCGGAAGGTTTCCCGATCCCAACCGAACGCCTGCCGACAGGCCAGGAAGTTCTCCAGCATGCCGCCGCCGAAATAGGCCGGATCGTCGGAATTGAGCGTCAGGTTCAGGCCGGCGTCGAGCATTGCCGGTAACGGATGCGCCTCCAGGGTGTCGACCACCTTCAGACGCAGGTTGGACAACGGGCAGACCGTCAGCGGTACTCGCGATTCGCGCAGTCGCTCGACCAGCGCCGGATCCTCGAGCGAGCGTACACCATGATCGATCCGGCAGACATCGAGCACATCGAGGGCCTGACGGACGTAATCCGCGGGCCCCTCCTCGCCGGCATGGGCGACCCGGGGCAGACCCAGGTCACGCGCCCGAGCGAACACCGCAGCGAACTTCTCCGGCGGATTGCCCCGCTCGGCGCTGTCCAGCCCGACCGCATCGACCACAGCCAGGTAGTCGCCGGCCTGATCGAGTACCGCCATCGCCTCCTCGGCCGGCCGGTCACGCAGAAAGCTCAGGATCAACGCCGTCGACAGCCCCAGTTCGCGTTCGGCCTGACGCATCGCCCGCTGCAGTCCCTCGAACGGCACCGCCAGGGCCACGCCGCGTGCCAGATGTGCCTGAGGGTCGAACATCAGCTCGACGTGGACCACGCCTTCCGCGTGGGCCCGGCGGAAGTAAGCCATCGCCAGGTCCCGGAAATCATCGGCGGTACGCAGTACCGCCATGCCCTGGTAGTAAAGATCGAGGAAGGACTGCAGGTCGCTGAAATCATAGGCCCGGCGCACCGCCTCGATCGAATCGTAGGGCAGCGTGATGCCGTTGCGCCCGGCCAGTTCGAACATCAGCTCCGGCTCCAGGGTCCCCTCGATATGCAGGTGCAGTTCCGCCTTGGGCAGGGTTTTCAGCCAGTCACGCATCATGGGCCTCCGCAGTCGATGGAACCTCCATCTTGCCTGACCTGACCAATTGGGCAAAGTCGCTACCGTAGATGCCCCTCGCTCAGCGTCAACGCTCGTGTCACGCCCGGCAGCCGTGAGGCGTCGTGAGCCAGATAAAGCACGCTGCACTCGGCCAGCCAGGTATCCAGGCGCGACGCCACCCGAGCTGCCGTGGCGTCATCAAGTCCCGTGAAGGGTTCGTCGAGAATCACCACGTCCGCCGGACGCAGCAGCACCCGGGCCAACGCCAGCCGCCGCGCCTGACCGCCGGAGACGCGCCGACCCGACTCGCCGACCCGGGTTTCCAGCCCCTCGGGCAGCGAACGCGCCCATTCGGCCAGATCCACCGCCTCGAGCACCCGCCACAGGGCGGCCTCGTCGGCCTCGGGGTCGGCCAGGCGCAGGTTGTCGGCCACCGAGGCCTGAAACAGCTCGCTGTGCTGGGTCAGGCAGGCGATGCGATCGCGCAGATCGTCAAGCGAGACCTGGCGCAGATCGGTGCCGTCGACGGTGACACGCCCGGTGCTCGGATCGATCTGGCGAGTCAGCAGCTGGCCGATCGATGACTTCCCGGCCCCCGACGCGCCGAGCAGCGCCAGCCGTTCACCGGGGTGCAGCGTCAGCGAGAGGTCGTCGAGCGCCGCGGTCAGGGCATCGGGGTAGCGCAGCGTGACGCCCTCGAGTGCCAGCGCCGGCATCGCCTCGCTCAACCGCCGCGCCTCCCGTGGCGGACGAATCCGCCCCGAGGTAGCGACCAGTGCATTGAGCCGGCGGGCCGCGGCGCGGGTACCGCCCAGGCGGGTAAAGGCCCCCGGCAGTGCACCGAACACCTCGCCGAGCGCCAGCACCGCCAGCGGCAACATGACCAGGGTCGCGGCACCGATATGCCCGGCGGCGTGGGCCCGGGCGCCCAGCCACAGCGCCAGTACCGCCGCCGCGCTCACGCCGCAGCCGACCAGCGCCTGGGCCACCCCCTGACGCGCCGCCAGCCGGCGCTGATCGGCATACAGCCGCCGGGATAGTGCCGCCAGCTCTTGGCGCCGTGGCGCCAGGGTGCCGTAGCCGCGCAGCTCCGCCAGCCCCTGCAGCAGCTCGATCATCCGGCTGCGCAGCCGGTCGCGGGTCACCACCTCGCGCTGCCCGGGCGCCATCCCCCAGGCGGGCTGACCGATCACCAGCCAGCCCCACAGCGCCATCAGCACCAGGCCGGCTCCCCAAGCCACCGGGGGCGCCATGAGCCCCAGCAGCCCCACCACCGCCAGCATCGCCAACAGGGCGACCACCGGCGGCGCCAGCAGGCGCAGGTACAGGCCGTCAAGGGTATCGATATCGGCGGTCAGGCGGTTGAGCCACTCCGCAGCCCGCAGCCGCGACAACGCCTGGCCGTCCAGCCGCACCAGCACGGCGAACAGATCGGCCCGCAGGTCCGCCAGCACCCGCAGCACCGTGTCGTGGTTGTAGAGACGCTCGGTGTAGCGCGCCACGGTGCGGGTCACGGCGAAGGCACGAATGCCGCCGCCCGGCACGTAGACCTCGAGCGTCGCCGCTACGCCCGCCGCGATCAGGGCACCGGTGACCGCGGTCGCGGTGATGAACCAGCCGGAGAGTGCCAGCAGACCGATCCCCGCGGCCGCCGTCAGCAGCATCAGCGCCCCGCCCAGCCACAGGCGGCGACGGCGACGCCCCAGCCGGCCGAGCCAGGGGCGGAAGTCCGCGACCAGCGAATCGCGGCCTGAAGTGGATACCTTCCAACGCTCAGACATCCGCGGCCTCCCGGCTTGCATCCATCGAGGTCAGCTCGAGCACCCAATCGGCGGCCGCGCACAGGGCGGGTTGATGGGTGGCGATCACCACCGTCGCCCCGCGCCGCATCAGCCGTTGCAGCGCCTCGATCACCGCCGCCTCGGTGTCCGCATCGAGCCCCGCGGTGGGCTCGTCGAGCAGCAGCAGCAGCGCCTCGGCGAGGAACACCCGCGCCAGCGCCAGGCGCTGCGCCTGGCCGCCGGACAGTCCGACTCCGCGCTCGCCCAGCGGTGTGTCCAGCCCCGCCGGCAGCCCGGCCACCAGTCCATCGAGGCGCACCTCGCGCAACGCCTGCCACAGCGCCGCCTCGTCGGCCATCGGCGCGGCGAGGCGCAGGTTGTCGGCCAGGCTGCCCTGCACCAGCCAGGGGCGCTGGTCCATCCACGCAGCCGGCCCACGCGGCGTGATCGTCGCCTCGCCGCCCTCCGGCGCCAGGAAGCCGCCCAGCAGTTGCAGCAGCGACGACTTGCCGCTGCCGGACGGCCCCACCAGTGCCACGCACTCGCCCGGCGCCACGCTCAGGTCAAAAGGGCCCAGGCAGGCGTCGCGCCCGCGATGGCGCAGCGTCACGCCCCTCAGCGTTATACGCGGTGCCTCCCGGGAGCCCGTCGCCGTCTGGAACGGTGCCTCCCGGGAGCCCGTCGCCGTCTGGAACGGTGCCTCTGCCGGCTCCTTGAGCAGCGCGACGAGCCCGTCGGCCGCGCCCAGTGCCGCGGCCCGGTCGTGGTAATGCTGGGAGAGCGTGCGCAGCGGCTGGAAGAACTCCGGCGCCAGCAGCAGGATCAGCAGGCCACTGAACAGCGTCAGCGAATCGGCGGGCCCGAAGGCGATGTAACCCAGCAGGCCGAAGCCGATATAGATTGCCACCACGGCGATCGCCACCGAGGCAAAGAACTCCAGCACCGCCGAGGACAGGAAGGCCAGGCGCAACGTGCGCAGGCTGCGACGCCGATAGTCGTCGGCGGCGATATACACTTCCCGGGTGCTTTCTTGGGCGCGGTTGAACAGCTGCAGAGTGGCGATGCCGCGCACCCGGTCGAGGAAGTGACCGGCCAGCCGGGTCACCGACTCGAACTGCTCGCGATTGAGGCGTTCGGCGCCCATGCCCACCAGCGCCATGAACAGCGGAATCAGCGGCGCCGAGGCCAGCAGCAGCAGCGCCGCCAGCCAGTCGAGCCAGGCCACCACGGCCAGGATCACCAGCGGCAGCGCCATCACCAGCCCCAGCTGCGGCAGGAAGCGGGCGAAATAGCCGTCCAGCGCCTCGACCTGCTCGACCCACTGCTGGCCCAGCCCCGCCGTGTGGCGATCGCCGAGCCCGACCGGCCCCAGCGCCACCAGGTGATCGAGCAGCTGCTCTCGCACCCGTTCACGCACGCGGCGGCCGGCCTCGAAGCCCGCCCGCTCCTGCGCCCACTGGGCGACGGCCCTCAGCGCCAGCACGCCCAGCAGCAGGCCGAAGGCAGGGCTCAGCTCGGCGGGGTCGCGCGACCGGGTCACCAGCTGGTCCACCAGCCAGGCCAGCAGTCCCATCTGCGCCACGGTGCACAGCCCCGCCAGCAGCCCGGCGGCGCCGGTCAGCCACAGCCAGCCACGCACCCGGCCGGCCAGCTCGGCCAGCCAGGCACGCGGTGTCGTGTTCTCGGCCAGCATGTCAGTTCAGTGATACCCCTCGCCGGGGCGCACCTTGCCGCGGAAGACCCAGTAGGCCCAGCCGGTGTAGCCGAGAATGATGGGGATGACGAACAGCATCCCGACCAGCAGGAACAGCTGGGAGCCGGGCGCCGAGGCGGCATCCCACAACGTGTAGTCGGGCGGGATCACGTAGGGCCAGCGGCTGACCAGCAGCCCCAGGTAGGTGAAGACGAACATGCCCATGGTCGCCAGAAACGGCAGCTTCTCGCCCCCGCGGGCGGCACCGCGCCAGACCAGCAGCGCACAGCCCAGCGCCAGTACCGGCAGGATCCAGATCACTTCCAGGTGGCCGAACCAGCGCGCCCAGACATTGGGATCGATGAACGGCGTCCACAGGCTCACCACGACGAAGACGGCCAGCACCGCCAGCAGCAGCGGGCGTACCAGTCCGCGCGCCCATTGCTGGATATGACCCTCGGTCTTCATGGCGATCCAGGCGGCGCCCAGCAGCGCGTAGCCGGCCATCATGCCCAGCCCGGTCAGCACCGAAAACGGCGTCAGCCAGTCGAGCGCGCCGCCGGTGAACACCCGGTCCGCGGTCTCGAAGCCCTGGATGTAGGTCCCCACCACGGCGCCCTGGGCGAAGCTGGCCACCGCAGAGCCGCCGGCGAAGGCCACGTTCCACCAGCGCCGCGAGCGCCGCGCCTTGAAGCGAAACTCGAAGGCGATGCCGCGGAAGATCAGCCCGGCCAGCATCAGGAACACCCCGATGTAGAGCGCCGGCAGCAGGATCGAGTAGACCAGCGGGAAGGCGCCCAGCAGCCCCGCGCCACCCAGCACCAGCCAGGTCTCGTTGCCGTCCCAGATCGGCGCCACGGAGTTCATCATCACGTCGCGCGACTCCTCATCCGGCGCGAAGGGAAACAGGATCCCCACGCCCAGGTCGAAGCCGTCCATCAGCACGTACATGATGACACTGAAGGCGATGATCACCGCCCAGATCAGAGACAAGTCGATAGTCGCCATGGGTCAGCTCCTGGTGGTGTAGCCGTCGCGGAAGTCGTCGTCATAGGGCACGTGGGACGCGGACAGCGGGCGCATGGCCCGCTCAACGTCCTCGACCTCGCCCTCCTCGGTCATGCCCTGGCGAATCACCCGGGTGAGGTAGTAGACGCCGGCATAGAACACCACGGCGTAGACGGCCACATAGCCGATCAGCGTGAACAGCGCCATGCCGCCGGTCAGCGACGGCGTGACCGCCTCAGCCTGGGTCATCATGCCGTAGACCAGCCAGGGGGCACGCCCCGTCTCGGTGACGAACCAGCCCGCCAGCACCGCGATGAACGGCGCCACGCTCATCAGGCGCAGGCCCTGCAGGAAGGGCCGGCTGGTGTACAGGCGCCCGCCGCGACGCAGCAACAGACCGGCCACGGCGAAGGCGATCATCAGCAGCCCCAGCCCGACCATGACGCGGAACGAGAAGAAGGTGATCCAGACCGGTGGCTGCTCGTCGGCCGGCGCCTCACGCAGCCCGGGGACCTCGCCGTTCCATTCGTGGGTGAGGATCAGGCTCGCCAGATGCGGAATACCGATCTCGAAGTCGTTGCTCTGGGTGCTCTTGTCGGGCAGCGCGAACAGCAGCAGCGGCACGCCGGACTCGCGCTCCCAGTTGGCTTCCATGGCCGCCACCTTGGTGGGCTGATGCTCCAGGGTGTTGAGCCCGTGCATGTCGCCCACCACGGCCTGCACCGGCGCGGCGATCAGCAGCAGCCACAGCGACATCGACAGCGCCTTGCGGTTGGCCTCGACATCGTGACCGCGCAGCAGGTACCAGGCACTTACCCCGGCCACCACGAAACCGCCGGTCAGGAAGGAGGCGATGACCATGTGGGCCAGGCGATACGGGAACGACGGGTTGAAGATCGCCTCCAGCCACGAGGTGACATGGAAGACGCCGTCCCGGTACTCGACGCCGGCCGGGGTCTGCATCCAGCTGTTGGTGGCCAGGATCCAGAACGCCGAGATCAGCGTGCCGATCGCCACCATGATCGCCGCGAACAGGTGGACCTTGGGCGACACCCGATGACGACCGAACAGCAGCACGCCGAGGAAACCGGCCTCGAGGAAGAACGCGGTGATCACCTCGTAGCTGAGCATCGGTCCCAGGAAGTTCGACGTGGCCTGGGCGAAGTTGCTCCAGTTGGTACCGAACTGAAACGACATGACGATGCCCGAGACCACCCCCATGCCGAAGACCACCGCGAACACCTTGGTCCAGAACTCGGCGAGGCGCTCCCAGGCAGGATTGCCGGTCTTGACGAACAGCCCGTAGAGCAGGGCCAGATAGGAGGCCAACCCGATGGTGAAGACCGGGAAGATGGCGTGGAAGGACACCACGAATGCGAATTGCAATCGCGACAGCAGGATCGGATCTAGTTCCATGACGATACCTCGATGAAGTCAGGGCCTGGATCATCGTCGCTGCGAAGCTGGTTGTCTCTCGGGCCGCTTGGCCGTCGCGCAGGCATTCACGATTCACCATTGCCTGTCAGCGTAGACGCTCCCGTCCCGCGAGCCAGGCAAGCTCGACCATCATCATACGCCCGCCGTGGCATGCCCTTAAGGCATGGAATGGGGCGCGTTGCCGCACCCGGATGGGGCATGTTGCCGCATGAGGCTCCCGGCCGGACCGGGAGCCATGGTGGGTATCGTGGGGAATGAGCGCTCCCCGCAAACGCTCAGATCGCGGTGACGAGGGTGTTGACCAGATAAGCGTTGTAGCCGAGGTAGGCCAGCAGCAGCGTGAGCGCCTCGAGCCGATTGATGCGCCCCTGCCCGCGCACGCCGATACCGAAGATCAGCAGGGCCAGCGTCAGCACCGCCATCACCGGCCAGTCGCGAACCAGCACCTCGGCATCGACGCCGATCGGCTTGATCACCGCCGCCAGGCCTACCACCGCCAGCAGGTTGAACAGGTTGGAGCCCACCACATTGCCCAGCACCAGGTCGTGCTCGTTCTTGCGCACGGCGGCGATCGACGAGGCCAGTTCCGGCAGCGAGGTGCCCAGCGCCACGATGGTGAGGCCGATGATCAGGTCGCTGACACCGAAGGCCTGGGCCACGTAGACCGCCCCCCACACCAGCAGCCGCGAACTGACGATCAACAGCAGCAGGCCAACCAGCGTCCAGACAATGCCGGCACGCAGCGACATGGGGTGTTCGGCCATGCTCTCCTGGGTGTTGGCGCCGAGCGCGTCCCGGCCCTGCCGGCGGGCACGAACCACGCTCAGTGTCATCACCCCGGCCAGCATGACCAGCAGCAGCACGCCATCCCACCGCGAAATCGTGCCGTTCAGCAGCAACGCACCGGCGATCAGGGTGGCCACGCCCAGCAGCGGCAATTCCTGGCGGATGACCTGGGAATGCACGGCCAGGGGGCTGACCAGGGCCACCACCCCCAGAATCAGGCCGATATTGGCAATGTTGGACCCGTAGGCGTTGCCCAGCGCCAGCCCGGGATTACCATCCAGCGCCGCCAGCGCCGAGACCATCATCTCCGGCGCCGAGGTGCCGAAACCGATGATCAGGATACCGATCAGCAACGAGGGCACGCCCAGGTGAGCGGCCGTGGCCGCCGCACCGTCGATGAAGCGATCGGCGCTCCAGACCAGCAGCACGAGACCGGCGAGAATGGCTGCGATTGCCAATAGCACGTGTAGACTCCCTTGATTCATGATCCATCGAAGCCGAAACGGCTTCGGCACGCCGCATGATGCCCAAGATCAACCGCGGCGGCCAGCCGCGGGGGCACGAAACGGTGTTCGACCCGTGACTTGAAAGGGTTACACTAGCCACATGTCCAATGCACCTCTTGCATGCCGGTGATGCCTCGGACGCCCTCGCCGGCCACCCCCCGCCTGCCGCTCGCGCCGCCACCGAGGACGCGGCGGCGCCTGCGCGTCTGCCACGAGTGCGACTGGCTGGTGGCGCTGCCGCCGCTGCGTCCGGGCGAGCGGGCCGACTGCCCGCGTTGTGGTCACACCCTGGTCACCCGCCACGCCCAGCCGGCCCAGCGCAGCCTGGCCCTGGCCATGGCCGCGCTGGTGGCGCTCGTCGTGGCAGTGGCCTTTCCCTTCATCAGCTTCGAGATCAGCGGCGTCGGCAACCGCATCGGGCTCTACGACACCGCCGCGAGCCTGGTGCACTTCCATCAGCCGCTGGTGGCGATCGCCGTCATGCTCACCATCGCCGTGCTGCCGGCGCTGTATCTGTGCAGCGTGATCTGGCTGCAGATCGGCCTGCTGCGCCGACACCCCCTGCCCCTGAGCCGCACCATCGCCCGCTCGCTGGTGCACATGCACCCGTGGATGATGGCTGACGTGTTCATCGTCGGCGCGCTGGTCAGCCTGATCAAGGTCGCCAGCCTTGCCGCGATCAGCCTGGGGGTCGCTTTCTGGGCCTTCTGCGCCTTCGCGCTGCTGTTGCTGCTGACCACCCTGTCACTGGACCGCGATTGGATGTGGTTCTCGCTGACCGGCGAGCCGCTGGCTCCGGCCCACAGCCGTACCGGGGCCACGGCCGCCGAGCAGGGTCTGGCGGGCTGCCCCACCTGCGGGCTGGTCAATCGCCTCGATGAACAGGGGCGCGGCCGCTGCCAGCGTTGCGGGGAGCGCCTGCATGCCCGGCTGCCTCACAGCCTGCAGCGCACCTGGGCGCTGATCATCGCTGCATCGTTCATGTACCTGCCGGCCAATCTCTACCCGATCATGATCACCACGCACCTGGGCGAGGCCCACCCCTCGACCATCATCGGCGGCGTCGTGCAGCTCTGGCAGATGGGATCGTACCCCGTGGCGCTGGTGATCTTCGTCGCCAGCGTGCTGGTCCCGGTGGGCAAGCTGCTGGCCCTGGGCTGGCTGTGCTACGCGCTGCGCCATCGCGCCGGGCGCTTTCGCATGACACGCACCCGGCTGTATCGTCTCACCGAGCTGATCGGTCGCTGGTCGATGGTCGACGTCTTCGTGGTGGCGATCCTCGTCGCCCTGATCCGCGCCGGCGCCCTGATGTCGATCACCCCCGGGCCCGCCGCCCTGGCCTTCGCCGCCGTGGTCGTGCTGACCATGCTGGCCGCCATCAGCTTCGATCCGCGCCTGCTGTGGCAGGCACCCCGGCCCCCTGAGAAGGAAGCCTCTCATGCCTGAAGCGCACCGCGCCCGTCGCCATGCCCAGTCACGCATCTCGCCGATCTGGATCGTGCCCCTGGTCGCGCTGGCGCTCGGCCTGTGGCTGGTGTACGACAATGTCAGCCGGCGTGGGCCGCAGATCACCCTGGAGATGCCCAACGCCGAGGGCATCGAGGCCGGCAAGACGCTGATCAAGACCCGCAACGTCGAGGTCGGCCGCGTCGAGAGCGTGCGCCTGTCGGACGACCTGAGCCACACGGTGGTCACCGCGCGGATGAGCGAGGATGCCGAGCGCATGCTCAACGCAGGCACCCAGTTCTGGGTGGTCAAGCCGCGCATCGGGCGCGAGGGCATCAGCGGCCTCAATACCGTGCTCTCGGGGGCCTACATCCAGCTGCAGCCCGGCCAGAGCGACGAATCCCGCTACCATTTCAAGGTCCTGGAGCAGCCGCCGGTCGCCCCGCCGGGCGCCGAGGGCATCCGCATCAACCTGATCAGCCAGCTGGGCAGCTCGCTGCGGGTCGGCGACCCGGTCACCTACCAGGGCTTCACGGTGGGCCGGGTGGAAGACGCCACCTTCGACCCCGAGGATCGCGAGATGCACCACCGGCTGTTCATCGAGTCCCCCTATGACGTGCTGATCACCGAGGCGACCCGCTTCTGGTCGGCCTCGGGCATCAACGTCAGCCTCGATTCCGAAGGGGTCAGCCTGAACGTGGAATCCCTCGAGGCGGTGGTCGGCGGCGGCGTGACCTTCGGCATCCCCGAGGATGTCGCTCCCGGCCCCAAGGCCAGGCCGGACAGCACCTATCAGCTCTTCCCCGACGAGGAGAGCGCCCTGCAGGGCACCTACAACCGCTATCTGGAATACGTGATGCTGGTCGACGACACCGTGCGCGGGCTCTCCAAGGGCTCGCCGGTGGAGTACCGCGGCGTGCGCGTCGGCACCGTGGTCAGTGTGCCCTGGCACTTCACCGCGCCGCAGCCCGACACCCGCCAGCGCTTCGCCATTCCCGTGCTGATCCGCATCGAGCCCCAGCGGCTGAATGCCGGCAGCGACGCACCGATCGACCTCGATGCCTGGCACGAGCGCTTCACGCGGATGTTCGACTACGGGCTGCGCGCCTCGCTCAAGGCCGGCAACCTGCTCACCGGCGCGCTGTTCGTGGACCTCAACTTCGACAAGGAACTGCGCGGCGACTACCAGGCGGAAACCTTCGAGGGCAAGACGGTCTTCCCCACCACCGCCGGCGGCTTCGCGCAGATCGAGCAGAAGGTCTCCAACCTGCTCGACAAGCTCAACGCCCTGCAGGTGGAACCGATACTCGACAAGCTCGATCAGACCCTGGCCACCTCGCAGGCCACCCTCGAGGAAGTCCAGCACAGCGCCGAGGCACTGCGCGCCATGCTGGATGACCCGGCGACCCGCCAGATCCCCGGCAATCTCAACCGCACGCTCGAGAACCTGCGCACCACCCTCGACGGCCTGTCGCCGGACTCCGCGGCCTATCGCCAGCTCAACGACACCCTGCAGGGCATCGAACGCCTGGTCCGGGACCTGCAGCCGCTGGCGAAGACCCTCGAGGAGCAGCCCAATGCGCTGATCTTCGATCGAAAGCCGTCGAGTGATCCGGTCCCGCGGGCCCCCGAGCGCTGACCTTGACAGGGAGATGAAGGGATGCAAGTCACCAAGCCGCTTTGCCTGATGCTGCTGGGCGCCCTGCTGGCCGGCTGCGCCAGCGGCGGCGGGCCGGCCACCGAACGCTACCTGCTGCCGGCCGGCGACACGACCACGTCCTCTGCCGTGCGGGGTCCGGCCGAGCACACCCTGGTCATCGATGACGTGCGCGTCGCCCGCTACCTGGATGATGCCGGCATCGTGCTGCAGACCGATCCCCTGCGCTTGCAGGCGGCCGGCCGGCACCAGTGGGCGGAACCGCTCGACCGGCAGCTGGCGCGGACGCTGCGTCAGCGGCTGAGCCGTGCCCTGCCCGGGACGCGCGTGCTCGGAGGCACCGGCCCCGACACGGCCTGGCACCTGTCCGTGGAGGTCGAGCAGTTCCAGGGCCGCTACGACGGCCGGGCCATCGCCGGCGGACTCTGGCAGCTGCGTGACGGGCAGGGCGAGCTTCGCCGACAGTCGTCCTTCCAGGCCAGCGAAGTGCTGGAGCAGGACGGCTACCCGGCGCTGGTCAAGGCCCTGGGGAAAAGCTGGAACAGCGTGGCCGAACAGATCGCGGAAGGGCTCCGGCGCCAGTGGCAGGCCCCCGAAGGCACGAAAGGGACGGAAGAGAAGGAAACGACGGGAGAAGCCGCCGAAACGGGCTGATCGCCTCGGCTCGACAGGCCATCAACAGAGGGAGGCACGAAAGCCGGCTCAGTCCTCGGCCTCCTCGGCGGCCCTGAGGCGGCTGCGCAGACGGGCCACCGCCTGACTGTGAAGCTGGCAGACCCGGGATTCGCTGACCCCGAGCACCGCCCCGATCTCCTTGAGGTTGAGCTCTTCCTGATAGTACAGGCCGAGCAGCAGCTTCTCGCGTTCGGGAAGCTGCTCGATCGCCGCGACCAGGCGCTCGCGCTGCTGCGAGCCGGCCAGCGCCTCGAAGGGTGACGGCGGTGCGCCATCACCGGCCTCGGGTTCACCGCCCTCGGCGATGATCTCGTCGAGCCCCATCAGGTGGCCGCCGTTGGTATCGGCCAGTCGCTGGCGATACTCGTCGACCTCCAGCGCCAGGGCGTCGGCGATCTCGCATTCCTCGGCCTGACGCCCCAGCTGCTGCTCGAGCCGGCGGATGGTCTCGTCGATCTCGCGGGCATGGCGGCGGACGCTGCGCGGCACCCAGTCGCGACTGCGCAGCTCGTCGATCATCGCCCCGCGAATCCGCTGGCTGGCATAGGTCGCCAGGCTCGCCCCCTGCTCGGCGCTGTAGCGCCCCAGGGCATCGAGCAGTCCGACCATGCCGGCCTGAATCAGGTCGTCCAGATCGACGCTGGCCGGCAGGCGAACCTGGAGCGCCAGCGCCTGGCGCCGGACGACGGGCAGGTACTGGTCCAGCAAGGCCCGTTGATCGATTTTACCCTGTGCCGTGTACATCTTCGGTTCCAAGCCTGCAGCCGGTGGCGGCGCCGAGCGGCGACCGATACCGGCATTATGTCGCTCTCGCCGGACACCCCAAGCGGCGAATACCTGACCGGGTCTCGGGCTATTTAGCGTTTTGCGTCTCGCGATAGTTGACGATCACCTGGAGTCCGGTGAAAGGTACCGCACCACGCCGGGTGCCGGGCGGCAGGCGAAAGCGCAGGGTCAGCGGCTCGCGGGCCGGCAGACCGCGCAGGGCCTCACTGCGCCCGCGCGCCGCCGGCAATTCCAGGCAACGGCGGGGATGGCACAGCCAGGCATCCAGCCCCGGCAGACCCGCCGGCACCCGGAACCGCCAGGACACGGTGGTGATGCGCCCGGGCCGCAGCCCCGGCGGTGGCGTGATGGGCTCGGCGGTTGCCACGCGCCCGGGCGTGCCCAGCGTCACGCCCGGCGCCCGCCCTACCCAGCTTCCCGCACCGCTGGCCGGCCCGGCCATCAGCAGCAGCCCGGCCACCAGCAGCCCGGCCGACAAGCGCCGCGCCCGGCTCATGCGTCGGGTCGCCGACGCCGGGGAACGGGCACGATCCACAGCTCGAAGCCGAAGAAGCTCGCCGCGGCCTGCTGCAGGTTGGCCAGCAGTCCGACCCGCGAGGCCAGCGGCGGATGCACCAGCAGCAGCCGGCGCGGACCACCCCGCTGCGCCAGTCGTTTCAGCAGGCGGTAGGTGCGCCGAAAGGCCTCGGCATCATTGCCCACCCACAGCGCCCAGCGCGACTGCTCGCCGACCAGGGTCGGCAGGTGCGGACTGTCCACCGACGTGGGCACGATGCGCCAGGCGTCCGCCTCGCCGACCCACTGCTGGCCCTGTGCCTGCCAGCGGGCCAGCGCCTCGCTGACCGGCCGGGTGTCCGCCTCATCACCGCCCGGCAGCCCCAGCACCAGCAGCAGCCGGCGCGGCGCGGGCGCCGTCTCGGCCACCACGGCGGGGGACGCTGCCAGCTCCAGTAACGCCTCGACAATCCAGGTCGGCGTCCCGGTTTCCTCCGCCGTGGCAGGCGTTTGCGTTTCCGGCGTCACCGCCTCTGCCCGCTCGCTGCTGTCGTCGGCCTCCGGCACCGGCGCCATCTCGGCGGCCCAGCGTCGCAGGCCGGCGGCCTGATCCCCGTCACTCATGAGGCGTCGTCACCTCCGCCCAGCAAGGGCCCGGCCGCCAGCACGAAGGCGTCGCGGGCGGCCAGCAGGTGCCACAGGGCCTCGAGCAGGACGGCGGCGCTGCGCTTGCGCGAGCCGCCCAGCAATGCCAGCAGATGACCGCGCACATCCATCGCCCAGTCGGCGGTTTCCTGATCGAGGCGCACCGCCAGGGCGGCGAGCGCGGAGGCCAGCCAGGCACGCAACTCGGTGTCGACACCCTCGCCGGCCTCCGGCGCCAGCCATTGCCAGGCGCGGCTGGCCAGCGAGCTCCATTCCTCGGCGACCAGGTGCGCGACCAGCAGCACCGGGCGCGAGGCCGCGGCCTTGTCCGCCGCGAGCCAGTAGCGCGTCAGGCGTCGGCGGCCGGTGTCCGGGTCGCGCAGTACCGCGAACCAGGCCTGGAGCGGGGTTCCATCGCTCAGCGACACCGGCAGCCAGCCCGTCGCCAGGCGGCCCTCCCGCCCCCGGTACCGACAGTTCAGCGTGTCATGCACGCCCGCCTGCTCGGCGAGCGCCTTCAGCGCCAGCCGCTCGCCTTCGAAGATCACCCGCGTATTGGCCTGGGCCAGTGCCAGCCAGTCGCTGCCGGCATCCAGCAGATGCCGGCGGGCCGCGGCCGAGGGACAGCGGGGCAGGAAATGACGATCGACACCCAGCCGCGTCTCGACGGCAGCCAGCCTCTCCGCCTCGCCCGCC
The DNA here is from genome assembly GCF_010993675.1 of Modicisalibacter sp. 'Wilcox'. Lineage (NCBI taxonomy): Bacteria > Pseudomonadati > Pseudomonadota > Gammaproteobacteria > Oceanospirillales > Halomonadaceae > Modicisalibacter > Modicisalibacter sp. 'Wilcox'. The sequence goes on from NZ_WNXF01000005.1 coordinate 218,317, forward strand.
GGCTGGCAGTGGCTCGGCCAGGGCGCCGCCAGCGGCAGCCCCCGGGCATTGAGACACAGCGCCGGCAGACGGCACTGGCTGCCCTTGATCGGCCCGTGGCGTGACCAGAGCATCACCGCCGCCGCCTCCTCGCCGATCGCGGGCAGGCCCCGCAACCGGTCGAGGTGCGCCTGTTGCCGCGCCAGCGGCAGCCCCTGCAGCGGCCAGGCGGCGTCGAGCGCGGCCACGCCGCCGACGCGGGCCCGCAGCTGCGCCATCACCACCGCCAGCGAGCGGCCCTGCCCCAGCAGGCTGCGGGACAGTCCTCGCCAGCGCCGCGCCGAGGGGGTCGCCTGCCAGGCCAGCGGCTCGCCGACGAAGGCCGAGTCGTCGACGGGGGTCAGCGACTGCCCGACCAGCCCATGCGGGTCGACCAGGCGCAGATCCTCCGGCACCTGCTGGCCCTGGGAGACATAGTGCAGCCGCAGGTCGTGGCGGATGGCGATGTCCAGTACCGCCCCCAGCCGCGGTGCCTCGTCGACCTTGGTGAGAATCGCGCCATACAGCGGCGCGCCGGCGGCCAACGAGGCCCGCTGGTAGGTCTCGACCACCTCCTCGAGGGTCTCGCCGTGACTCGCCGCATTGAGCAGCAACAGCCGCCGCACGGGTCGCGCCCCCTGCCCCAGCATGGCCACCTGATCGACCAGCCGGCGGTCGCGCTGGCTCATGCCCACGGTATCGATGATCACCAGGCGCTTGTCGGCCAGGCGCGCCAGCAGATCGTCCAGCGGCGCGTCGGCATCCAGCGCATGCACCTCGGCGCCCATCAGCCGGGCATAGATGCGCAGCTGCTCGTGGGCGCCGATGCGGTAGCTGTCGGTGGTCACCAGCGCGACCCCGCCCGCGCCGTGGCGCATCACGTAGCGGGCCGCCAGCTTGGCGGTGGTGGTGGTCTTGCCCACCCCGGTGGGCCCCAGCAGCGCGAAGACGCCGCCCTCGTCGAGCAGCCGGGACTCGTCGTCCAGCACGGCCAGCCGCGAGACCAGCTGCCGCTCCAGCCAGGCCAGGGCCGCCTCCGCCGTCGCATGGACGAGCTCCAGCGGCAGGGCGTCGAGCAGCTCCCGGGCCAGGGCATTGCCGTAGCCGGCGCCCTGCAGGCGGCGGTTGAGCATCACGCGATTGTCGTCCTCGGCCGTGCCCACCGGAGCGGCGGCCTCCTGACGGCCGACCAGCAGCGCGCGCAGGTCCTGCATCTCGCCGAGCAGCCGTTCGCTGAAGGCGGCGAACGGGTCGCCCGGATTCGGGTCGCCCGGACGCGGGTCGCCCGGACGCGGGTCGCCCGGACTCGGGGCCGCCGTGTCCGGGGGCGGCGTGTGCTCGGCAGGGGCCGAGGGTGCCGGACGGGAAACCGCCGGCGGCGCAGCCGCGGGCGACGAGCCGGCAGGACGGGAGGCCGGCCCGGCATGAGCGCCGCTCGGACGATCCGGCGCTTCGCCGGCGGGACGCGCCTCACCGACGGCCGACCCCGGCCCCGCCGGCGGCACCATCTCCTCGGCCAGCGCCAGGATCTCGACCCCCTCGGCGACCCGACGATTGGCCAGGATCAGGGCGTCATCGCCCAGTGCGGCCCGCACCCGGCGCATGGCCTCGCGACTGTTGGCACCGACGAAACGCTGAACACTCATTATTGACGGCCTCCGACCAGAGCGGTGACGCGGATGGTTCGATCATCGGGAATCTCGGCCTGCGACATCACCACCAGCTGACGCAGCCGGCGGCGCAGGAAGCGCGACAGCAGCGGCCGCAGGCTGTGCGGCACCACCAGCACCGTGGGCTCGCCCAGGGCCTCCTGGCGGGTCACCGCCGCTTCGGTCTGCTGCATCAGGGTGTCGGCCAGCCCCGGCTCGATGGCGCCTCCGCCGTTCATCGCCTGGCTGAGCACCTGCTCGAGGTTGGCGTCCAGGCCGATGACGTGCAGCTCGCCCTGGCCGGGGAACCACTGCTGGGTGATCGCGCGGCCCAGCGCCACGCGCACCACCGCGGTCAGGTCCTGGGTGTCGCTCTGCGGCGAGGCGTGCTCGGCCAGGGTATCGAGGATGGTCCGCAGGTCGCGAATCGACACCTCCTCCTCGAGCAGGTTCTGCAGCAGGCGCTGCAGGGTGGTCAGCGACACCAGCTTGGGCACCACATCCTCGACCAGCGACTTGCTCTCCTCGCCCAGCTTGTCGAGCAGCTGCTGGGTCTCCTGGCGGCCCAGCATGTCGCCGGCGTGGCGGTGCAGCAGGTGATTGAGATGCGTCGCCACCACCGTGCTGGCGTCGACCACCGTGTAGCCGTAGACCTGGGCGTGCTCGCGCTGGCCGGCGTCGATCCACACGGCGGGCAGGCCGAAGGCCGGGTCCTGGGTCGGCGTGCCCTCCAGCTGGCCCGAGACCTGGCCGGGATCGATGGCCAGCCACTTGCCGGGATGCGCCTCGGCGCGACCGATCTCCACGCCCTTCAGGGTCAGCACGTAGGTGTTGGGACCCAGTTCGAGATTGTCGCGGATATGCACCACGGGGGGCAGGAAGCCGACCTCCTGGGCGAACTTCTTGCGCACGCTCTTGATGCGCCCCAGCAGCTCGCCGTCCTGACGGTGATCGACCAGCGGAATCAGGCGATGGCCGACTTCCAGCCCCAGGGTGTCCACCAGCTGGACGTCGTCCCAGCTGGCCTCGGGCACCTCGGGCGACGGCGGCGGCGCCTCCTGGGTGGCCTGCTCGGCCAGCTTGTCGTCGCGCTGGCGGATCATCCACCAGGCCAGCGACCCCAGCAGGGTACTGAACAGCAGGAAGACCAGGTTGGGCATGCCCGGCACCAGCCCCAGCAGCCCCATCACGCAGGCGGCCAGCACCAGCACCTGCGGATTGGCGAACAGCTGCGAGATCATCTGCTGGCCGACATCCTGCTCGGTGTTGACCCGCGAGACGGTGACACCGGCGGCGGTGGAAATCACCAGCGCCGGAATCTGCGCCACCAGGCCGTCGCCGATGGTCAGCAGCGCATAGGTGCGCGCGGCGTCGGCCACCGCCATGTCGTGCTGGATCACGCCGATCAGCAGCCCGCCGATCAGGTTGACCACCATGATGATCAGGCCCGCCACGGCGTCGCCGCGCACGAACTTGCTGGCCCCGTCCATCGACCCGTAGAAGTCGGCTTCCTGGGCGACCTCGGCGCGACGCTGCTTGGCGTCCTCCTCACCGATCAGGCCGGCGTTGAGGTCGGCGTCGATGGCCATCTGCTTGCCGGGCATGGAGTCCAGGGTGAAGCGCGCGCCCACCTCGGCGATGCGCCCCGCCCCCTTGGTGATGACCATGAAGTTGATGATCACCAGGATCAGGAATACCACCAGGCCGACGGCGAAGTTGCCGCCGATCAGGAATTCGCCGAACGCCTCGATCACCTTGCCGGCCGCGTCGCCGCCCGCGTCGCCGTTCATCAGCACCACGCGGGTCGAGGCCACGTTGAGCGAGAGCCGCAGCAAGGTGGTGAACAGCAGCACCGCGGGAAACGCCGCGAAGTCCAGCGGCTTCTGGGTGAACATGCTGACCAGCAGCACCATCACCGACATGGCGATGTTGAAGGTGAAGAACATGTCGAGCGCGAACGGCGGCAGCGGCAGGATCATCATCGACAGGATCATGATGATCAGCAGAGGCCCGGCCAGCAGCTTCATTCGGGCATCGCCGAGCCAGTTCTGGCGGCCCAGCGTATCCATCAGATTCATGGCGTCTCCTCGCGGGACGATGCGGCATCGTCATCCAGGGCGGCCGGTATCGGCAGGTTGCCGGGCGGCTCGGGTACCTCGCCGCCATCGCGACGTACCTGATGCAGGCGGAAGGCCCAGGCCATGACCTCGGCGACCGCCGTGTAGAGGTCGACCGGGATCTCCTGATCCAGGTCGACGTGACGATACAGGGCCCGCGCCAGCGGCGGCGCCTCGAGCCGGGGCACCTGGTGCTCGTCGCCGATCTCGCGAATCCGTGCCGCCACGGCGTCCGCCCCCTTGGCGATCACCCGCGGTGCGCCCATCTCGCCATCGCGGTAACTCAGCGCCACGGCGTAATGGGTCGGGTTGGTGACGATCACGTCGGCCTCGGGCACCTTGCTCATCATGCGCCCGCGCGCCATGGCCTGCTGCTGCTGGCGGATCCGCCCCTTGATCTGCGGATCGCCCTCCGACTCCTTGTGTTCCTTCTTGATCTCGTCCTTGGTCATGCGCAGCTTCTTGTTGTGACTCCACAGCTGATAGGGCACGTCGATGAGGATCACCACCACCAGCGAGAGCACGATCAGCGCGCAGCACACCGCCGCCAGCCGCATGGCATGGGCCAGGGCCTGCTCGAGCGGCTGACTCATCAGTCCCAGCAGCTCGTCGCGCTTGAACCACACGAAGACCCCGGCCACGCTGCCGGTGAGCAGCGACTTGGCGATCGCCTTGGCCAGTTCGGCGACGATCTGCGACGAGACCAGGCGCTTGATGCCCTTGAGCGGGTTGAGCTTGGAGGGCTGCGGCTTGAGCGACTTGCCCGACAGCACCCAGCCGCCCAGCAGGGCCGGAGCCACGGCAGCCACCACGGTAAGCAGCAGGAACAGCGGCAGCACGGCCACCAGGCTGTGTTCGCCCAGCGTCCACAGCTTGGCCAGCATGCGCGTGGTGTCGAAGGCGATGCCGCGATCGAAGAGAAAGGCCTGCTCCATCATCAGGCCGAGCTGGTCGTAGAGCTGCGCGCCCAGGCTCCACAGACCGCCCACCCCGGCCATCAGCATCAGGAAGGTGGTCAGCTCCCGCGAACGAGCGATCTGCCCTTCTTCACGCGCCTTCTCGAGGCGGCGTGGCGTCGGGTCTTCTGTCTTGTCCTCGTCGCTGCTGTCCTCGGCCATCGCCTCTGTGCCACATCCTGGCCCTTGCGGAATCGTGGCTTATTCTGCGTGGCCGACCCGGCGGACGAACACGCAAAAAGCGCGACGAATCGAGCGCTAATCCTCGATTGCCGCGCTGGCGGGAGTGTCGTGCAGACGGCGCCGCAAGGCGCCTGTCGCGCTCAGAAGCCCAGCGAATCCAGCAGATCGTCGACCTGGTCCTGGCTGCTGACCACGTCCTCGCCCTCCGGCTTGACCTGCGGACCGTTGAGCAGCGACGCCTCGCGCTCGTTCTCCATCGAGCGGCGCAGCTCCTGGCGATCCTGGCTGTCGGGAACGTTGTCCAGCAGCACCTGCACCAGCTGGTTCTCGATCTCGCGGATCATGTCCATCATCCGCTTGATCACCTGGCCGGTCAGGTCCTGAAAGTCCTGGGCCATCATGATCTCGAACAGCTCGGCGTTGGTGGCCTTGGTCTGCGTCGGCACGTCGCCCAGGTAGGCCCGGGTGTCCTGTACCAGCGCCTTGGCCTCGTCGAGCTCCTTGGGCTCGGCAAACCAGTCGGCCCAGCGGGCATCGAGTGATCGCGCCCGCTCCTCCAGCGACTCCTGCAGGGGCTGGGCGCGGTCGATGGCATTGAGCGCCCGCTCGGCGGCCTGCTCGGTCATCGAGGCGACGTAACTGAGCCGGTCCCGGGCATCCGGGATCGCCTCCGCGGCCTTCTCGATCTCCTTGTCCAGGCCCAGCTCCCGCATGCTGTCACGCAGCATGCGGGTCAACTGGCCAATGCGCTGGATCAGGTCGTCGCTGGCCTGTGTTCCGGTGTGCTGCGCTTCAGCACTCATGGCTAACCCTCCCTCGCTACGGCACTCACTTGCCGAGTTTTTCGAAGATCTTGTTGAGCTTCTCTTCCAGGGTCGCGGCCGTGAAGGGCTTGACGACATAGCCGTTGGCACCGGCCTGGGCCGCGGCAATGATGTTTTCCTTCTTGGCCTCGGCGGTCACCATCAGCACCGGCAGGGATTTCAGGGCGTCATCGGCGCGGATCTGCTTGAGCATTTCCAGGCCATCGAGATTCGGCATGTTCCAGTCGGACACGACGAACTCGAAGCCGCCGCCACGCAGCTTGCCCAGCGCATCCTGACCGTCCTCGGCTTCCTCGACGTTGTTGTAGCCCAGTTCCTTGAGCAAGCTGCGCACGATGCGGCGCATGGTGGGAAAGTCATCGACCACCAGGATGCTCATGTTCTTGTCGGCCATCGTCGTTCCTCGTTATCAATCGATGTGTTCAGGGGATTCAACAGACTCGCCGGCCGCGTGCGGCCGGCATCATGGGTATTCAGACACGCTGGGCGCGCCCGGACGCGGCGACCAATTGCATGATGCGCGAGGCCACCTGGTCGAGGTCGATCACATCGACGGCCGCCCCCAGCGCCACGGCTTCCCGCGGCATGCCGTAGACCACGCAGGTTTCCTCGCTCTGGGCCAGGGTGTGGGCGCCCGCCTGGCGCATCTCGAGCAGCCCCGCGGCCCCGTCGCGCCCCATGCCGGTCAGCAGCGCGCCCACCGCGTTGCGGCCGGCGTTGACCGCGGCGGAGTGAAACAGCACATCCACCGAGGGGCGATGGCGGTTGACCGGCTCGCCGTCGTCGAGCCTGACCACGTAGTTGGCCCCGCTGCGCGCCAGCTTGAGGTGGCGGTCGCCGGGCGCGATGTAGGCATGGCCGGGCAGCACGCGCTCGCCCTCCTCGGCCTCCTTGACCTGAATGCGGCACAGCCGGTCGAGCCGCTCCGCGAAGGAGCGGGTGAAGCCGCCCGGCATGTGCTGGGTGATCAGGATCGCCGGCGAGTTGGCGGGCAGCGGCTCCAGAACCTGGCGGATGGCCTCCGTCCCCCCCGTCGAGGCGCCGATGATGATCAGCTTCTCGCTCGAGATCAGCGGCGCCCGGACGGTCGGCGTGGCACGCGGCGCGTCGCGCCGGGGAGCGGCCCGCGGCCGCGAGCGGGCGGCGGCCCGCAGCTTGTCGGCGATCATCTCGCTGTACTCGAGCATGCCGCTGCGAATGCCCAGCTGCGGCTTGGCGATGAAGTCCACCGCCCCCAGCTCCAGCGCCTTCAGCGTCACCTCCGAGCCGGCCTGGGTGAGCGACGACACCATCAGCACGGGCATGGGTCGCAGCCGCATCAGCCGCTCGAGGAAGTCGATGCCGTCCATGCGCGGCATCTCCACGTCGAGGGTCAGGACATCGGGATTGGTGCGCTTGATCAGGTCTCGTGCCACCAGCGGATCGGGTGCCGTCGCCACCACTTCCATGTCATCGTGCGAGTTGATGATTTCCGTCATCAGGTCACGAATCAACGCCGAGTCGTCGACGCACAACACCTTGATCTTCGGGGCACTCAAGAGATGGTCTCCTATACCATTGCCCGGCCGCGCCCTGAGGCAGCCACCGGGTACTGAGTCTTCTTATCGGCGGCTCGCCGCACGACTTGAGGCGGAATCGGCCAGCTCGTAGACCGTCTGGCCGCGCAGGCGGAATGCCTGGCTGATGTAGGAAAAGTTTTCCGAATGGCCGGCGAAGAGCAGACCGTCCGGCTTGAGCAGCGGCACGAACCGGTCGAGGATGCGCGCCTGCGTCTCCTTGTCGAAGTAGATCATCACGTTGCGACAGAAGATCGCATCGAAGGGCCCTTCGATCGGCCATGACGGCGCCAGCAGGTTGAGCGGGCGAAACTCCACCATCGACATCAGTTCGGGGCGGATTCGCGCCAGCCCGGCACGGGCGCCGCCACCCCGCAGGAAGAAGCGCTTGCGGCGCTCGTCGGGCAGCTTGAGCACCTGCTCCAGCGGGTAGACCGCCTCGCGCGCTCGCGTCAGGGCGTCGGTGTCGATGTCCGTGGCCAGCACCCGAGCCTCGCGGGCATGCGCCCCCAGGGTCTCGCTGAGCGTCATGGCGATCGAGTACGGTTCTTCACCGGTCGACGCCGCCGCGCACCACACGCGAACCGGCCCGCCGCGCGACTGGACGTGGCTGGCCAGCAGCGGGAAATGGTGCGCCTCGCGGAAGAAGGCCGTGAGGTTGGTGGTCAGGGCATTGGTGAAGGCCTCCCACTCGCGGGCCTCCGGCTGGCGCTCCAGGCGCGCCAGGTAGTCGGTGAAGCGCGTCAGCCGATGCAGCCGCAGACGACGTGCCAGACGGCTGTAGACCATTTCCCGCTTGTGCTCGGCCAGCACGATGCCGGCCCGCTGATAGATCAGCTGACGCACCCGGTTGAAGTCGGCATCGGTCATGATCAGGTCCCGCTCCAGACCCGGCGCCGATGCCCGCGCGGTACCGCCCGCCGGATCGCCGGACCCTGCCGGGGGGATCAAAAGGCCTCCCATTCGGTGTCCGCCGTGGTACTGCGCGCCGGCTGGCGAGGTGCCTGACGCGACGACGTGTCGGCCGGCTCGTGGCCCAGCGCCGGGGCCGCCGCCCCGCCCTGCTTGCGGGCCCGCGCGGCACGGAAGCGGGTCTCGCGATCGACCTGCTCCCGGCCGCTGCCGCTCAGGCGCAGCACGCCGATCGCCTCGGCCAGGTGCATCACCTGCTCGTCGAGCTCGCGGGCGGCGCGCGCCGAGGTCTGCACGCGCTCGGCATTCTGCTGGGTGACCTCGTCCATCTGCGCCACCGCCTGGTTGATCTGCTCGATCCCGCGGGTCTGCTCGTCCGAGGCCGAGGCGATCTCGCCCATGATGTCGTTGACCTTGAGCACCGAGCTGACCACGCCCTCGATTGAGCGCTCGGCGCGCTTGACCAGTTCGGCGCCGCCGTCGATCTCCTGGGCGGACCCGTCGATCAGCGCGCGGATCTCCTTGGCCGCCTCGGCACTGCGGCTGGCCAGGTTGCGCACCTCGCCGGCCACCACCGCGAAGCCGCGCCCCTGCTCGCCGGCCCGCGCCGCCTCCACCGAGGCGTTCAGCGCCAGGATGTTGGTCTGGAAGGCGATCGAGTCGATCACCCCGATGATCTCCGAGACCTTGCGCGAGCTGTCGGTGATCCGGCCCATGGTGTCCACCACCTGGCCCATCACCTCGCCGCTCTCGCGCACCGTGCCCGCCGCATCGCCGGCCAGGCCGCTGGCCTCGCGGGCGTTGGCGGCGTTCTGCTTCACCGTGGCGGTCATCTCCTCCATGCTCGAGGCGGTCTCCTCCAGCGACGAGGCCTGCTGCTCGGTGCGTGACGACAGGTCCTCGTTGCCCGCGGCGATGTCCCGCGAGGCCGGGCGCACCACCGCGACGCTGCGATCGACGTCCCGCACGATGCTGCCCAGGCTCTTGCGCATGGCGTCGAGCATCGCCATCAGCTCGCCGATCTCGTCGTTGCGTCGGCTGGGCAGGGTCGCGCCCAGGTTGCCCGACGAGATCTGCAGGGTGAACTGCTTGGACTCGCGGATCGGTCGGCGGATCGCGCGCATGCTCAGCACGCCCATCACGATCAGCAGCACCAGCCCCACCAGTACCAGCGCCACCTGGAGCAGGAACATGCGGTGCTTTTCGGCCTCGGCAGCGGCCACCATGGTTTCCGCCTGGCGCTGCTTGGCCTCGACCAGCGTGTTGAGCATCTTGCCCAGGCGCTGCCCCATGGGCACCAGGGTATCGTTGAAGGCGGTGTAGGCCTGGTAGAAGTCGCCGTTGTTGAGGCTGCTGGTGATGGTCTCCAGGCCCTCGGTGCGGTAGGCCTCGAGCGCCTTGCCGAAGGCGGCCGCCGTTTCGGAGTGGTTGACGTCCCGCGCCATGAACTCGCCCCACAGGTCCTGCAGGCTGCCCGTCAGCGTCTCGACCTTGGCCGTGACCACCTCCATGTCGCCCGACATCGGGTTGCTGACCGGGTCGGCCACCAGCTCGCGTCCCTGGTTCACCAGCTGGTCGATGCGCTGCAGGCGGGCGACATCCTTGAGGCCATTGCTGTTGACGGCATGCAGCCGATCGGACGTGGCCTGCAGCGCGTAGAGCCCCATCCCGCTGGCCGTGCCCAGCAGCAGCAGCGCCAGCACGATCATCGAGGCCATGCGCCCCTGCAGGGAACGCAACCGCAGGCGCCGCAGACGACCGCGCAGTCCGCTGCGCACCAGCCGCCCCCGGTCGAGGCGGAAGCCGCTGGGCCTGCCGGCCCGGATGTCGGCATAGACCCGCTCGGCCTGCTCGCAGGCCGCCGGGTCGGCCTTGACCCGCACCGAGGCGTATCCCAGCAGTTCACCGTTTTCGATGATCGGCGTGGCACTGGCGTCCACCCAGTAGTGGTCGCCGTTCTTGCGCCGGTTCTTGACCAGCCCGTGCCAGGACTCGCCGGCCTCGATGGTTTCCCACATGTTGGCGAAGGCGGCTTCGGGCATGTCCGGATGACGCACGATGCTGTGCGGTGCGCCGATCAGCTCGTCGCGCGAAAAGCCGCTGACCTCGACGAAGGCCGGATTGGCATAGGTGATCCGTCCCTTGAGATCGGTTCGCGAAATCAGGTAGTGCTCGTCGTCGAGCCGGTATTCACGCTGTGTAACGGGCTGATTGTCTCGCATGTCGTCCTAGTTCCTGCTGGTTCGGAGGCATTCCGGGGCGTCGCTTCAGGCGCCGCCGCTAGAACGTCTCCCATTCGTTATCGTCGTGCTGAACCACCGGCCGCGAGACCGGCTCGGGGCGCCCCAGCGCCGGGGCCGCCGCCTCGCCCTGCTTGCGGGCCCGCGCGGCGCGGAAGCGGGTCTCGCGATCGACCTGCTCCTGTCCGCTGCCGCTCAGGCGCAGCACGCCGATCGCCTCGGCCAGGCGCATCACTTGCTCGTCGAGCTCGCGGGCGGCGCGCGCCGAGGTCTGCACGCGCTCGGCATTCTGCTGGGTGACCTCGTCCATCTGCGCCACCGCCTGGTTGATCTGCTCGATCCCCCGGGTCTGCTCGTCCGAGGCCGAGGCGATCTCGCCCATGATGTCGTTGACCTTGAGCACCGAGCTGACCACGCCCTCGATCGAGCGCTCGGCGCGCTTGACCAGCTCGGCGCCGCCGTCGATCTCCTGGGCGGACCCGTCGATCAGCGCGCGGATCTCCTTGGCCGCCTCGGCACTGCGGCTGGCCAGGTTGCGCACCTCGCCGGCCACCACCGCGAAGCCGCGCCCCTGCTCGCCGGCCCGCGCCGCCTCCACCGAGGCGTTCAGCGCCAGGATGTTGGTCTGGAAGGCGATCGAGTCGATCACCCCGATGATCTCGGAGACCTTGCGCGAGCTGTCGGTGATCCGGCCCATGGTGTCCACCACCTGGCCCATCACCTCGCCGCTCTCGCGCACCGTGGTCGCCGCGTCGCCGGCCAGCCCGCTGGCCTCGCGGGCGTTGGCGGCGTTCTGCTTCACCGTGGCGGTCATCTCCTCCATGCTCGAGGCGGTCTCCTCCAGCGACGAGGCCTGCTGCTCGGTGCGCGACGACAGGTCCTCGTTGCCCGCGGCGATGTCCCGCGAGGCCGGCCGCACCACCGCGACGCTGCGATCGACGTCGCGCACGATGCTGCCCAGGCTCTTGCGCATCACGTCGAGCGCCGTCACCAGTTCGCCGATCTCGTCCTTGCGCCGGCTGGGCAGGGTCGCCCCGAGGTTGCCCGAGGCGATCTGCAGGGTGAACTGCTTGGACTCGCGGATCGGCCGGCGCACCGCCCGCATGCTCAGCACGCCCATCACGATCAGCAGCACCAGCCCGGTTCCCAGCAGGGCGGCCTGGATGATCATCATCCGATCCCGCTGCGCCTGGGCCTGGCCGGCCATTTCACGGGCCGCGGCCTGCTTGGCCTCGATCAGCCCATTGATGCTTTCCCCCAGCGCATCGCCATCCTTCTGCAGCGTCTCCAGCGAGTCCCGCAGGGCGACGAAGGCATCGAAGGCGTCCTTGCCCGAGAAGGCGGTGGCGATCTTGCCCAGATCGTTCTCGAGGAAGGTCTCGAGCTGGCGGCCGAAGGCCTGGGCCTTGGGCGTCTGGTTGACGCCGCGCTCGCTGTAGTTCTTCCAGACCGTCTCGACCCGCTGGATGATCGTCTCGAGACGCTTGGCGAACTCGAAGCGCTGATCCATCAGGGTCATGCGGTCGTTGTTCGAGAGCAGCTGCGAACCGCGGGTGGTCAGCTGGCCGATCTGCTGCAGTCGCGCCACGTCTTCCAGCCCGTCGCGCTGGAGTGCCTGGGTTCGCTCCCCGGCGGCATCGAGGCCGTAGAGCCCCAGCCCGCCACCGGCGCCCAGCAGCACAAACGACAGGAGCACCATGCCGACCAGGCGCCCCTGCAGGGAACGCAGGCGGATGCGCCGTAGCCGTCCCAGCAGGCCGCGGCGCACGATGCGCCCCTGCTGCAGGGTGTAACGCCGCAGCCGGCCATCGCGCAGGGCCGCATAGACGCGCTCGGCACGCTCGCACTCCTCGGCCGGAGCCTTGACCCGCACCGAGGCATAGCCCAGCAGCTTGTCGTCCTCGAGAATCGGCGTGACGCTGGCGTCCACCCAGTAATGATCGCCGTTCTTGCAGCGATTCTTGACCAGCCCGCGCCAGGAATGCCCCTCCTGGATGGTCTCCCACAGATTGGCAAACGCGGCCTCCGGCATGTCCGGATGGCGCACGATGCTGTGCGGCGCTCCGATCAGTTCGTCACGCTCGTAGCCGCTGACCTCGATGAAGGCCTGGTTGGCGTAGGTGATGCGGCCCTTGAGATCGGTGCGCGTGATCAGGTAGTGGTCGTCATCGAGCAGGCGCTCGCGCTGGGTGACGGGCTGGTTGTCTCGCATGATGGGTGTTCCCCGCTGGCTGTACTGGGCGGCCGGCACTGTCGAGAATTGCCGGCCTTTATCGTTGTGAGTTTGTCGTTATGTCGGCGACGCCGTGTCGCGCTGTCGTCGGGAGGGCGTCGGGGTCAGAAGGACTCCCAATCCGCTTCCGTCTCCCGGGCCACGGCGACGGGCGTGCGGCTTGCTGTCGGCCCGCCGCCCTCCGGGGCGCGGCTCAGTGCCGGCCGGGATGGCACGGCGGCATCGTCCGGTGCCGTGTCGAAGCGTGACGCCAGGCGGAAGCGCGCCACCGACTCGCTGAGCACCTCCGCCTCCCGGGCCAGGGCATTGGCGGCGTCCGCGGACGCCTGGACCAGGCTGGCGTTCTGCTGGGTGACCTGGTCCATCTGGCTGACCGCCTGATTGGTCTGGCCGATGCCCCGGCTCTGCTCCTGCGAGGCCGCGGCGATCTCGTCCATGATGTCGTTGACCCGCTGGACCGAGGCGACGATGTCGCGCATGGTGTCGCCGGCCTGATCGACCAGCTGCGAGCCGCTGTCCACCCGCGACACGGATGCCTCGATCAGGCCGCGAATCTCCTTGGCCGCGGCAGCCGAGCGGCTGGCCAGCTCGCGGACCTCGCCGGCCACCACCGCGAAGCCGCGCCCCTGCTCGCCGGCCCGCGCCGCCTCCACCGAGGCGTTCAGCGCCAGGATGTTGGTCTGGAAGGTGATCGAGTCGATCACGTCGATGATGTCGACGACCTGGTGGGAACTGCGGCTGATCTCGTGCATGGTATCGACCACCTGGCCGACGACGTCGCCGCCCCGGGCGGCGGTCTGCGCGGCGCTGTCGGCCAGCCGGCTCGCCTGGCGCGCGTTGTCGGCGTTCTGCTCCACCGTCGAGGTGAGCTGCTCCATGCTGGTGGCGGTCTCGGCCAGCGACGACGCCTGCTGCTCGGTACGCGCCGAAAGGTCATTGTTGCCGCCGGCGATGCTCTGCGAGTCGCGATGGATCGCCTGGCTGCTGCGACGCACGTTGCTCACCGTCCGCGACAGCCCTTCCTGCATGTGCGACAGGGCGGCAAACAGCTTGCCGATCTCGTTGTTGCCACGCTGCTCGATGCTGGCGGAGAGATCCCCTTCGGCCATGCGCTCGAAATGCACGACCACACGCTCCAGCGGATGGATCACGTTCCTGCGGATCCCCCACAGCACGAACAGGATCATGCCCGCGGCCGCGACCAGTGCCGCGGCGATGGCCGCCTTGAGCGTGACAGCCATGTCGCCGAAGGCCTGGTAGAGGGAGCGCCCGTCGGCCTCGGCCTGGGTGAAGAAGTCGACGGCGCTGGCGTAGAAGGCATCGTTCAGGGTCTGGACCCGGGGCGCGACCTCGCTGTAGGCGGCCAGGTCGGCATCCTGCAGGGCCTGAATCTGTGGCGCGATGCCCTCGTCGATCAGCGTGCGGAAATCCGCTTCCACCTGGTCGACCAGCGCCTGATGGGCGGGCTTGACGGGAATGGCCTGAAACTCGTCGAAGGTCTGCTTCAAGGTCGCCAGCCGGTCGGCCAGTCCGGCGGCGTCGCCGGCCGAGTTCCCCCAGGTGGCGCCGGTGAGGCTGGCGTACCGATCCTGGATGGCCAGGCGCAGACCGAGCAGCTGGCTGTTGGCGCGATTGAGGGTCGACTGCTGCTCGACGTTGACGCGATTGAGCGTACCCAGCGCCCCCTGGCTGTACTGCACGGCGTACCAGCCCAGCGCACTGACCACGACCAGCAACGTCGTGAACACCAGCAGTACCAGCATCCAGCTGGTCTTGACGGTCATGTCGTCGAGTCGCTTCACGTCACCCCCTTGTTTGTATGGTTATCTGCTCTGCGAATACCCGGCGACTCTCGCCTGCTCGAGACACCGGCCGTTATTCAAGGGTTATCGGCCTCCTCCGGCGTGACTTGAGCTCCGTCTCTTGATCGGGATCAAGTCACCTCCCCGTCTCCAGCACGACATCGTCCCGAACGAAAACGGCCGTGGCGCACGCCGCCACGGCCGGCAACCGCATCGCGACGCGGGCTTACTTCGCGGCAGTACTGTCGACCAGCGCCATCTCTTCGCTGGTCAGCAGCTTGTCGATGTCGACCAGCACCAGCATGCGGTCCTCGAGACTGCCGAGGCCGCTCAAGTAGTCCGACGAGAGCGTCACGCCGAACTCGGGGGCGGGCTTGATCTGCTCGGGGGTCAGGGTCATGACATCCGAGACACCATCGACGACGATGCCCACGATGCGATCGGCGACATTGACGACGATCACCACCGTCTGGCCGCCGTACTCGACGTTCTCCAGGTTGAACTTGATGCGCAGGTCGACGATCGGCACGATCACGCCGCGCAGGTTGGTGACGCCCTTGATGAAGGCCGGCGCATTGGCGATGCGGGTCACGTTCTCGTAGCCGCGGATCTCCTGCACCTTGAGGATGTCGACGGCATATTCCTCGTCACCCAGGGAGAAGACCAGAAACTCCTGGCTGTGGGCATCGATCGTCGCCTGGGCCTTGTCGGCGGACGTCGGGTTCGGGGTCACGCTAGTCATGAAGGATGCACCTCTTGAATGGACGAAGTGGTCACGGCCGCGCGCGGGTTGGACTTGCGCCGGCTGAGGCGATGCAGGTCGACGATGTCGAGGATCAGCGCGACACTGCCGTCGCCCAGGATGGTGGCCGCGGAAATGCCCGGCACCTTGCGATAGTTGGTCTCGAGGTTCTTGACCACGACCTGCTGCTGGCCGATCAGGTCATCGACCACCAGCGCATAGCGCCGCCCCTCGCCCTGGACGATGACGACGATGCACTCGGTGATCTCGGTCCGGGCCTCGGCGACATCCAGCACCTGATGCAGGGCGATGACCGGCAGGTACTCGTCGCGCACCTTGAGCAGCAGGTCGTCGCCGGCCATCGAGTAGAGGTCCTCGCGGGACGGCTGCAGCGACTCCAGCACCGCGCCCAGCGGCAGGATGAAGACCTCCTCGCCGACCTTGATGGACATGCCGTCGAGGATCGCCAGGGTCAGCGGCAGCACGATGCGCGTGGTCGTGCCCTCGCCCGGCCGCGACATGATCTCGACATGCCCGCCCATCGACTGGATGTTGCGCTTGACCACATCCATGCCGACCCCGCGGCCGGAGACGTCGCTGACCTGCTCGGCCGTGGAGAAGCCCGGGGCGAAGATCAGCTGCCAGACCTCGTCGTCGCTCATGGTGTCGGAGACGTTGAGCCCGTTGCTGTGCGCCTTGGCCAGGATCCGCTCCCGCGACAGGCCGGCCCCGTCGTCGATCACCTCGATCAGGATGTTGCCGCCCTGGTGCTGGGCCGAGAGCGTGAGCTGTCCGGTTCGCGGCTTGCCCGCCGCCTCGCGGGCCTCCGGCGACTCGATGCCGTGATCGAGGCTGTTGCGCACCAGATGCGTCAGCGGATCGATGATGCGCTCGATCAGGCTCTTGTCGAGCTCGGTGGACTTGCCTTCGGTCACCAGCTCGATCTCCTTGTCGAGCTTGGCGGCCAGGTCCCGCACCAGGCGCGGGAAACGGCTGAACACGTAATCCATCGGCATCATGCGGATCGACATGACGGATTCCTGCAGGTCGCGTGCGTTGCGCTTGAGCAGGTTCAAGCCATTGTGCAGCGCGCTGTGGGTCACGCCGTCGATCTCGCTCGCCGTCTGGTCGAGCATCGCCTGGGTGATGATCAGCTCGCCGACCAGGTTGATGATCTGGTCGACCTTGTCGACGGGTACACGAATCGAGCTCGATTCGCTGCCGCCCTTGGCCTTGTTGCCCTTGGGCGCCGCCCGGGTCTTGCCGCCCTTGTCTTCCCGTGCCGCCGGCGCTGCGCTCGGCGCCCTGGCCGGCTCGACTGGCGCCGCGGCCGGCTCGACTGGCGCCGCGGCCGGGGCTTCCTGCGGCTCGGCCCTGGCTGGCGCGCCGGCGCCCGGCTCGTTACCGGCTGAAGGCGCCGACTCGCCCAGCGGCGTGATCTCGAGCTGCTCGGGCTCGATGATGAAGCACATCACCGCCTCGATGTCATCGCGACCCACGGTGGTGGTCATCTCGACGACGTAGCGCTGCTCGTCGCCATTCTGCGCGACGACCTCACCCAGCTGCCCGAGCTCCTCGACCAGCAGCTGGCGGTCCTTCTCGCCCACCTTGAGCAGGGCCACCTGCAGGCGGGGGTCGCCACCCTCGCCGCCCTTGTCACTGCCGGCTCCCGAAGGGGCCTGATCACCACCCTGGGCGTCGGCCGTGTCGTCGTCCCGCGGCGCGGGGGCCGGAGGTTCGGGGCTCGCCTTGTCGGCGGCCCCCGCCGACGCAGCGGACGGCGAATCGCTGCCCATCGACTTGCCCAGCTCGTCCAGGGCGAGCTGTTTCAGCGTGCGACAGATGCGCTCGAACGCTTCGGGGTCGGGCTCGGCGCCGTTGCGGTAGGCGTCCAGCTGATCGTGCAACATGTCCTTCGCTTCCAGAAAGGTATCGACGATATCGCGGCGCAGGCTCAGCTCGCCACGGCGCGTGTGATCCAGCAGGTTCTCGAGGATGTGGGTCGTCTCCTGGAGCACCAGGAAACCGAAGGTGCCGGCACCGCCCTTGATGGAATGCGCGGCCCGGAAGATGGCGTTGAGCTGCTCGGGATCGGGGTCGTCGACGTCGAGATCCAGCAGGTGGCGCTCCATGTCGCCCAGAAGCTCCTCAGCCTCCTCGAAGAACGTTTCATAGAAATCGCTGATATCCATGCTCTATTCCACTCGCGTCAAGGGGCATTGCGCTGGGCATCGGAGGCAGGCAACGCCGGGTTCGGGGCGGACTCGGTGCGCAATGCCTCGGGCAGCAGCGACGAGTCCAGGCTCGATGGCTTCACGCTCCTGAAGCCGCTCTGGTTCTGGATGACCTCCGCCGTGTGCTTGTCCAGCACCACGATGCTGATGCGGCGGTTGACCGGGTCCCGGGGGTCCTCGGCATTGAGTGGCACCCGCGACCCCATGCCCGCCACGCGCAGCAGCTTCTGGGGGTCCAGACCACCGGCCACCAGCTCACGGCGCGCGGCATTGGCCCGGTCGGCGGACAGCTCCCAGTTGCTGTAACCCTTCTCGCCGCCGGCATAGGGAATGCTGTCCGTATGGCCGCTGAGACTGATCCGGTTGGGCAGCTGGTTGAGCACCGGCGCGATGGCACGCAGGATGTCCCGCATGTAGGGCTCGACCCTGTCGCTGCCCAGTTCGAACATCGGCCGCTTTTCGGAATCGACGATCTGGATGCGCAGGCCTTCCGGCGTCAGCTCGATGCGCAGTTGCGAACGCAGCTCGCGCAGATGCGGCTGGCGCTCGATCACCGACTCGATGCGGCGCTTGAGCTCGGTCAGCTGGCGCTGCTCGTCGGCGGGGCGCGTGTGCAGGCGGTCATCGATGCGCGCGCGTTCGCCCTCGCTGTGCATGGGGTCCGGCCCGCCCCCGGGAATCGCGCTGGTACTGGCGGTGGTCTTGTTGCCGCCGGCCATGGCCACCGGCAGCGGCGTGCGGAAGTACTCGGCGATGCTGCGCAGCTGCGCCTCGTTGGAGCGCGCCAGGATCCACAGCACCAGGAACAGCGCCATCAGCGCGGTCATGAAGTCCGCGTAGGCGATCTTCCAGTTGCCGCCGTGGCGCTCCTGGCGCCTTGACTTGCGACGCCGGACGACGATCGGCCGGTTGTTGCTCATGAGCCACCCGCGGCGTTCTTGGAGGCACGCACGTGCTCCTCAAGCTCGGTGAACGTCGGGCGCTCGGCCGTGAACAGTGCCTTGCGGCCGAACTCCACCGCCAGCTGCGGCGCGTAGCCGTTGAGACTCGCCATCAGGGTGACGCGAATGCACTGCAGCATCTTCACCGCCTCGTTCACCTGCAGCAGGATCCGTCCCGCCACCGGATTGACGAAGCCATAGGCCAGCAGGATCCCCACGAAGGTACCGACCAGGGCGTTGGCGATCAGCACGCCCATCTCCGCGGCGCCCTGGTCGGCGGACCCCAGCGCATGGACCACCCCCATGACCGCGGCGACGATACCGAAGGCGGGCAGGCCGTCACCCACGGCATGCAGGGCATGGGACGGGATCTCCGCCTCGTGCTGGAAGGTCTCGATCTCATGCTCCATCAGGGCGTCGATCTCGAACGGGTCCATGTTGCCGCTGACCATCAGCCGCAGGTAGTCGGTCAGGAAGGCCATGATCATGGGGTCGGCGAGCAGCCTGGGATAGTCGGCGAACATCGGGCTGTTCTGCGGGTCGTCGATGTCGCGCTCGATGGCCAGCATGCCGTCGCGGCGCGCCTTGGAGAGCAGCTTGTACTGCAGCGCCAGCAGCTCCATGTACATGGTCTTGTTGTACTTGGTGGTGCGCTTGAGCTTGGAGAAGGTGCGCAGCGTCGCCTTGATCGCCTTGCCGTTGTTGGAGGCGACGAACGCCCCCAGCGCCGCGCCGGCGATGATGACGAGCTCGGCCGGCTGGAACATGGCGCCCAGGTGGCCGCCCACCATGGCATAGCCGCCGAACACGGCCACGACAACAATGATATAACCAAGAACAATAAGCACGATGTATCCCTTGCCAAGAAACGGGGCCTCTTACCGTTATCGGCAGAGGCCCCGGGTGCTTGAGGGGTGGGCGAGAATTCTTTGCGTCAGGCCTGGCGGCGCCGGGTGTCGAGCAGCTCCGCGCCGTCGCCGGACTGCTGGCGACGATTCGCCGCCGCCTGACGCCGCTTGCGGGTCTTGCCGGCACGCGACGGCGGCTGACAGATGCCGCAGACAAATCCCTGGGGCGGCGTATGCGCATGCACCACGAAGCGGCCATGACAGCTGGTGCACTCGCACAGCTCCAGCAATTCGCTCTCGAAGAAGCGAATCAGCGTCCAGGCGCGCGTCAGCCCCAGCACCGGCTCGGCCTCTTCTTCCAGCGAAAGCTGCTCGAGATACAGCTTGAAGGCCCGCACGAAGGCGCCCATGCGGTCGCACTCGCAGTCCTCGAGCAGGCGCTGATAGATGTTGTAGAACAGCGAGGAATGGATGTTCGGCAACCAGGTGACGAACCAGTCCGTGGAAAACGGCAGCATGCCCTTGGGCGGCGACATGCCACGGACTTCCTTGTAGAGCTTGATCAACCGGGCACGACTCAGGTCGGTCTCGGTTTCCAGCACCTGCAGGCGGGCGCCCAGTTCGATCAATTCGATCGCCATCTGGACCTGGCGCATCTCGCTGACGAGACTCTTGTCGGCCATGTCCTCACCCCCGACCTGTCGTCGAATCCGGCCACCGCGCTTCCGCACCGGAGGCCATGAGCAGGGCCGAATGGATCTGACCGAGCCCCTGGTCGCGGGGGTCTTCGATGAGCTTGCGCAGCTGGTCGGGCTCGTCGAAACACAGCCGACAGAGCAACTGATTGGAGCGCGCCAGCTGCCCCAGCTGCTTGACCGAGAGCGAACCGAGCAGATCGGCCATCTCCTCGCTCAACTTGAGGCGGAACATCGCCGTCGGGCGGTCCTCGTTGAGCAGCCGCTGGACCAGCAGTAGATAGGAAAGATTCGTATCCTGAATATCGCTCAGGAGACTGTCGATAGGCATCACGTGTATTCCCTGCAATTACTGGCGTGAACGATTCAAGGCCGTTCAACTTGTTATCGAGTCGCCATGCGGCGCCCGAGTTATTGTCAATTCTGGTGGATGGCGGTCAGGCCGCATTCCTGTCTGACTGATCGGTTACCTGCTCCCCGTCCTG
>NZ_WNXF01000006.1:0-217526 GCF_010993675.1 Modicisalibacter sp. 'Wilcox'
CGCTGAGGTGCTCAAGAAATCCGTCGCCGGTCCGAGCACCCTTCAATAGCGTTGCACTTGGAACTTGAGACCGCCGATTCCGCAGTTCCAAATAATGGAATTTCCACGTGAATTGGTGGAGTTGCGGATATCTAGCCAAAGCCAGTCCTGCTGTCCCAGGATCAGCAAACGTATGCTCGCGGGCACGAGCCCTGAGCGATGAAGCTAAACCAGAATAAACATGCTGTAGATTCCAGTAGACGGGCCTCTGCGCTTCGTACCTTGCTGCTCTTTTCGATATGTCGTAATTCTTCACAGGAACTTCGACACCGTCTTTTAAGCGATTATAGGTTTCTTGCCAGAGCGAACACTTGACGAGCACTTCCAGTGGCGCATCGGTAGACAACGAATACCACCCTGGCTCTGTCGGGATATCTGCTTCCACCATCCACTGAGAGCTGGTGAAGTCGACCAAAACTTGCTTGTATGGTCCATCTAGATAATTCAGCAATCGTTCCATATCAAATCTAACGCCAGCAATAAACGGCGCCCTGACAAGGGCGCCCGGTGGAGGCCCATCGGGCCAGAACGAATTTAATCGCCTTGTTAAAGTAGTTCACGGTTTGCCCTGAATTTTAGACCACACTGCTGGCCCAAAAACGAACGCCAATGCAATGGTTACCATTGCGTGTACGATATGGCTCTGCGCGACAATTCCCAGCGCAATTAGAATGACAGCAAGGAACTGACTAACCATGAGCAAGATGACCAACCCACCAAGAGTTGGAAATAGATTTGGGTAGGTTTTATGGAGCCACATTCCTAGGCCGCCAATACCGAACAGAATCACCACCCCGAATAGTACGCTTGGATCACCGCCAACTCCGCCCCGCGCGTATGCATTACCGCTGAAGCCAACGACAAGAAGACCCAAAATGTTCGCCAAGTACATACTCAACGCCCCTGAGACTTTAACAGGTATTAGATAGCACGCTCGCTTTACCAATTGAATGAGCAGGCGCGTTCAACAATCTTATCTAGCCAACCTTCTTGCTCATAAGTTTTTGATTTTAAGAAACACTAAGAAAAGTTCGGCGCGTTATGCAGAATTCGCGTGCCTGCTGCTTTTGTCGGCTCAGTCACCTTGAACCAACACGATCCCCTGCCCCACTACCGCTTCCCCACGCTACCGCCAGGCGAAGCACTGAGCACTCCACCGTCTGTGTCATCAGGTTGTATCGGCAATCTCTAAACAGACTTAACCTATCGCGAATCAGCGCCGAGTGACATGGCGTTACACGAAAGACGTACACACAAGAACGCCCGCGCCGTCTGGCGGCGCGGGCGTGGGCTCAGCCGGTGGTGGGGCTTACGAGGGGAAGTTGAACTGGGCGCTTTCCTGGGCGCTGCGCCTGGGCCAGCGCTGGGAGATGGCCTTGCGCCGGGTGTAGAAGCGCACGGCGTCGGGGCCGTAGGCGTGCAGGTCGCCGAACAGCGAGTCCTTCCAGCCGCCGAAGCTGTGGAAGGCGACCGGCACCGGCAGCGGCACGTTGATGCCGACCATGCCGACTTCGATGGCGTCGGCGAAGCGGCGCCCGGCCTCGCCGTCGCGGGTGAACACGCAGGTGCCGTTGCCGT
The DNA here is from genome assembly GCF_010993675.1 of Modicisalibacter sp. 'Wilcox'. NCBI lineage: Bacteria > Pseudomonadati > Pseudomonadota > Gammaproteobacteria > Oceanospirillales > Halomonadaceae > Modicisalibacter > Modicisalibacter sp. 'Wilcox'. The sequence continues at coordinate 1,618 of NZ_WNXF01000006.1, forward strand.
ACTGGTGGGCGTTGATCAGGGCGATAGCCTCGTCGAAGCTCTCGACACGCACCACGCACAGCACCGGGCCGAAGATCTCGTCGCGGTAGATGCTCATGTCCGTCGTGACACGGTCGAACAGCGTGGCGCCGAGGAAGTATCCCGGCGAGCCGTCCACCAGCGGATGCTCGCGGCCGTCGACCACCAGCTCGGCACCAGCGGCGGCGCCCTGCTCGATGTAGCCGGCGACCTTGTCGCGCTGGCCGGCGTTGATCAGCGCGCCCATGTCGAGGCCCTTCTCGGTGCCCGCGCCGATCTTGAGTTCGCGGGCCTGAGGCGCCAGACGCTCGATCAGGGCGTCGGCGGTGGCATCACCCACGCACACGGCCACGGAGATCGCCATGCAGCGCTCGCCGGCACTGCCGAACGCCGCACCGATCAGCGTGTTGGCGGCGTTGTCGAGGTCGGCGTCGGGCAGGACCACGGCATGGTTCTTGGCGCCGCCGAGGGCCTGCACGCGCTTGCCCTGCCGGGTGCCGCCCTCGTAGATCTTGCGCGCCACGGGGGTGGAGCCGACGAACGACAGCGCCCGCACCTCGGGCGCCTCGATCAGCGCCTCGACGGCCTCGCGGTCACCGTGGACGACGCTGAACAGCCCGCGGGGCAGCCCGGCCTCGTCGAGCAGCTCGGCCATCTTCACGGCGGCCGAGGGCGCCTGTTCGGAGGGCTTCAGGATGAAGGCGTTGCCGCAGGCCAGCGCCATCGGGTACATCCACAGCGGCACCATGGCCGGGAAGTTGAACGGCGTGATGCCGGCGACGACACCCAGCGGCTGATGGTTGGACCAGGTGTCGATGGCCGGCCCGGCGTTGTGGGAGTACTCACCCTTGAGGAGTTCCGGCACGCCACAGGCGTACTCGACGTTCTCGATGCCGCGCTTGAGTTCGCCCATGGCGTCCTCGAGCACCTTGCCGTGCTCCTCGCTGATCAGCGCGCAGATCTCGTCGGCGTCGCGTTCGAGCAGGGTCTTGAAGCGATACATCACCTGAGCGCGCTTGGCCGGCGGCATGTCGCGCCAGGCGGGCTGGGCCTCGCGGGCGGCGTCGATGGCGCGCTGCACGGTGGCGGTGTCGGCCATCGACAGGCGGCGTACCGGCTCGGCGGTGGCCGGGTTGATCACGTCGATGGTGCGCTGGCCCGCCAGGCGCTCGCCGGCGATCCAGTGGTATACGTCTGTCATAGCGTCTCTTTTCTCGCGAATATGGTCGTCAGTCAGGGGTAGGGGCCTGGAACACCTTTCATAACCGGAGAACGGGATGGGCTTTCCCGGGGGCAAGCCTTCGCGAGGGCGCTGTAAACCCTTCCATGGGCGCTACCTTTGCTATCTGACCGCCATGGATGGCGGAAATGCCGGAATGGAAAGGAACACTTTCCGGCCATGGCAAAGGACCCTCGCTTCGCCTTGCCCCCGGCGCCCATCGTTCATTCCGAGCGTTTGGAAAGAATCTCTTAAAGCTCTCTTCCAAGCAGGGCTTCATCGAACGGATAGCGCGAGAGCTTTTCGATGCCGGTCTCGGTGACCAGCACTTCCTCCTCGAGCTTGACCCCGTCGGCGGCGCCGACCTCGCCGATGTAGCTCTCCACCGAGACCACCATGCCCGGCTCGAGGATGCCGTCCTTGGAGAAGCGGTCGAAGTCCATGTGGTGGGCGACCAGCGGCGTCTCGCCGTGCATGCCCACGCCATGGATGATCGACGGGTAGCGACGGTCGAGGAAGCGCTCGGGAATCTTCCAGGCGCGCTCGGCGATCTCGCGATAGCTCATGCCCGGCTTGAGGATCGCCATGTTGTGGTGGACCTGATCAAAGGCCATCCGGTAGAGGCTCTGCTGGTAGCCGGTGGGCCGGCCGGGGCCGACGTGGAAGGTCCGCGAGAAGTCGGAATAGTAGCCGTGGCAGCCTATGGTGTCGGTATCCAGCGCCACCAGCTCCCCGGCACGGATCACCCGGCTGCTGGCCTCGTTGAACCAGGGGTTGGTGCGCGGACCCGAAGACAACAGGCGCGTCTCGATGAACTCGCCGCCCTGCTCGATCACGTTGCCGTAGAGAATGGCGAACAGCTGGTTCTCGGTGACGCCCGGCTTGATCGCCGCTTCCACCTCGGCCACGGCGGCTTCGCTGCCGGCCATCGACTGGGCCAGGCAGGCGACCTCCTCGGGGGTCTTGATGCGCCGGCAGTGCAGGGTGTCCTGCATGCAGTCGAACACCTCGAGCCCCTGCGCCTCCAGCGAGCGCGCCAAGTTCAGCGCGCAGCGGTCCAGGCCGACCTTCTTGTTGCCCTTGCCGTGTGCCTCGATCAGCTCGGCGATCTCGACGCCGAAGGGGTCGGCGGAGAGGTTGTCGCGCTGGTTGACCGCCGACCACACCACCTTGGAGGTGCGCGACTCGTCGATGGTCTCGAGCCAGGTCGAGACGTGGGCGCTGCCGGGATATTCGAAGAGGATCACCGGCCCTTCCAGCGGCACGTAGATGTAGCGCGTGGAGTTGCGCAGGAAGTAGCCGAACATGTTGCGCGAGCCGGTGGCGTAGCGCTGGTTGTAGGGGTCGAACAGCACCACGGCGGCGTAGCCCTGCTCGGCCATCATGGCGCGCAGGCGCTGGAGGCGACCGGCCCGCAGCTGCTTGGGATCGAAGGCGGTGGGGATGCTGTCGCCGTTGGCCATCGGCGCGGAGGGAATGACCGGAATCTGATCCGGTTCACTGTCGGTCAGACGATCGGATTCGATGGAATTCATGAAAGAGTCCTTGCTGGGCCCGGCGTCCCGTGACGCCGGGCCATGACGTGACGGAGATTCAGTCGGCGAGGCTGTCGCTGCGCCGGGTGCGGCCTTCACCGAGCATGCGCTCGTGAACCGGTGCCATGCGGCCGAAGATGCGCCGGGCGCGTTCCGGCTGACCGATGAAGCCCGGCTCCTTGGCATAGGCGAAGATCACCGTGTGCCGCTCGCGCTGGCCCTCCACCGGGGTCACCCGGTGCAGCGAATAGCGGCCGAAGAAGATCTGCAGGTCGCCCGGTTTCAGGTCCAGCGACTTCAGGCGGCTGCGGTCACCGTCGAGTACTTCCTGCACACCCTCGAAGTTCTCGCCCTCGGGGCTGCGGATGCCGGGCGCGTACTCGAAGCGTCCGCCGCCTTCCGACTGACGGGTCATCATGGTGACGATGAACTCGTTGGTGTCGTAGTGCCACGGGTGCTGGCAGCCCTCGCGCAGCACGTTGACCACCAGGTCGGCGAGCGGGTCGGCGTACTGGTGGATCTCGTCGACGCCCACCACGGTGGCGATGAAGCGCTGGAAATCCGGGTGACGGTAGATCTGACGGATGATCGTCGAGTCATCGATGCGATCGCCGGCGACGAAGCCGTTGGTGCGATCGTCGAAGCGGTTGCGCGGATGCGAATCCGGCAGGCTCGGGTCGCCCGACGAGTTGTAGGGATTGGTCTCGTTCTGGTTGTAGTGCGCCTCGGGGGACAGGCGCTCCGTCTCGCGCTCGAGACGCGCCAGCGCCTCTTCCGGCACGAACCGCTCGAGGACGACGCAGCCATCCTCGGCAAGCTGCCGGCGGCAGGCATCGATCAGCGCCTGGCCGGCGTCGCCCGAGAGCTGGGTGATGGGGTAACGCTGAAGATCGACGATGCCCTGCAGGGCCGACGTGGTGTCCCCGGCTTCGGCGGCGTTGGCGTGCATGCGGTAAGCTCCTCTGGCCTTCGATAACGCCTGGACAGCCTAGAGCCGCCGACTCCATAATAAAAATGAATGATTAAGATAAGATTGATTTGGGAGCCTTATAGACCATGGATACCGACTTGCTGCGATCCTTCGTGACCGTGGCGGAATGCGAGGGGTTCAGTGCGGCGGGAAAGATCCTCTGCCGCACCCAGTCGGCGGTGAGTCTGCAGATCAAGCGCCTGGAAGACCGGATGGGCGAGAGCCTGTTCGAGCGGACCAGCCGCAGCGTGCTGCTGACCCCGGCCGGCGGGCGATTGCTGCCCTATGCGCGCCAGATGCTCAAGCTGGAGGACGAAGCCAAGCGCATGATGGGCGCCGACCGGCAGGGCGAGACGATCCGTCTGGGGATTTCCGAGGAGCAGGCCGGCGCCTACCTGCCCGAGCTGCTGCCGACCTTCGCCCGGGAGCACCCCGAGGTACGCCTCGAGCTCGTCTGCGACATCAGCGCCAGCCTGATCGAGCGCTTTCAGGAAGGGCTGCTCGACGTGGTGCTCGCGGTGCGCCACGGCCCCACGCATACCGGGGAGCTGCTGGGCCGGGAGCCGATGGTCTGGGCGGTGGCCGACTCCGTCGATCTGGCGGAGTGGACGCACCTGCCGCTGGCCCTCAATCCGGAAGGCTGCATCTTCCGGGCCCATGCCTTCGCCGCCCTGGGGCGGGCATCGCGCAGCTGGGACGTGCGCTACACCAGCCCCTCGCCCACCGGCGTCAACGTGGCGGTGCAGTCCGGGCTGGCGCTGACCGTGAAGACGCCGCGCAGCGTGCCGGCCGGCTGCCGTATCGTCGACGCCGGCGAGGGCCTGCCCGAGCTCGGCCATGTGGAGATAGAAATTCACCGCAGCCCCGGGCAGATGGGCGAAGCCTTCGACGCCTTCTGCACCGCGCTGAGCCGCACGGTCACCGAGACCGAGAGCGTGGAAAGCGCCGAGATCCTCGGCGAGTCGAGTGCGGCCTGTGCCGCCCTGCCCGGCACGGCAAGTACCGCACGCCGGTGATCGGCCGGCGATCCCGTCAGCCATCGCCCGCCAGCCGGGGAATCCCGGTCTCCGCGGCCCGTTCCAGATAGATCCGCAGCCAGGGGGTGAACGCCCGCGGATTCGCGGCCACCTCCTGCCTGAGGGCCGCCACATCGACCCAGCGGCATTCGGCGACCTCCGCGGGGTCCGGGGCGAGCGTCGCCGCCGGGTCCCAGTCCGCCGCAAAGACCTGCACATGCTCGTGCTCGATCAGCCCGCCGCTCACCTCGGCCCGGTAGTCGAGGCGGCCGGCAGGCGCCAGCACCAGCACCAGCCCCAGCTCCTCCTCGAGCCGGCGCGCGGCACAGGCCTCGACGGTTTCGCCCCAGTCGGGATGCGAGCAGCAGGCGTTGGCCCACTGCCCGGGCGAGTGATACTTGCCCGCGGCACGCCGCTGCAGCAGCGTCTCGCGCCCGCGAAAGACGAACACCGAGATCGCCAGGTGGCGGGTGCCCCGGCGGTGCGCCTCGAGCTTGCCGATGGGGCGAACGCACCCCAGGTCATCGAGGGCGGTAATGCGACGGTCGCTCACGAACTCTCTCCCGTTGGAACCCGGCGAGTATACCCGATGGCCCCGCCCCGTATCGCTGGATGACACGAATCGCGAACGCTAGGCTGAGACTGACAGGAGAATCACCATGCGCCACGACATCCGCTGCAAGCGTATCTACGCCGAGGCTGCTGACGACGACGGTGCCCGGGTACTGGTCGACCGCCTGTGGCCCCGCGGCAAGCGCCGCGACACCCTGGCGCTGACGCAGTGGTACCGGGATGCCTCGCCCTCCCCGGTGCTGCGTCGCCAGAAGCATCGCGGCGAGATCGACGACGACACCTTTGCCGGTCGCTATCGCGACGAGATCGACCGCGACCCGGACTGCCTGCTGCCGTTGATGCGCCTGGCCCGCCAGGGCCGCCTGACACTGCTGAGTGCGGCACGGGATCTGGAACACTCCCACGTGCCGGTGCTGCGCCAGGCGGTGCTGGATGCTCTGGACGCCGAGGATCGCGACTGCGAGGACCTGCCGGCGTCCGCGCCCTGCTACGCTACCTACAACGAACAGCGCGACTGACGCCGCCTCACCCAAAAGGCGACGGCGCCGAACTCGGCGCCGTCGTCATTACTGTCGCGGATAATATCGGACGCTTAGCCGATGCGCTCAAACACCGTGGCCACGCCCTGGCCCATGCCGATGCACATGGTCGCCAGGCCCAGCGAGGTGTCCTGCTGGCGCATCACGTTGAGCAGGGTGGTGCAGATGCGCGCCCCGGAGCAGCCCAGCGGATGGCCGAGGGCGATGGCCCCGCCGTGCAGGTTGACGGCGTCGTCGAGGCGGTCGATCAGCTTGAGATCCTTGAGCACCGGCAACGACTGGGCCGCGAAGGCCTCGTTGAGCTCGACGGTCTGGATGTCGTCGATCGTCAGGCCCGCCGCCTTGAGCGCCTTGTGGGTGGCCGGCACGGGGCCGTAGCCCATGATCGAGGCATCGCAGCCCGCCACGCCGGTGGAGCGCACGCGCGCCAGCGGCTCGACGCCCAGCGCCTGCGCCCGCTCGTAGCTCATCACCGCCAGCGCCGAGGCGCCCACGGAGAGCGCCGAGGAGGTACCGGCGGTCACCGTGCCGTTGCGCGGGTCGAACGCCGGCTTGAGCCTGGCCATGTCGTCCAGGTTGGCGTCTTCGCGCACCACTTCGTCGCGCTGCACCCGGCAGCGCCGCCCCCGGGCATCGTGCCCCTCGACGCCGATGATCTCGTTGTCGAAGTAGCCCTTCTCGTTGGCGAGCAGCGCCCGCTGGTGGGAGCGCACCCCGAAGCGATCCTGCTCCTCGCGGGTGATGCCGTGCATCTTGCCCAGCAGCTCGGCGGTCAGGCCCATCATCATCGCCGCCTTGGCGACATGCCGGCTGGCCCCGGGATTGATGTCGACGCCGTGCATCATCGACACGTGCTCCATGTGCTCGACGCCGCCGATGATGTAGAAATCGCCCATGCCCGCCCGGATGTTGGCGGCGGCGATATGCAGGGCGCTCATCGAGGAGCCGCATAGCCGGTTGATGGTCTGGCCCGGCACGGTGCGCGGCATGTCGGTAAGAATCGCCGCGTTGCGGGCGATGTTGTAGCCCTGCTCCAGGGTCTGGTTGACGCAGCCCCAGATCACGTCGTCCACGCTGGCCGGATCGAGCCGGTCGTTGCGGTCGAACAGGGCCTGCATCACCTCGGCGGACAGGGTCTCGGCGCGGACGTGACGGAAGGCCCCGTGCTTGGCCTTGGCCATGGCGGTACGAACGGCATCGACCACCACGATATCGCGAGGGTTCAAGGACATGATGACAACTCTCCTGAAAGTGGTGGTTCAGCGGGCGGCGGAGTCGCCGGTGGCCGGATAGAAACGTTCGCCATTGGCGGCCATCTCGCGCAGCCGCTCGGTGGGGCGATACAGCGCGCCGTGCTCCTCGGCGAGACGATCGGCCAGCACCACGAAGGCCTCCAGGCCCATGACGTCGATGTAGCGCAGCGCCCCGCCACGGAACGGCGGGAAACCGATGCCGTAGATCAGCGCCGTGTCGGCCTCGGCGGGCGTGCCGACGATGTCGTCCTCCAGACAGCGCACCGTCTCCAGGCACAGCGGCACCATCAGGTGCGCGATGATGGCCTCGTCATCCAGCTCGCGGGTGTCCTGAACGCTCTCGGCGACCAGGGCGCGCGCCTCCTCGTCGCGGACCTTGCGCGGCTTGCCCTTGCGGTCCTCCTCGTAGCGATAGAAGCCGCGCGAGTTCTTCTGGCCGAGGCGGCCGTCGTCGACCAGCCGTGCGACCACGGAGCCGTCCTGCTGGGCCATGCGATCGGGGAAGCCCTCGGCGAGCACCTCGGCCGCGTGCCGCGCGGTGTCGAGCCCTACTACATCGAGCAGGTACGCCGGCCCCATCGGCCAGCCGAAGCCCTCCATCACCTTGTCGACGTGCTCGTAGTCGGCGCCCTGCGCCAGCAGCCGCTCGAAGCCGCCGAAATAGGGGAACAGCACCCGGTTGACCAGAAAGCCCGGGCAATCATTGACCACGATCGGCGTCTTGCCCATGCGCCGGGCATAGGCCACCGTGGCGGCTACCGCCTCGTCGCCGGTGTGCTCGCCGCGGATCACCTCGACCAGCGGCATGCGATGCACCGGGTTGAAGAAGTGCATGCCGCAGAACTTCTCGGGGCGCTTCAGGGCCTTCGCCAGGCGCGAGATGGAGATGGTGGAGGTGTTGCTGGCCAGGATCGTGCCCTCGCCGACCGCCGCCTCGACCTCGCCGAGCACCGCCGTCTTCACGTCGGGGTTCTCGACCACCGCCTCGACCACCAGGTCCACCGTGCCGAAATCGCCGTAGGACAGCGTCGGGCGGATGCCGGTGAGGCGTTCCGCCATGGTCGCCGTATCCAGCTTGCCACGCTCGACCTGCTTGACGAACAGCTTGCGGGCTTCCTTGAGCCCCAGCTGAATCGCCTCCTCGCGGATGTCCTTCATCAGGATCGGCACGCCCTTCGACGCGCTCTGGTAGGCGATGCCGCCCCCCATGATCCCCGCGCCCAGCACCGCGGTGTGGTTCAGCTCGGGGGCCTGCTTCTCGTAGGCACCGGCCTTCTTCTTGACCTGCTGGTCGTTGAGGAACAGCCCCACCAGGTTGTAGCAGACATCGGTCAACGCCAGTTTCGCGAAGGCCTTCGCCTCGATGGCCTGGGCGCGCTCCCGGGACTCGCCGGCGCCCTTCTGGACCACCTTGACGGCCTCGACCGGCGCCGGATAGTGCCGCCCGGCCTTGCCGGCCACATAGCCCTTGGCCGTCTCGAAGGCCATCATCTGTTCGACGCCGTTGAGCCCCAGCGGGCCGGTCTTCATCGCCCGGCGCGCCTGGTGGTCGAGTTCGCCCCGCTTGGCGCGCTGCAGGATGTCGCGGGCGGCCTCCAGCAATTCCTCGGCGGGCAGCACGGCGTCCACCGCGCCGATGCGCAGTGCCTCGGCGGCCTTGTTCTGGGTACCGCCGGCGATCCACTCGATGGCATTGTCGGCACCCACCAGACGCGGCAGCCGCACGCATCCACCCCAGCCCGGCAGGATGCCCAGCCGGGTCTCGGGCAGGCCGACCTCGGCGCGCTCCGCCATGACCCGGAAGTCGGTGGTCAGGGTGATCTCGAAGCCGCCGCCCAGCGCCAGGCCGTTGATCGCCGAGACGGTGGGAAACGGCAAGTCCTCCAGACGGTTGAACAGCGCATGCACGGTCTGGTTCATCTCGACCAGATAGTCCTCGCCCTTGGCGAACAGGCCGTGAAACTCGGTGATGTCGGCACCGACGATGAAGGCGGACTTGGCGCTGGCCAGGATCAGGCCGGTCAGGTCCGTCGCCGCCTCGATGGCACCGACGGCGTCCTGCAGCTCGCCGATCACCCGGCTGGAAAGGGTGTTGACCGACTCGCCCTCCCGATCGAATGTCAGGGTGGCGATGCCGTCGCCATCCGTCGTCACCGATAACGCACTGCCTTGATAGAGCATGGACCGATCTCCGCGGTTGGAAGGAAAGGCATTCATACAAGCGTTTGAATACGTCCTAGCTTGGCGTACGCGCCGTGGCCGCGTCAAGCCTCGCCCGCCACACCGGCCCGAGCGTCGCCATCGAGCGACTCCCGGTGAGCGGGCACACCTGCTAGGATGCGCGCCTCATGCATCATGACTCGAATACACTGGCCCCGTCATGACCCCAGCCGCACCTTCACGTCTACTGCGCCTGCACCAGTTCACCGAACAGGCGGTGCGTCACCTGCGCCCCTATGCCTGGCTCTGGCCACCCATCGCCTTTCTGATCGGCGCGCTGAGTTTCTTTCTGGTCGATCGGCAGCAGTCCCTGGGAGCCTTCCTGGCGCTGGGACTGCTGCTGGCCTGGGTGCTGCTGCTGTCGGAAAGCCTCATCGGCCGGCTGCTGGCACGCCGAGGCTACCCGACCCTGCCCCGCGGCGTGACCACCTTCATCGCGCAGATGATTCATCAGGAGACATTGTTCTTCACCCTGCCCTTCCTGCTGGCCACCACGGTGTGGCGCAGTGGTCAGGCCCTGTTCACCCTCGCCATGGTCGGCTGCGGGGTGCTGTCGATCCTCGACCCGCTCTACTTTCGTCTCGCCGAGCGCCACCGCTGGCTGTATTTCGCCTTTCACGCCCTGTGTGTCTTTCTAGTGATCCTGGTGACGCTGCCCATCATGCTGCACCTGACCACCGGGGAAACGCTGCTGCTCGCCGTGCTGGCCACCATGGTGTTCAGCCTGCCGAGTCTGGTGCACCTGCTGCAGCCGCGCGGCCTGCTGCGCTGGCTGGCGATGCTGGGGCTGGCCATGCTGCTGGGCGCCGGCGCCTGGGCCGGACGTGCCTGGATCCCGCCGGCGACCCTGTGGATCACCGGCAGCGCCCTGTCTCCCGGTTTCGATGCCGGGCAGCGCCGCCCCGTGGAGTCCATGGCGCTGACCGAAGCCAACCTGCAGCAACGCGGGCTTTACGCCTACACCGCCATTCGCGCCCCGCGCGGGCTCCGCGAGAAGGTCTACCATGTCTGGCGTCATGAGGGAGAGATCATCGACCGCATTCCGCTGATCATTCACGGCGGCCGTGACGGGGGGTATCGCGCCTGGACCCACAAGCAGCACTTTCCCGAGGCGTCCGCCGGCCACTGGCGGATCGACGTGATGACCGCCACCGGGCAGCGCCTGGGGGTCATTCGCTTCTCGGTCGCCGAGGAGGCGCGCCGGGCCGACCGGGCCGACGGCCGTATCCGCTCCCCGGCAGGCGTGCCGGGGCTCGACCTGCGCCAGCTGATTCCCGGCGCGGACTGACACTGAATCGCTCCGGGGGGTTGCATTACCCGGCAGTACCCGGAAAATCAAGCATGAAATTAGCCTGCGAAACGACAACTCCAATGCCTGAAACTATCGGATTCAAGCTCACACGCCTGCCGCGCCTCTGGCGCGCCATTCTCGACGAACGGCTGGCGCCGCTGGATTTGACCCAGACGCGCTGGGTGACGCTCTACCATCTCTGGCAGATGGGTGACGGCCAGCCGCAGTGCGACCTGGCCCGCGCCATCGGCGTCGAGGCGCCCTCGCTGGTGCGCACGCTCGACCAGCTGGCCGAACAGGGGCTGGTCGAGCGCCGCCCGTCTCCCGAGGACCGCCGCACCAAGCAAGTCTTTCTCACGCAGCAGGCCACGCCGCTGCTGGAGCAGATCGACACCATCGTCACCCAGGCGCGTACCGAGATGCTGGCCGGCATCGCCCAGCAGGACCTGGAAGTCCTCGACGAACTGCTGACTCGCGTCGAAAGCAATGCCCTGCGCCTGCAGACCCGCAAGCCGGGCAGCGACGACTGCTGACACCCGCGCGGCCCGCCTCCCGGGGCCGCCGCTCTAGCACGGCGCGCCGGGCGGCCCCCGGCGCGCCTCATTGCCGGCCAGGGCATCACGCAGCGTGCCCAGCCGTGCATCGAGTGCCTCGAACGCCGTCGCCGTCTGCGATTCCCGCCACCACAGCCACAGGAAGTCGCGGGTCGACTCCAGCACCAGGGCATCCCCGGGCAGCTGCACCAGCACCGCCTCCAGCGCCACACGTTGCTCCTGCGTGAGCGGCCGCAGTGGCTCGATCCGCCAGCGCCAGCCCTCGGCGCACGGCTTGAGCGCCTCGCTGGCGTGGGAGTCCCGCACGGCGACACAGCGCGGCCCGGGAGTCGTCTGCGGATAGCGCCAGCGATAGGCGACCAGCCCCCCTTCCGGCTGGTGCAGCGGCGGCTTGCCGAAATGCACCGACACGCCCGCCTCGCGCGCCGCTTCGCGCAGCCCCACGAGGCGCCGCTCGCGCGGCGAGGGACGCAGCCACACCACCGGCGACAGCATCGCCAGCAGCGCCAGTCCCAGGACCAGCCAGAAGGTCATCGAAATCTCCTAAAACGTTGATATGGGTCGTTGTGAAGCACAAAACGACGCCGTAGAGTGAAGTCGACCATTCGTCGACAAGGGAGGGCTTCCCATGAGCAATGAATACCATCACGTCCTGGTGGCGGTGGACCTCACCAAGGATTCCCACAGGGTTCTCGAGCGCGCCATTCCCATCGCGCGCCGCAACAACGCCAAGCTGTCGGTGATTCACACCCTGGAGCCGCTGGGCTTCGCCTACGGCGGCGACATCCCCATGGACCTGACCAGCATCCAGGATCAGCTCGACGAGCACGCCAAGAGCCGCCTGGCCGAGGTCGCCGACCCCCATGACGTCCCCCGCGAGGATCAGCATGTGGTGGTGGGCATGCCGGACACCGAAATCCATCGCTTCTCCAAGGAGAACGAGGTCGACCTGATCGTGGTCGGCTCCCACGGCCGTCACGGCTTCGCGCTGCTGCTGGGCTCCACTTCCACCGGCGTTCTGCACGGCGCCGAGTGCGATGTGCTGGCCGTGCGCGTCGGCAAGGAAGGCGAGGATACCGAAGAGTGATCCTCGGGCCCCGGCGGCAGCCGCCGGGGCCGCCTCAGGATTCGCCGTCGGCCATCGCCTCGAGTTCCATCCAGCGTTCCATCGCCGCATCGAGTTCCGCCTGCTTGGCGGTCATCGCCTCCAGCGTCGCGGTCACCGCGGTCGCCTCCTGCTGATAGAACCCCGGGTCCCCCACCTTGGCTTCGAAGTCGGCAATGTCCGCTTCTAGCGCCTCGATGGTGGCCGGCAGCGCATCCAGCTCCCGTTGCAGCTTGTAGGACAGCTTGGCCGGGCGCCTTGCGGGGCGAGCGGGCGTCTCGGGTGCAGCGGCTTCGGTGGAAGGTACCGCCGCACTGGCGGGCCCGGCCGTACGTCGGGCGGTGTCGAAGACCCAGGGTGCCGGCGGCAACTTGCCGCCCTGGCGGATCCAGTCACTGTAGCCGCCGACATAGGCCCTGACCCGGCCGTCGCCCTCGAAAGCCAGCACGTCGGTGACCACGTTGTCCATGAATTCCCGGTCGTGGGAGACCAGCAGCAGCGTGCCCGGGAAGTCGAGCAGCAGCTCCTCGAGCAGCTCCAGCGTCTCGACGTCGAGATCGTTGGTCGGCTCGTCGAGCACCAGCACGTTGGCCGGCTGGGTGAACAGCTTGGCCAGCAGCAGCCGGTTGGACTCGCCGCCCGACAGCGCCTTGACCGGCTGGCGAGCGCGCTCGGGGGTGAACAGGAAGTCCTGCAGGTAGCTGATGACGTGGCGATCCTTGCCGCCGATCGTCACCCGATCGCGCCCCTGGGCGACGTTGTCGTAGACGCTCTTCTCGAGTTCGAGGCCGGCGCGCAGCTGGTCGAAGTACGCCACCTGCAGGTTGGTGCCCAGGCGTACCTGCCCCTCGGTGGGCTCGAGCTCGCCGAGCAGGATCTTGAGCAGCGTCGTCTTGCCGGCGCCGTTGCGCCCGATCAGCCCCACCCGGTCGCCGCGCTGGATCTCCAGGTTCAGGTCACGGATGATCCAGTCGTCGCCATAGCGCTGGCTGACGCCGGTCAGCTCGACGACCCGCTTGCCGCTGCGCTCGCCGGTGTCGACGCGAATCGTCGCCCGTCCCTGACGCTCGCGCCGCTCGGCGCGCTCCTGGCGCATCGCCTGAAGCGCGCGCACGCGCCCCTCGTTGCGGGTCCGGCGGGCCTTGATCCCCTGGCGGATCCAGGCTTCCTCCTGGGCCAGCTTCTTGTCGAATTCGGCGTTCTCGCGCGCCTCGACCTCCAGCTCGTGGGTCTTCTGCGCCTGATAGCGCGCATAGTCGCCCGGGTAGCGCCCCAGCCGCCCGCGATCGAGCTCGAGGATGGCGGTGGCCAGGCGCGACAGGAAGGCCCGGTCGTGGGTGATGAACAGCACGGCGCCCGGGAAGGCAGCCAGCTGTTCCTCGAGCCAGGTGATGGTGTCCAGGTCGAGGTGGTTGGTGGGCTCGTCGAGCAGCAGCAGGTCGGGTTCGGCGACCAGCGCCCGGGCCAGCGCCACGCGCCGACGCCAGCCGCCCGAGAGCTCGGACATGGGCGCGTCCTCGGGCAGGCCCAGGCGCGTCAGCACGGTGTCGATGCGCTGATGGAACGACCAGCCGTCGATCGACTCGAGCTCGGTCTGCAGCTGCGCCAGGCGTGCCATGTCCGGCTCGGCCGACTGCACCAGATGATGGTACTCGGCCAGCAACGCCCCGGCCCGGGGCAGCCCCTGGGCCACCACATCGAAGATCGTCTCGCCGCTGGCCGCGGGCAGGTCCTGGGCCAGCACGCCGACGCGCAGCCCGGGAGCTCGCCAGACCTGGCCGTCATCGGGAAGAATCTCGCCGCTGATCAGCTTGAGCAGGGTCGACTTGCCGGTGCCGTTGCGGCCGACCAGCGCCAGACGCTCGCCCTTTTCCAGGACCAGGTCGGCGCCGTCGAGCAGCACATGCGGCCCGTAGGCCAGATGCAACTGTTCCAGACGTAGCAGTGTCACGCACTACCTCACTTCGGGGGATGTCAGAAACGCCCAGTGTAACGCACCCGGCCCCCGCTGTGGCGGGACCGGCCATCGCGTTACAATGCGCGCCACAGTGACTCAAGGAGCGGCGCATGCCCGACACGCCCGATACCCGCGACGATTCTCCCCTGCCGGAAGCGCTGCGCTTTCAGGCCCCGGCCCCGCTGGTGGACATCGGCGCCAACCTCACCCACGACAGCTTCGGCCGCGACCGCGAGGCGGTGATCGAGCGCGCCCGGGCGGCCGGCGTCGAGACGCTGATCGTCACCGGCACCGACCTGCGCCACGCCCGCCAGGCGATCGAGCTCGCCGAGCATCACGCCGGGCTGTATGCCACCGCCGGCATTCACCCCCATGAAGCCAGCCAGTGGAACACCGAGCTGGCCGCGGGCTTCGCCGAGCTGCATCGGCATCCGGCGGTGGTCGCCGTGGGCGAATGCGGCCTCGACTTCAACCGCAACTTCTCGACCCCCGCCGAGCAGGAGCGCGCCTTCGAGGCCCAGCTCACCCTGGCCGCCGAGAACGGACTGCCGCTGTTTCTTCACGAACGCGATGCCGGGCGACGCATGCTCGAGATGCTCACCAGCTGGCGCGACGACATCCGCGATGCGGTGGTGCACTGCTTCACCGGCGAGCGCGAGGTGCTGCACGGCTACCTGGATCTCGACCTGCATGTGGGGCTGACCGGCTGGCTGTGCGACGAGCGGCGCGGCCATCACCTGCGCGAGCTGCTCGCCGACATCCCGCTGAACCGGCTGATGGTCGAGACCGACTGCCCCTACCTGCTGCCGCGCAACCTGCCGGCCAGGCCCCGGGCGCGCCGCCACGAACCGGCGCTGCTGCCGTGGATCGTCGCGGAGATCGCCCACTGGCGCGGCGACGCGGCAGCGACGGTCGCCCGCGAGACCACCGCCACCGCCCGCCGTTTCTTTCAGCTCGAGGAGAACGCCCGATGAGCGACTTTCCCGGCTTCATCGCCGTCGAGACCGGCGAGGAAGACGCCCTGCCGCTGGCCATCGCCTGGGCGCTGCCCGACGGCCAGATCAAGCATACCCTGATCCAGCCCGACGACGACTGGCTCGGCGAGGAGCTGGCCGCGCTCGGCGACTACAGCCTGGACGAGCTGCGCACCTTCGGGGTCAGCCCGCTCGACGTGCTCAAGGAGCTCGAGGGCGACCACTTCAGCGCCACGCTCTACACCACCGGCATCAGCGACGACGAGGCGGCGCTGTCACGGATTTTCGACACCTTCGGCGTCGACCCCTTCGTGGAGCTGGCGCCGGTGACGAGTCTCTACCCCGACCTGCAGCCGGGCGAATGGGAGCGGGCGCGCAATGACCTGTTCGGCGAACTCGGCCTCGAGCCGCTGCGCGCCGACCACGAGGTGCAGGTCATGCTCTATCTGCACCAGCGCCTGATCGACAGCGTCTCGTGAGCGGCGGCCGGGTTACCACCAGTGGAGCGGGTAGCGGCGGTGCCGCGCCAGGTTGTTGACCAGCACGGCGACACTCAGCATCAGCAGGCAGCCCACCCCGACCGGCACGAAGGCGTACTGCCAGGTCAGAGCATGCAACTGGCCCGAGCCGATCACCGCGATCAGCGCCGTGGCCCCGCCGGGCGGATGGAGGGTATGGGTGAGCTGCATGACCAGGATCGCGGTGGACACCGCCACCGCGCCGGCCAGCCAGGTGTCGCCCAGCCATTGCCAGCAGGCGACACCGATCAGCGCCGAGAGAACATTACCGCCCAGCACGTTGCGCGGCTGGGCCAGCGGGCTCTCGGGGGCGGCATAGAGCAATACCGAGGTAGCGCCGAACGAGCCGATCATCAGCAGCGGCTGTGCCGAAATCGAGTGCTCGCTGATCGCGCCCACCCCCGCCATGCCCAGGAAGGCGCCCAGCCAGGACCACAGCGCGTCGCGCCACGGCGGACGCGGCCTGACGGCCGGCGCGCCGCGCATCTTTCCCAGGTAGTATCGAACCATGCGGCTTTCGCTCCCTCGACGTGACAAAGCGCGCTATCTTGCCAAGCCGGGAGCATTCCCGGGAAATATCATTCGGTCATGGTGTTAGACCAACGTCTGACCGAGTCTCCCGGTCATGCCGGCACCCCCTCGAGCACCTCGCGACCGGCGGCGATGGCCGTCGCCAGATCGGCGCCCTGCCCGTAGCGAGCCTCCAGCGCCGCCCGGAAGCTCGCCGCGCGCCGCGCCAGCCCCTGCGCCTCGTAGCGTGCCGCCCGCGCCTCGACCCGCGCCCGAAAGGCGTCGCGGTCCACGGCCACGTCCCCGAGGTTGTCGACGCTGACGTGAAAGCGGCGTCGGCAGGCCCGGGTGAACAGCAGCTCGAGCGCCTGGGGCGCCACCTCCACGGCCTCGAAGTCGGCCTGCTGCTGGGCGTCGCGGCCGTCGGGCAGGTACCAGTAGCCGTAGTCCTCCAGGCGCCGGCGGCGCTCGCCGGCGATGCACCAGTGGCTGATCTCGTGCAGGGCACTGGCGAAGAAGCCCCGCGCGAAGATCACCCGATGCCAGGCACACTCGGCATCGGCGGGCAGGTAGAGGGGCTCGTCGCCGCCGCGGACCAGCCGGGTCCGGAAGGTCTCGGCGAACAGGCCGTCGAACACGGCGATGAGGTCCGCGACGGCGTGGGGGTGCAGGGGTTGGTCGCTCATGGCGGCGCATTATACGGCGCCCGGCGCGGCGCGAAAATGCGCGCCGCGCGGGCAGACATCCCGGCGCCGCTTGCCTAGACTGGCGGATTCGTTCCACCGACTCTTGCCCGGAGACAGGCTCGACATGGCACACCCGGCCCGGCATGCCCGCCGGCAATCCGCGCTTCAGGAGTCCCGCGACCTGCTGCGGCTGGCGCTGCCGATCTGCGGCGCCCAGCTGGCCCAGTCGGGCATGAGCGTGGCCGACGTGATCATGGCCGGCCGGGCCAGTGCCCGCGACCTGGCGGCGGTGTCGGTGGGCGCCAGCCTGTGGTTGCCGCTGATGCTGTTCATGACCGGCACGTTGATGGGCCTGACCCCGATCGTCGCCCAGCTGGTCGGCGCCGGCCGCCTGCCGGCGATTCGCGCGCCCGTGCACCAGACCCTGTGGCTGGCGCTGGTATCCGGCGTGCTGGCCAGTCTGGCTCTGGTGTTCGGCGTCGCGCCGGTGTTCACCCTGCTGGGCGTGCCCGAGGGGGTGGCGACCCTGTCCGCCGACTACCTGCGCATGGTCGCCATCGGCATGCCCGGCGTGGCGCTCTACCAGGCCCTGCGCGCCTTCGCCGACGGCATGAATCACACCCGGCCGACACTCTGGATCAGCCTGGCGGGCCTGGCCGCCAACATCCCCAGCAACTACGTGCTGATCTACGGCGGCGCCGGCATCGAGGCCGTGCTCGGCGGCGCCACCCCCGGCTGGCTGTCCGGCCTACCCGCACTCGGTGCCCGGGGATGCGGGCTGGCCACGGCCATCGCCATGTGGACGATGTGCCTGGCGATGTTCGCCTGCACGCGCCGCAGCCGGGTGCTCGCCCCGGTACGGCTGTGGCAGACGCTCTGCCCACCGCGGCGCCAGCCGCTGGCCGAGCTGCTCCGGGTCGGCGTGCCGATCGGCGTGGCGATCTTCGTCGAGGTCACGCTGTTCACCCTGATCGCGCTGCTGGTCGCCCGGCTCGGCGAGATCACGGTGGCCGCGCACCAGGTGGCGCTCAACTACACCTCGATCCTGTTCATGCTGCCGCTGTCGCTGGCCATGGCGCTGACGGTGCGCGTCGGCAACACCCTGGGACGCGGCGCGCCCGAGCGTGCCCGCTTCGTCGCCCTCGTGGGCCTGGGCGTCGGCCTCCTCGCGGCGCTGCTCAACGACCTGCTGATGTGGCTGACCGCCGGCCCGGTGGTCGCGCTCTACAGTCCCAATCCCGAGGTGCAGTCGCTGGCCCTGTCGCTGATCGGCCTGGCGCTGCTCTATCAGGTGTCGGACTGCCTGCAGGTGACGCTGGCCGGGGCGCTGCGCGGTTACAAGGACACCCGCATCATCATGGCCATCACGCTCGTCGCCTACTGGTTGGTGGGGCTGGGCGGCGGCTGGCTGCTGGCCACCGGGGCCTGGGCGGGACTCGCCCCGCTGGGGGTGCAGGGCTACTGGCTCGGCCTGATCGCCGGACTGAGCGTCGCCGCCGCTCTGCTGGGCTGGCGCCTGCACGTCATCAGCCGCCCGCCGCGTCGCGCCGAAGCGCATGGGCACTGAGCGCCGCCGGGCCTGGCGCCGGCCGGGCAGCGTGCTGGTCGGCCTGCTCATCATGGCGCTGAGCGGCTGCGGCGACCCGGCCGCCGAGCAACGCCTCGCCGCCTGGCAGGCCGGGCTCGCACAGGCGCTGGAGGTCCCGCCGCCGGCCACCCTCTCGCCGCCCAATATCGGTGCCTTTCCCGAGCGCGACGCCCGCCTGTTTCCCATCGCGGAGACGCGAGAGGGCCTGCTGGACGTCTACGCCCTGCGCCGCTGCGACATCGTCAAGCTGGTCGCCCGACGCAACAGCCAGCTGGGCAAGGTGGCACCCGCCAGCCAGCGCTGGCTCTACGAACTGACCCTCTGGCGACGCCTGCAGGCCTGCTGGAACAGCCCGGCCGCCCAGGCGCTCGCCGCCGAGGATCGCCAGCGGCTCGGCCGCCTGCTCGAACGCAAGACCCGCCAACTGCCGCGAGCCGGCTGGAACGCCCTGTTCGACGCCGAGGAATGGGTCGGCACCTTCTCGCGCGCCAGTTCGCCCCTGCCCCCCGATGCCGACCTGCGGGACGCCCTGGCCGCCCTGGCCTATCTGCGTCGGATGGTGGTACATCAGTTCGATCCCCGCTGGACGCCCACCTCGGCCCACCTGGAGGGCCACCTCAAGGCCCTCCGCCAGGCACCCTACACCGCCGAGGTCCTGCGTGGGCTGCTGCTGGCCACCCGCCGCCTCGAGGATCTGGACCGGCAGCTGGCACGGGCTGCCTGCTCGCCAGACAATGCCGCCGCCCTGAACGCGGCTCTGACCTCACCGGCGGTCCGGCGGGGGCAGGCCTATCTCGACCGCCTGGCCGAACAGGGGCGGCACTGGCTGACGGCGGTGAACGCCCTGCTCAATGCCTATCCGGTGACACGACCGGCCATCGCTCGCTATCGCCGACGCTGGCTGTCGCTCGACACCCTCGCCGCTCCCTGGCCACGGTTTCGCGATGCCCTCGAGCGCCACGCCGCACGAATCGCCACCCTGCGCCGGGACTGCGCCACACCCGGCGCCTCCGGCACGTTGACGGCCGACGGGGCTTAACTTTCGATGTCCGGCTGTGCTAATAGTGAAGCGTGGCCCAGGCCGACACATTGCCGCTGAGGAGGGTAGCCATGGGTATCCCGACGTCCCCCCGTTCCGCCCAGGTCATCGATCTGGACACCGCCCGCCACCGGCTGAGGGCCAGACGCCGGCTGATCCGCCTGGCGCCGGAGCTGGATGGCCTGGAAATGGTCTATCACCTGGCCTCGGACCCGGACACCCTGTACGGGATGCCGATTCTTGCCTGGGGGCTGCGCGAGGATGGCGAAGTGGTGGGCATGGTGCCCTGGATGGAAGCCCTGACCCCCTGCCATGAACTCGACGATCCCGAGCACGGCCATTTCGTCGGCTATCGCGACCCGGAAACCGAGGACATCTTCCTCTCCGCGCCCGAGCACAAGGTGCTCGAGCTCGAGCATGCCGCCGCCTACTTCGACTACGAGGACAGCACGGAAACCACCCTGCTCCAGCAGCTGCCCGAAACGCTGGGCACACACGCGCTGTGCCTCGACGACAGCCAGGCGAGCTGGCAGCTCAAGCTGGTGTTCGGCTGGCGGCTCTACAGCAACGGCGAGGTCGAGGCGCTGCTGGTCGACGAGAGCCGCGTGGAATCGACGCCCGTGGTGGCCGGCGATGCCTGCCTGTACGCCGGCCACAGCCGCCACGCGGTGGTGTACTTCTTCCAGCGGGCGATCGCCAACCGCATCCGCCAGGAGGACCCGGACACGCTGGAGGCGCTGGCCTGCATGGTCGGCCAGGACGGGTAGTCAGGCCCGCCTCATCCCCCCAGCCGAATGAAGTAGAGGTAGGTCTCGCCGCCGGTGTCCTGCGTTACCAGCTCGTGCCCGAGGAAATTGCAGAACTTGGGAATGTCGCGGGTGGTCGCCGGGTCGGTGGCGACCACCTTGAGGACCTCGCCGGGCTGCATGTCGCGCACCTTGTTGTGCATCAGCATGACCGGCTCGGGGCAGTAGAGCCCGCTGGTGTCGAGCTCGGCATCGAAATCGGGTGTTGCGTCCATCACTCCTCCATAGCGAACGACCGGGAACCCCGGCGGGTCAGTCCAGCCTGACATGCACCGTGACTTCCTCGCGGTCATGATAGAGCTGCTTGCAGGCGATCTCGGCCTGCACGCCGGCCCGTTCCAGCGACGCAGCCAGGCGTGACAGGCACCGCTCCACCTCGGCCCAGCGCTGCTTCATCGGCAGCTTGAGATTGAACACCGCCTCGTGGCACCAGCGCCGGATCAGCCAGCGTTCCACCATGTCGATCACCCGCATGGGCTTGTCGACGATATCACAGACCAGCCAGTCGAGCCGGTACGGCGGCTCCCAGGTGAAGCCGTCCTCGCGGAGATGCTCGACCAGGCCGGTGGCCATCAGATGGCGATCCATCGGCCCGTTATCGATGGCATAGGTGTGCATCCCGCGCCGCACCAGCTGATAGGTCCAGCCGCCCGGCGCCGCCCCCAGATCGGCCGCCTGCATGCCCTCATGCAGACGCTCCGGCCATTCATCGCGCGGCACGAAGACGTGCCAGGCCTCCTCGAGCTTCAGGGTCGAGCGGCTGGGCGCCTCCCGCGGGAAACGCAGGCGCCGGATGCCGCCGGGCTGCTCGCTGCGGTTGCCGGGAAAGCTCATCGCCACCTGGACCCGGTCACCGGCACTCCAGAACAGGTGCAGGCGCCGCCCCTGGGCCTTGCGGCGCAACGCGCCCCGCTTGCGCAGAGCGGCCTCGAGCGGGCGCTGCAGGGCCTTGGTCAACCCGGCCAGCGCCTTGGCCTCGTTGCTGTCGGGGGTTTCCTGCCACAGCGACTCGAAGCTCCAGCCGCTGGCCATCACCTGCTCGATGATCGGCGTCAGGCGATCCTCGCGGGACAGCGCCTCGAGCACCGGCAGCGCCACCAGCGACTGGCGCGCAAACACCAGCGCCTCCAGCGGCAACTGGCGATGCAGGGCGTTGGCCGGCTCTTCGTCGAGCGTCACGAAGCGCACCTGGGCAGCGCCCGGCTCGGCGACGGGATAACCCGCCCAGCCCAGGGCGGCGGCCTTGTCCTGAATCTCGGCACTCAGGTCCCGCTCGAAGCCGGCCCGGCAGTAGAAGAGCAGCTCGCGAGGCACGAGTTGCGCGGATTGTGTCATGTCATCTCCCCTGAAAGGCCCAGCAGTCTAGCGAGCCGCCCGGGCAGCGACAAGCCGCCCCCTCGTGCCGCCGGGACGGCTGGCGTACACTGGCCGCTTTTGCGCCACGAAACCCGGTCCCATGCTCGACAATATCCGCATCGTCCTCGTCCAGACCTTTCATCCCGGCAACATCGGCCAGGCGGCCCGCGCCATGAAGACCATGGGCCTGACGCAGCTGACGCTGGTCAACCCGCGTGCCTTCCCTGACGACGAGGCGACTCGCCTGGCCGCCGGGGCCGACGACGTGGTGGCCGCGGCGCGGGTCGTCGACAGCCTGGAAGCGGCGGTCGGCGACTGCGTGCAGGTCATCGGCGCCAGCGCCCGGCTGCGCAGCCTGCCGCTGCCCCACTACGACGAGCCCGATGCCATGGCCGGCGAGGTCATCGCGCACGCCGCCCAGGGGCCGGTGGCGCTGGTCTTCGGGCGCGAGCGCTTCGGCCTGACCAACGACGAGATTCGTCACTGCACGCATCAGGTCAGCATCCCCGCCAATCCCGACTACGGCGTGCTCAACCTGTCCCAGGCCGTGCAGGTGCTGGCCTACGACGTCTATCGCGCCTGGCGTCGGCAGGCGGGCCGCACGGCGCCGCAGCCCGGCCGCGGCCCCCTGCCCGACCAGGCCCAGCTGCAGCACTTCCACGCCCATCTCGAGCGGGTCATGAACGCCAGCGGCTTTCTCAACCAGCCCCATGCCCGTACCAGCGAGCACCTGCATGCCCTGTTCGCCCGGGCCCAACCCAGCCGCAAGGAGCTCTCGCTGCTGCGCGGCCTGCTGAGCGCCCTGGAGTCGCACCTGCCCGAGTCCCGCTGAGCGGCGCCCGACCCGCCAGCGCCCCACAAACAAAAACCGCGGCCCGAGGGCCGCGGTTTCGATCAGCACGCCGGAATGGCGTCAGGCGCTTAGTCCTGACCCATCTGCTGCTTGATCAGGTCGCCGATGGTGGTCGGACCACCGGTCTCGACTTCCTGCTCGCGCAGGCGGCTCATGTTGCGGCGGGTGTCCGCCTGGTCCTTGGCCTTGACCGACAGGTTGATCGCGCGGTTCTTGCGATCCACGCCGACGATCCGGGCTTCGACGCTGTCGCCTTCGTTGAGCACGTTACGTGCATCCTCGACGCGATCGGCGCTGATCTCGGAGGCCTTGAGGATGCCGATGACGTCGGTCGCCAGCTCCACGTGGGCTTCCTTGGCATCGACCTCGACGACGCGACCGGTGACGATCGAGCCCTTGTCGTTGACGGCCAGGAACTCGGAAACCGGATCGGTCTCGAGCTGCTTGATGCCCAGCGAGATGCGCTCACGCTCCGGGTCGATGGAGAGGATGACGGCTTCCGCCTCGTCGCCCTTCTTGAACTGGCGCACCGCTTCCTCGCCGGTCTCGGACCAGGAGATGTCGGACAGGTGAACCAGGCCGTCGATGCCGCCTTCCAGACCGATGAAGATACCGAAGTCGGTGATCGACTTGATGGTGCCGGAAACGCGGTCGCCCTTGTTGTAGCGCGCGTTGAAGTCTTCCCACGGGTTGGTGGTGCACTGCTTGATACCCAGGGAGATACGACGACGTTCCTCGTCGATATCCAGCACCATGACCTGAACTTCGTCGCCGACCTGAACGACCTTGGACGGATGGATGTTCTTGTTGGTCCAGTCCATCTCGGAGACGTGGACCAGACCCTCGACACCCTCTTCCAGCTCGGCGAAGCAGCCGTAGTCGGTGAGGTTGGTGACGCGGGCATTGACCTTGGTGCCTTCCGGGTAACGATCCTTGATGTTGACCCAGGGATCCTCGCCCAGCTGCTTGAGGCCCAGCGAGACGCGGTTGCGCTCGCGGTCGAACTTCAGCACCTTGACGTTGATCTCGTCGCCCACGGCCACGATCTCGGACGGGTGCTTGATGCGCTTCCACGCCATGTCGGTGATGTGCAGCAGGCCATCGACGCCGCCCAGGTCGACGAACGCACCGTAGTCGGTGAGGTTCTTGACGATACCCTGGATCTGCTGACCTTCCTGGAGGGTCGCCAGCAGGGCTTCACGCTCGGCGCTGTTCTCGGCTTCGAGAACGGCACGGCGGGAAACGACCACGTTGTTGCGCTTCGGGTCGAGCTTGATGACCTTGAAGTCGAGTTCCTTGTTCTCCAGGTGCGTGGTGTCGCGCACCGGACGGACGTCGACCAGGGAACCCGGCAGGAAGGCACGGATGGAGGACACGTCGACCGTGAAACCGCCCTTGACCTTGCCGTTGATCACGCCCTTGACGATCTCGTCCTTCTCGAAGGCCGCTTCCAGCTCTTTCCACGCTTCGGCGCGCTTGGCCTTCTCGCGGGACAGGCGGGTCTCGCCGAAACCGTCCTCGACGGCTTCCAGGGCGACCTTGACTTCGTCGCCGACGCCGATGGTCAGCTCGCCGTTCTCGTCGCGGAACTGGGCGGCGGGGATCTGTCCTTCGGATTTCAGACCGGCGTTGACGGTGATCCAGTCACCCTCGATGTCCACCACGGTCGCCATGACGATGGCACCGGGTTCCATGTTGATGTCTTGAAGTGACTGTTCGAACAGTTCAGCAAAGCTTTCGCTCATGAGCATCCTACGTGATCAACGTTGATGGCGGTTTTCGCCCTCTCCGCACCACCAGCGAGTGCGGGCCTTCTCTACATATCCCCGGGGACGTTGGCGCTGGTTCGACCTGGTCCGGCTCTCGGCATCACTCTCAGGTTGCCGGGCCACGTCATCACGTCGGGCCGGGGGCGCCGGAAGCGTTATCGCATCGGGACGTCAAAGCTGGGACACGAGGCCCCGATCTTCAATCAGCCGCAGAATGTGATCCACCACATCCGGTATCGTCAGCTCGGTGGTGTCCAGCTCGACGGCGTCGTGCGCCGGTCTCAGCGGGGCCACACTGCGCTGCATGTCGCGCGCGTCCCGAGCCTGAATCTCTTCCAAAAGACTCGATAGACTAGCATCCACTCCCGCATCCTGCAACTGACGGTAGCGCCGTCGCGCCCGTTCCTCCGCGGAGGCGGTGAGGAAGATCTTGAGCGGCGCCTCGGGAAAGACCACCGTGCCCATGTCGCGCCCGTCGGCCACCAGCCCCGGAGCCTGGCGGAACTCGCGCTGGCGCGCCAGCAGCGCCTCGCGCACCGCGGGCACCGCCGCCACGCGCGAGGCGTTCTCGCCCATGGTCTCGGTACGGATCGCCCGGGTGACGTCCTCGCCCTCGAGCAGCACCCGGGCCTCGCCCGCCTCGGCGAGAAAGGCCACGTCCAGGGCCGCCGCCAGTTGCGCCAGCCCGACGGCATCGTCGAGCGCCACCCCGTGCTTGAGCGCGGCCTGCGCGGTCAGCCGGTACAGGGCACCGGAATCCAGCAGGTGCCAGCCCAGACGCGCGGCGACCAGCCGGCTCACCGTGCCCTTGCCGGCCCCGCCGGGCCCGTCGATGGCCAGCACCGCCACCAGAGACCCGTCCGCCGTCATGACGCCTCCTCCTCGAGCGTCAGGCCGACCCGACGCGCCAGGTCGACGAAGCCGGGGAAGGAGGTCGCGACGTTCTTGCAGTCGTCGATGACGATCGGCTCGCGGGCCCGCAACGCGGCGATGGCGAAGGCCATGGCGATGCGGTGGTCGCCGAGGCTGTCGATGCGCCCGCCGCCGTAGCTCGGCCCCTCGCCGCCCTGCCCGTCGCGGCGACCGACGATGTCGATGCCGTCCTCGTGCAGAGTGTTCTCGACGCCCAGCACGGAAAGGCCGTCGGCCATGGCCGCCAGCCGGTCGGACTCCTTGACCCGCAGCTCGGCGGCGCCGCGCAGCCGCGTCACGCCCTCGGCGCTGGCGGCAGCGATGAACAGCGCCGGGAACTCGTCGATGGCCAGCGGGACCTGATCCTCGGGGATCGTGATGCCCTTGAGCGGGGTGTAGCGCACCCGAAGGTCGGCCACCGGTTCACCGCCCACCTCGTGCTCGTTGTCGATGCGGATATCCGCGCCCATCGCCTGGAGGATGTTGATCACGCCGATCCGCGTCGGGTTGATGCCGACATGCTCGAGCGTCAGGTCGGCGCCCGGCGTGATCGCCGCCGCCACCAGGAAGAAGGTCGCCGAGGAGATGTCGGCGGGCACATCGATCGGCGCCGCCGTCAGCCGGCCGCCGCCCTCGAGCCAGGCCAGGTCGCCGTCGCGGTGCACCGGGTAGCCGAAGCCGCTGAGCATGCGTTCGGTATGGTCGCGGGTCGGCGCCGGCTCGCGCACCCGCGTGGTGCCCTCGGCATAGAGCCCGGCCAGCAGCAGGCAGGACTTCACCTGGGCGCTGGCCATCGGCATGGCGTAGTCGATGCCCTTCAGGCGCTGCCCGCCGCGGATGGTCAGCGGCGGCCGCCCGCCCTCGGCGGTCTCGATCACCGCACCCATCTCGCGCAGCGGATCGGCGACGCGGCCCATCGGGCGCTTGGTCAGCGACTCGTCGCCGGTCAGTTCGGTGTCGAAGGCCTGGCCGGCCAGCAGTCCGGCGAACAGCCGCATGGCGGTCCCCGCGTTGCCGACGTAGAGCGGCCCGGCGGGCGCCTTGAGGCCATGCAGGCCGACGCCGTGAATGGTCACCCGGCCCTGATGCGGCCCCTCGATGGCCACGCCCATCTCGCGGAAGGCCTGCAGGGTGGCCAGGCTGTCCTCGCCTTCCAGGAAGCCCGAGACCTCGGTGACCCCGTCGGCGAGTGCGCCGAGCATGATCGAGCGGTGCGAGATCGACTTGTCCCCGGGCACTCGGATCGTGCCACGGACGCCGCCGCCGGGGCTGACCCGGTAACGGATATTGCGTTGTTCCATCGCCTGATATCTCGTCTTGTTCAATAGCGTGTCGAAATAGTGTCGGGCATGGCTGGCCCGGTCCAGCGTCGCCAGCATGGCATCGTCGTCGCCCGTGACGATCGCCCGTCGCAGGCGGGCCACCCCCGCCTCGAAGTCGTCCAGCGCGGCGATCACCGCCTCCTTGTTGGCGGTGAAGATGTCGCGCCACATCACCGGGTCGCTGCCGGCGATGCGCGTGAAGTCGCGAAAGCCGCCCGCCGCGTAGCGGAAGATCTCGAGGCGTTCATCCTGGCGCGCCAGGGTGTCGACCAGCGAGAAGGCCAGCAGATGCGGCAGATGGCTGGTACGCGCCAGCACCTGATCATGGCGTTCGATCGCCATGTCCACCACCTCGGCGCCGCAGGCCTGCCACATGGCCCGCACCTGCGCCAGGGCCGCGGGGTCGCTGTCCGCCCCGGGGGTCAGGATCACCTTGTGGCGGCGATAGAGATCGGGATTGGCCGCCGCCACGCCGCTCTTCTCGGACCCGGCGATCGGGTGCCCCGGAATGAAGCGCGCCGGCAGCGCACCGAACACCCGCTCGGCGGCGGCGCGGATCGCCAGCTTGGTGCTGCCCACGTCGGTGATCACCTGACCGTCGAGCAGCGGCGCCAGGCGTGCCAGCACCGACTCCATCGCCAGCACCGGCACGGCCAGCACGACGAGCTGGCTGTCGGCGACCCAGTCCGCCAGCTCGGTGCCGCCGGCATCGATCACCCCGAGCGCCAGTCCGCGGGCGATCTCGTCCGGGTCCCGGTCACAGGCCACGACACGGCCGGCAAAGCCGCCGGCCTTGAGCGCCGCGGCCAGCGAGCCGCCGATCATCCCCAGCCCGACGATCAGTACCCGGGGCGCCTGCGCGTCCGTCATCTACAGCACACCCTGCGGATAGGAGCCCAGCACCTTCATTTCCGCCGAGCGCAGGCTGACCTCATCGAGCACCGCGGCCACTTCCGGCTGGTCGACATGCCCCTTGAAGTCGATGAAGAACACGTAGTTCCACACCCCGGAGCGGGATGGCCGGGTCTCCAGCCGCGTCAGGTCGATCTGGTGACGATGGAACGGCTCGAGCAGGTCGTGCAGCGCGCCGGGCTGGTTGCGCATCGCCACCACCAGCGAGGTCTTGTCGTCGCCGCACATCGGCACCGACTCGTGGCCGATGATCAGAAAGCGCGTGGAATTGTCGGGACGGTCCTCGATCTTCTCGGCGATCTTCTCCAGCTCGTAGAGCTTGGCGGCCATGTCGCCGGCGATGGCCGCGCTGTGCCATTCGCTCTTGATCAGCCGCGCCGCCTCGGCGTTGGAGGACACCGGCACCCGCTCGGCATGCGGATAGTGGGCATCGAGCCACTTGCGGCACTGGGCGAACGACTGCGGGTGCGAGTAGATCCGCGAGATCTTGTCGCGGCGCGTGGTGCTCGCCACCAGCAGGTGATGGTGGATGCGCAGCACCACCTCGCCGCAGATGTGCATCGACGAGTCCATGAAGGAGTCGAGGGTATGGTTGACCACCCCCTCGGTGGAGTTCTCCACCGGCACCACGCCGTAGTTGACGGCACCGGCCTCGACCTCGCGGAACACCTCGTCGATCGCCGCCATCGGCAGGCTCACGGCGCTCTCGCCGAAGTGCTTGAGGGCCGCCTGCTGGGTGAAGGTGCCCTCGGGACCGAGATAGGCCACCTTGACCGGCTGCTCCAGCGCCAGGCAGGCCGACATGATCTCGCGGAACAGCCGCCCCACCTCCTCGGCGTCCAGCGGCCCCTGGTTGAGCGCCATGATGCGGCGCAGCACCTGGGACTCGCGCTCCGGCCGGTAGAACACCGCCCCGGCATCCTCGGCCAGCTTGACCCGCGCCACCTGCTGGGCACACTCGGCTCGCTCGCTGATCAGGCGCAGGATCTCGCCGTCGATCTGGTCGATGCGTTGGCGCAGTTCATCGAGATTGATCGGTATGTCGCTCATGTGCTCCCCCGCACTCAACCGTGACGCCGTTCGAAGTCGGCCATGAAGTCCACCAGCGCATCCACCGCCGCCTCGGGGACGGCGTTGTAGAGACTGGCCCGCATGCCGCCGACGCTGCGATGCCCCTTGAGGTTGAGCAGCCCCGCTGTCTCGGCCTCGCGCAGAAAGTCGCCGTTGAGCGCATCATCGGCCAGCACGAACGGCACGTTCATCCGCGAGCGATTGCGCGGCGCGATCGGATTGCTGTAGAAGCCGCTGGCGTCGATGGCGCCGTAGAGCGTCTCGGCCTTGCGCGCATTGATGGCATCCATCGCCGCCAGGCCACCGATGTCCTGCTTGAGCCACTCGAACACCAGACCCGCCAGGTACCAGGCGTAGGTCGGCGGCGTGTTGTACATCGAGCCGTGCTCCGCCATGACCCGGTAGTTGAACATGGTCGGGGTATCGGGCCGTGCGCGGTCGAGCAGGTCGTCGCGCACGATGACCAGCGTCAGCCCGGCCGGGCCGATGTTCTTCTGGGCGCCGGCGTAGATGACCCCGAAGCGCGAGACATCCAGCGGCGCCGAGAGGATCGACGAGGACATGTCGCAGACCAGCGGCACCTCGACCTCGGGGATGTAGTCGAAGGCCAGGCCGCCGATGGTCTCGTTGTCGGTGTAGTGCAGGTAGGCGGCGTCCGATGACAGCGCGATGGCCTCGGGGCGCGGCACCTCGCGCAGGCCGTTGTCCTCGCTCGACGCGGCGATGTGCGCGCCGGCGACGTGACGAGCCTCGGCGATCGCCTTCTTGCCCCAGATGCCGGTGTACAGATAGTTGGGCGTGCCGCCGCGGCCCAGCAGGTTGTAGGGGACCATGGCGAACTGCGAGGAGGCGCCGCCCTGCAGGAACAGCACCCGGTAGTTGTCGGGGATCGCCAGCAGCTCGCGCAGGGTGGCCTCGGCGGCCTCGGCGATCGCCGTGAAGTCGGCGCTGCGATGGCTCATCTCCATCACCGACAGGCCACGACCGTGATAGTCGAGCAGCTCTTCCTGGGCGCGTTGCAGAACCGGGGTCGGCAGCGCGGCCGGCCCGGCACAGAAGTTGTAAAGGCGTGTCATCAGCGTTGCGTCTCACAAGTCCGTGAAAGACGACCGCCGTGATCGCGGCGGTCGCGGGGGATCAGGCGCTCACTCGGCGTCATCCGGGGTGCCCGGCGCGGCCGCGTCGGATGCGGTTTCATCGCCTGACTCGGCCGCACCGTCCTCGGCCATCTCGTCGACGCCCTCCTCCTCGTCGCTGGGCTCGTCGACGCGTACCGTCTTGACCAGCGACTCGGCCTCGCCCAGACGAATCAGCATCACGCCCTGGGTGTTGCGCGAGGTCACCGAGACCTCCTCGACCCGGGTACGCACCAGGGTGCCGCGATCGGTGATCAGCATCATCTCGTCGCTGCCGTGCACCTGGATGGCCGAGACCAGGTCGCCGTTGCGGTTGCTGGTCTGCATGGCGATGACCCCCTGGCCGCCGCGACCGCGCAGCGGAAACTCCTCCAGCCGGGTGCGCTTGCCGTAGCCGTGCTCGGAGGCGGTGAGGATATAGGCCTGCTCCGCTTCGGTCGCCGCCGCGGCATCGCCGGCACCCGTGTCTTCGGCAGCGGCCTCCTCGCTGTCGATCCGGGTCGAACGCGGAATGATCAGGCTGATCACCTCGGCGTCGTCGGCCAGGCGCATGCCACGCACGCCGCGGGCGGTGCGCCCCATGGCCCGCACGTCGCCCTCGTCGAAGCGGATCGCCTTGCCGTTGGAGGACAGCAGCATGACGTGATCCGAGCCGCCGGTGATGGACGCGCCGACCAGGCGATCGCCCTCGTCGAGGTCGATGGCGATCAGGCCGACGCTGCGCGGCCGCGAGAACTGCTCGAGCGAAGTGCGCTTGACGGTGCCCCGGGCGGTGGCGAAGAAGATGTAGCTGTCCTCGCGGTACTCGCGCACCGGCAGCATGGCGTTGATCGCCTCGTCGTCGTCCAGCGGCAGCAGGTTGACCAGCGGCTTGCCCCGCGAGCCGCGGCTGGCGGCGGGAATCTCGTAGACCTTCAGCCAGTAGACCTTGCCCTTGTTGGAGAACAGCAGCACGGTGTCGTGGGTCGAGGCCACCAGCAGGTGCTCGATGACGTCCTCGTTCTTCATGCTGGTCGCCGACTTGCCGCGGCCGCCGCGGCGCTGGGCCCGGTAGTCGCTGATCGGCTGGCTCTTGGCATAGCCCGAGCGCGAGATGGTGACCACCATGTCCTCTTCGCTGATCAGGTCCTCGATGGTCAGGTCGAGCCGGCTGGTCTGGATCTCGGTCTTGCGCGCATCGCCGTACTGATCGCGCACGGCGCTCAGCTCCTCGCGAATCACCTCCAGCAGGCGATCCGCGGAGGCCAGGATGGCGGACAGCTCGGCGATCCGCTCGAGAATGCCCGAGTATTCGTTGAGCAGCTTCTCGGTCTCGAGCCCGGTCAGGCGATGCAGGCGCAACTCGAGGATCGCCTGGGCCTGGGCCGGCGACAGGCGATACTCGCTGCGATCGACGGACAGCCCGAAGCCTTCCTCCAGTGCCTCGGGGCGACAGGACTCGGCCCCCGCGCGGGACAGCATGTCGAGCACCTGCCCCGGCCGCCAGGAGCGCTCGATCAGCTTGTCCTTGGCCTCGGCCGCCGACGGCGACGCCTTGATCAGCTCGATCACCTTGTCGATGTTGGAAATCGCGACCGTCAGGCCCTCGAGGATATGGCCCCGCTCGCGGGCCTTCTTGAGCTCGAACAGCGTGCGCCGGGTGACCACCTCGCGGCGGTGGCGCACGAAGGCCTCGAGCATTTCCTTGAGGTTGAGCGTCTTGGGCTGGCCGTTGTCCAGCGCCACCATGTTGATGCCGAACACCGTCTCGAGCTGGGTGTGGGCGAACAGGTTGTTGACCACCACCTCGCCGGACTCGCCGCGCTTGACCTCGATCACCACGCGCAGGCCTTCCTTGTCGGATTCGTCGCGCAGCTCGGCGATGCCCTCGATGCGCTTGTCCTTGACCAGCTCGGCGATCTTCTCGATCAGTCGCGCCTTGTTGACCTGATAGGGCAGCTCGGTGATGACGATGTGGTCGCGACCGCTCTTGTCGTCATGCTCGATGGTGTGGCGCGCCCGCACGTAGATGCGCCCGCGACCGGTGCGGTAGGCGTCGAGGATGCCGGCCCGGCCGTTGATGATGCCGCTGGTGGGGAAGTCCGGCCCCGGAATGTACTCCATCAGGTCGTCGACCGAGAGCGTGTAGTCGTCGATCAGCGCCAGGCAGCCGTCGACCACCTCTCTCATGTTGTGGGGCGGGATGTTGGTGGCCATGCCCACCGCGATGCCCGAGCCGCCGTTGACCAGCAGGTTGGGCACCCGGGTCGGCAGCACGTCGGGGATGCGCTCGGTGCCGTCGTAGTTGTCGACCCAGTCGACGGTGTCCTTCTCCAGGTCGGCGAGCAGCTCGTGGGCGAGCCGCGCCATGCGCACCTCGGTGTAACGCATCGCCGCCGCGCTGTCGCCGTCGATCGAGCCGAAGTTGCCCTGGCCGTCGACCAGCACGTAGCGCATCGAGAAGTCCTGGGCCATGCGCACGATGGTGTCGTAGACCGCGCTGTCGCCGTGCGGGTGGTACTTACCGATGACATCGCCGACCACACGGGCGGACTTCTTGTACGGCTTGTTCCAGTCATTGCCCAGCTCGTGCATGGCATACAGCACACGCCGGTGAACGGGCTTGAGCCCGTCGCGCACGTCAGGCAGTGCACGACCGATGATCACGCTCATCGCGTAATCGAGATACGACTGCTTGAGCTCGTCCTCGATATTGACTGGCAGAATCTCTCTGGCGATGTCACCCATGTATCGTCAAATCCTTTGCACTGCGACTGATGAACGCTGGCCGGACAGCCAGCAAGCGGTCCCCGTGACCCGACGGACCGCGGAGCCCCCGGCGAGCCGATGGACGCCGATAATCGAGCGATTATACCATCCGCCCCGCCGTTAAGCAGCGGCGGATCAGGCGCGATCGGCCGCCGGACTCAGCACGTAGGGCGTCAGGGTGTCGCGCAGTTCGCCCTCGATGGCCATGGCGCGCCCGGTATGGGTGTCGAGCAGCACGAAGGTGAAGTCGGCATCGGCGATGCGCTTGCCGTCGGCAACGCGATTGATCTCCTGATGGATGATCGCGCTGCGATGATTGAGCCCGGCCAGCGAGGTGAGCACCTCGAGCTCGTCATGAATCACCGCGGCCCGGCGGTAGTTGATGTTGAGGTTGACCGCCACGGCCGCCAGCCCCCGATTGAACAGCTCGGCCAGGTCGAACTGCTGCTCGAAATAGGCCCAGCGCCCCTCCTCGAGAAATTCCAGGTAACGCGCATTGTTGACATGGGCGTACCCGTCGAGATGAAAGCCGCGCACGCGAAGGGTCGAACGAGCGATACGGTTATCCATGAGTCGGCAATCCTTGAGCATCAAAAAAGAGAAATGCTCTCGATTCTAGTCAGCCCCACACCGGGGAACAAACGGTAGTTTGAAACTGGCGACAAGTGCTTGCTGCATTCGACGTCGCCGCGCGACGACTGGTACCTGCCAGGTCAATTCGCCATAATGTGTCTCCTTTGCAACGGGACGACGCCATGTGGTTCAAGCACTTGCACCTGTATCGCCTGCACGACGCGCCGTCGCTGACCGCCGATGACCTGCTGGCGGCCCTCGATGAGCAGGCCTTTCGCCCGCTCGGCGAGAGCGAAGCCAAACGCCTGGGCTGGCAGGCGCCGGCCGGCCAGGGGGGATCCCGCCGCCTGCATGAACTCCAGGGGCAGCGCCTTCTGACCGTGGCCCGCCAGGAGCGCCTGCTGCCCGCCTCGGTGGTGCGCGAGGCCGTCGAGAGCCGCGCTGCCGAGCGCGAGGCCGCCGAGGGCCGGCCGCTGCGCCGTCCGGAAAAGCAAGCGCTCAAGGAGCAGGTCTACGAGGAGTTCCTGCCGCGCGCCTTCGTGCGCACCCAGCGCATCGACCTGTGGTGGGACACCCGCAACGCCCTGATCGGCGTCAACGCCTCGAGCCGGGCCCGCGCCGAGGATGCCCTCGACCTGCTGCGCCAGACGCTGGGCTCGCTCAAGGTCACGCCGCTGGCCACGAAGGTGACGCCGACCCGCGCCATGACCGAATGGCTCTCGCAGCCCAGCGCCCGGCCCGCCGGGCTGGAGCTCGGCGACCAGGTGGAACTCAAGTCGACCACCGGCGACGACAGCGTGCTGCGCGGCCGTCAGGTCGACCTGGACGGCGACGACATCCAGACCGCGCTGGACAGCGGCCGCCAGGCCACCCGGCTGGCCTTCACCATTCAGGACGCCGTGTCGCTGGTGCTGCACGACGACCTGGCGCTGAAGTCGCTGCGCTTCGCCGACGCGGTCCTCGACGAAGCCGCCGACAACGAGACCGGCGACGACCCGGAGCTGCGCCTGGAAACCGACTTCCTGCTGATGAGCCAGGTCCTGGCCCGCTCCATCGAACAACTCATCGACTGGCTGGGCGGCGAAGCCTCCCCGGCTGCACCGACACCATGACACAACTGCTTTCCCCCGACGCCTTCGAAAAGATTCGCCCCTACCACGACGACGAGGTCGCCGGCGTGCTCGACCGCCTGGCCCACGACCGGGAGTTCCTCGACGCCATCACCCGCTACCGGCTGCCCCGCCTGTCGCGCCATGCGCCCTGGCTCGCCCGCCGGCTGGCCGCCTTCGCCCTGCAGCGGCAGATGCGCGGCGTGGCCAGCGTCGCCGACTTCCAGTCCCACATCGCCGCCTACATGCGGCGCATGCTGGCCACCACCACCGATGCCTTCACCGTCGAGGGCATCGACAAGCTCGACCCCGAGCGGGCCTACCTGTTCATCGGCAACCACCGCGACATCGCCCTCGACCCGGCCTTCGTCAACTACGCGCTCTACCAGGCCGGGCGCAACACCGTGCGCATCGCCATCGGCGACAACCTGCTGCAGAAGCCCTTCGTCACCGACCTGATGCGCCTCAACAAGAGCTTCATCGTGCCGCGCAG
This sequence comes from Modicisalibacter sp. 'Wilcox', assembly GCF_010993675.1. Taxonomy (NCBI): domain Bacteria; kingdom Pseudomonadati; phylum Pseudomonadota; class Gammaproteobacteria; order Oceanospirillales; family Halomonadaceae; genus Modicisalibacter; species Modicisalibacter sp. 'Wilcox'. The sequence goes on from NZ_WNXF01000006.1 coordinate 36,243, forward strand.
CGCCAAGGGCAAGCGCGCCATGCTCGCCGCCTACCAGACCCTGTCGAGCTATATCCGTCATTCGATCACCGTCGACAACCATCCGGTCTGGCTGGCCCAGCGCGAGGGCCGCGCCAAGGACGGCATCGACCGCGCCGACAGCGCCATCGTCAAGATGCTGACCATGGCCCGCCGCCAGGAAGACAAGCACGCCGACTTCGCCGAGGCGATCCGCGAGCTGCGCCTGGTGCCGGTGTCAATCAGCTACGAGTACGACCCCTGCGACCTGCAGAAGGCCCGCGAGCTGCACGCAGTGCACACCGAAGGCCGCTACGAGAAGGTCGAGTTCGAGGATATCCGCTCCATCGTCGCCGGCATCACCGGCTACAAGGGACGCATCAAGCTGACCTTCGGCACCCCGCTGGAAGGCGGCTTTGCCACCCCCGACGCGGTGGCCGAGGAGATCGACCGCCAGGTGCTGGCGGGCTACCACCTGTTCCCCAGCCACTATCTGGCGCTCGAGGCCAGCGGCCTGGCCCCGGACCTCGTGGATCTCAGCGAGGTCACCGCGGCCGACCGCCAGCGCTTCGAGGCCCGCCTGGCGACAGTGCCGGAGCACCTGCGGGCGTGGTGGCTGGCGCAGTACGCCAACCCGGTGCTCAATCGCGCCGGCAGAATCGAGGCGGAATAGCGCCGGGCTGCGGGCTGCGGGCTGCGGGCTGCGGGCTGCGGGCTGCGGGCTGCGGGCTGCGGGCTGCGGGCTGCGGCAGATTTTAGCTCGTAGCTCGCCGCCCGCGACTCGCCGCTTATTTCCGCCAGAACATCGGCGTCAACAGCACCAGCACCGTCAGGATCTCCAGCCGCCCCATCAGCATGCCCACACACAGCAGCCACTTCGCCGCGTCGGGCAGCGTGGAGAAGTTGCCCGCCGGGCCGATGATCTCGCCCAGCCCCGGGCCGACGTTGGCCACCGCGGTGGCCGCCCCCGACAGCGCCGTGACCAGGTCGAGCCCCAGCATCGACAGCCCCAGCGCCAGCCCGGCCACGGTCAGGAAGAAGAAGAAGGAAAACGCCACCACGCCACGCCCGATCTCATCGCTGAGGATGCTGTCGTTGTAGCGCTGGGCGAACACCCCGTTGCTGTGAATCAGGAAACGCAGCTGGTTGCGCAGCATCAGCAGCGCAATCTGGAAGCGGAAGATCTTCATGCCGCCGCTGGTGGAACCGCTGCAGCCGCCGACGAACGTCAGGTAGAAGAACGCCACGATTGCCAGCGCGCCCCACTGGGTGTAATCGTCGGACGCGTACCCGGTGGTGGTCACCACCGAGACGACATTGAACGTCACCTGGCTCAGCGACTCGAAGACCGGCAGCCCACCGAGCACGCGATAGGCGGTCAGCACGCCGATCGCCAGCGCCAGCAGCACCAGCATGCCGCGCACCTGCTGGTCGCGCCACAGCACGCCCGGCGTGCCGCGCATCGCGCGGATGTAGAGCACGAACGGCAAGGCGCCGCTGAGCATGAACAGCGAGCCCAGCCACAGCAGCACCGGCTGGTGGGCATAGGCGCTGAAGGAGGCGTCGGAATTGGCGAAGCCGCCGGTGGACAGCGAGGTCATCGCCAGCACCACCGCATCCAGCGGCAGCATGCCCGCCAGCCAGTAGCACAGGGTGGCCAGTGCCGTCAGGCCCAGGTAGATGCTCATGGTGGCCTTGGCGATGCCGTCGGTGCGCGGCATCACCTTGTCGGACCAGTCCGAGGACTCGGTATGGAACAGCCGCATGCCGCCGACCTTGAGGAACGGCAGAATGGCGATCGCCATGACGATGATGCCGATGCCGCCCAGCCACTGCATCATGCCCCGCCACAGCTTGAGCCCGTCGGAGAGGCGCTCGATGCCCACCAGGATGGTCGACCCCGTGGTGGTGATCGCCGACACAGACTCGAAGACGGCATCGGTGAACGACAGCTGCGGCGCCCCCAGCACCAGCGGCAGGCTGGCGAAGCCGCTCACCGTCAGCCAGCTCAGGGTGGTCAGAACGAACATCTGGCGCGGCTTGAGGGCGATGGGCACATGGCGGGTCAGCAGCAGCACGCTTGCCACCGTCGCCAGCACGATCGCCATCGACAGCGCGAAGGCGTGGGCATCCGGGTCCCCCTCGGCCAGCAGCACCAGCCACGGCAGGATCATGAAGGCGGCCAGCACCAGCCACAGCACGGCCAGTACCTTGAAGACCGGTGCCCACGAGCTGAGCGACAGCCGCGGCATCACGAGTGAAGCCATTGCGTTCGTTCCCTTGCGTCCCTGTATGCGGGCGAGGACTATAACGTACAACTGAACTCGCTTCCCGGAAAACACCGCATGACACAAGCCTTTACTCGCGCCGAAGAGACCCGTCTCGCCCATCGCGTCACCATCATCGGCGCCGTCCTGGACACCCTGCTGGGCATCGCCAAGATCCTCGTCGGGCTCGCCGTGGGCTCCGCCGCGCTGGTCGCCGACGGCATCCACTCCTTCTCCGACCTGCTGACCGACGTCTTCGTGGTCGTCGCCACCCACTTCGGCCGCCAGGAGCCCGATCACAACCACCCCTACGGCCACGGCCGCATCGAGACCCTCGGCACCCTGCTGCTGGGCAGCGTGCTGCTGTTCGTCGCCGGCGGCATCGCCTGGGCCAGCCTCAGCCGGCTGCTGGCCGGCACCCCGGTGCCCCCGGCCGGCCCCTGGGCCATCGGCCTGGCGGTGGTCGCCCTGCTCGGCAAGGAGTGGATCTTCCGCTATACCCTGAAGGCGGCACGGCGCATCCGTTCGCGCCTGCTCGAGGCCAACGCCTGGCATTCACGCAGCGATGCCCTGTCCACGGTGGCGGTGCTGGTCGGCCTGATCGGCAGCGAGCTGGGCGCCGGCTGGCTGGACGCGGTCGCCGCGGTGGTGGTCGGCCTGCTGGTGGGCAAGATCGGCGTCGAGCTGCTTTGGGAGGCGGGCCGCGAGCTGGTCGACACCGCCCTGCCCGAGGCGGACCAGCGGCGCATGCGCGAGCTGGCCATGGCGGTGCCCGGCGTGCGCGACGTGCACCAGCTGCGCACCCGTACCGTTGCCGAGCAGGTGCTGCTCGACCTGCACCTGGTGGTGGCGCCGCGGCTGACCGTCTCCGAGGCCCACGAGATCGGCAACCAGGTCTGCCGCGAGCTGTATGCCGCCTTTCCGCGGCTGGAGGACATCACCTTCCACGTCGACCCCGAGGACGACTCCCACGACGCCCGTCCCGATGCCGACGACGGCCTGCCGCTGCGCGCCGACGTGGAGGACGCCCTGGAACAGGCCTGGGGGCGGCTGGACTGCTGGCAGTCCCGCGTGGCGCTGGACCTGCACTACCTGGACAACCGCATCGACGTCTCGCTGTATATCGACGAGCGCCTCGCGCCCCACGACCTGAACCACCAGGCCGAGCGCCTGCGCCATGCCGGCGAGACCCTGCCCTGGCTGGGCCAGCTTCGCGTGTGGCGCGGGCCGGGGCGCGCCTGAGTCTGCGCTCGCTTCAATGTGCAGATTAGCGGCAGCATCACTCGGGCTTCGCCGGCGGTAGGTCTCCAGGGGCGCTATGAACCCCTCCCTGGGCGCTACTTTGGCCATCCATGGCCAAAAACCCCCTCTCGACCTACCGCCGGGCGCCCTCGTCATCGCCAACCGCGATTGTCCTGGAGCCACTCACTCTGGCCTGACGCATCGCCTGGCTCGTGGTATCTTGCGCGGTAACGTTATCCGTCGACGGGGAGAAAACCGCCATGGCCAGCTCGGAAATGCAGAAAGTCCGTGTCATCAACGAACTGCGGGATTTCATCAAGAAGCTGCTGCAGGATCCGGCGATCCTCGAGCAATCGCTCGCCGTGGCCCGCCAGCGCCTGGATCAGGACAGCGGCCCGGCGGCCCTGGCGCAGATCGCCAACGAGATCAGCGACACCACCAGCATCCATATACCGGACGATCCGGAGTCTTATTCGGAAGCGGACAAGCTGTTCCTGGAGTTGCTGAAGGAAGTGGTGAGTGAGGAGAAGGCACTTTATTAATATTAAAACTTATGGGCTGCTCGAAATTCTAAGCAGCCCATAAGGATTTTTTTCAATTTTAAGGCTTAAAGGGTCGGATCAGAGCAGTTATTTGGAATTGCCTGTTCCGGAATATTGGCAGTGGTACAAGTCCAGACTCCGTCAGCATCACGCGTAAGAGTTACTGTTGAATTGGCCGGCAAAACAGACTCGCCATCAAAAGTAAAAGTTAAAGTCCCAGCACCAGTATCTGCATCAGTTACATTCGCCGCCACCGTACCCAGAGAACTTGCACCCGACTGCATTCCAAGATCGGTCACAGCCGTAATCGTATCTGAAGAAAATATAGCTGCATCGTAAGGGGTTTGTAACGACCTGATGGTCGAGTAGCCAGCTGAAGCTTCTGACCGTTCAACATAATTTTGGTACTGGGGAACAGCAATCGCTGCTAAAACCCCAATAATCGCTACAACAACCAGCAACTCGATCAGCGTAAAACCGCCCTGCCCCCGGGCCGTCCGGGTCATCGTCTTCATCATTTCCAGCTCCCTCGAATCCATGCGTACCGTGTCGGCCCGTTGCCGACGCCCTCCGACGCTATCACAGCCCGGAAGGCCTCGTGGACCCTCGCGCGTCAACGCGGCATGAGGCAAAGGCCCCGCTCACCTTGACAATCGTCATGCGCGCGGTGGCAGGCCTGCACCACCGGCGTTGAAATAGACTACATTATTTTACACCAGAAACGCCCTGCCGAGAGTACCGTATTTCATGGTGGCTCGGGTCGGCATCCTGGCTGATCGGTGCCCCACGCAGGAACGCGACCGCAACGAGAGGCAGAACGCCCGACGCCATGTCTTCCTACCAGCCCCCCTACGCCCCCGATACCGATGACACGCCGCCAGCATCGACGGACGATGCGCCGGTAGCCGGCTCGCCTCTGGCCCGCGCCTCGGCGGGGCATTCGGACGGGCTGCGCGGCCTGTCCCGGCGGCTGATCGCCGAGGGGCGGGTCAGCGAGGCGGCGATGCACCAGGCGGAGGAAGAGGCCCGGGCCAATGAAACCTCGCTGCTCAAGCACATCATCGATACCGGCCTGGTCACCGCCCGGGATGCCACCCAGGCGGCCGCCCGCGAGTACGGGCTGCCGGTGGTCGACCTCAACGCCCTGCGCCGCGACCGCTTCCCGCCGTCGCGGGGCATGCCGGAAAACGTCCTGCGCCGGCATCACATCCTGCCGCTGATGCGGGTCGAGCACCGTCTCACCGTGGCGGTGCCCTTCCCCTCTACCCTGGCCGCCCTGGACGAGCTGCAGTTCGCCACCGGGCTGTCGGTGGACGGCGTGCTGGCCCCCATCGACCAGCTCGAGCCCGCCGTCGAGAACTACCTGGCCCAGGGCAACGCCGACAGCATGCTCGAGGCGCTGGACGATGCCACCGGCCTCGACGAGCTCGAGGCCGAGGCGATTCCGCTCGACGAGGAGCCCACCCTCGACGCCAGCACCGCCGGCGACGATGCCCCGGTGGTCAGGTACGTCAACAAGATCCTGCTCGACGCCATCCGCCGCGGCGCCTCGGACATCCACTTCGAGCCCTACGAGAGCACCTACCGGATTCGCTATCGCATCGACGGCATGCTGCTCGAGGTCGCCCAGCCGCCCTTCAACCTGCGTACGCGCATCGCCGCGCGCCTGAAGATCATGGCGCGGCTGGACATCTCCGAGCGCCGGCTGCCCCAGGACGGCGCCATCAAGCTGCGCCTGTCGCGCAACCGCTCGATCGACTTCCGCGTCAACTCGCTGCCCACCGTCTACGGCGAGAAGATCGTCCTGCGCCTGCTGGACCCCACCTCGGCGAAGCTGGGCATCGACGCCCTGGGCTTCACGCCCGAGCAGCGGGCGATGTACGAGAGCGCGCTGGCCGCCCCCCAGGGCATGATCCTGGTCACCGGCCCCACCGGCAGCGGCAAGACGGTGACGCTCTACACTGGGCTCAACCAGCTCAATACCGCCGAGCGCAACATCTCCACCGCCGAGGACCCGGTCGAGATCAAGCTGCCGGGGGTCAACCAGGTCAACGTGCTGCCCCGGATCGGCCTGGACTTCGCCACCGCCCTGCGCGCCTTCCTGCGCCAGGACCCGGACGTGATCATGGTCGGCGAGATCCGCGACCTGGAAACCGCGGAGGTCGCCGTCAAGGCTGCGCAGACCGGCCACCTGGTGCTGTCGACGCTGCACACCAACTCCGCCGCCGAGACCCTGACCCGGCTGCGCAACATGGGGCTGGCCCCCTACAATATCGCCAGCTCGGTCTCGCTGATCATCGCCCAGCGGCTGGCCCGCAAGCTCTGCCGCCACTGCCGCGAGCCCGCGGACATTCCCCGGCAGGTGCTGATCGAGGCCGGCTTCACCGAGGACGAGATCGCCGGCGCCCGGCTCTATCGGCCGGTGGGCTGCCAGCAGTGCACGCTGGGCTACAGTGGCCGGATCGGGATCTACGAGGTGGTCCCGGTCGACGACGAGATCGACCGCCTGATCCTGGCCGAGGCCAGCGCCATGGACATCGCCGCCGTCGCTCGCCGGCAGGGTTACCCGGACCTGCGGCACAGTGGCCTGCGCAAGGTGCTCGACGGCACCACCAGCCTCGAGGAGATCAGCCGCGTCACCAAGGATTGACAGACAGGAATTGCAAAACAGTCCCCGCAGAGGGATGACGAATGGCCGCCACGGCGGCCCTGACGGTACGCAACGCAAGTCGCCCCCCGGGACGCAGGGAACCAGCCATGGCCACGACAACGACGTACGGCTCTCGCCGTGACAAATCGCGCAAGGGACGCAAGCCGCACGAGCGCACCCCCCTCTACCGGTGGCGCTGGACCGGCAAGAACAACAAGGGCAAGAAGGTCGACGGCGAACTGGTCGCCGGCCATCGCGGCGAGGTCGAACGCGAACTGGCCCGACAGGGCATCATCGTCAAGACCATCCGCCGCAAGAGCAGCCTGTTCGGCGGCGTGGGGCGCATCAAGCCGCGGGACGTGATGCTCTTCTCGCGCCAGATGGCGACCATGATCCGCGCCGGCGTGCCGGTGCTGCAGGCGTTCAGCGTGGTCATCGAAAGCCTCAAGAACCCGGCGATGCGCAACCTGGTGCAGAAGCTGGCCGACGACGTGGCGGCCGGCTCGAGCTTCTCGGACGCGCTGCGCCAGTACCCGCGCCATTTCGACCGCCTGTTCACCAACATGGTGGAGGCCGGCGAGCAGTCCGGGTCGCTGGACCGCATGCTCGACCGGGTCGCCACCTACCAGGAGAAGGTCGAGTCCCTCAAGGCCCGGGTGCGCAAGGCGCTCTACTATCCCACGGCGGTCATCGCCGTGGGCATCGGCGTCACCGCGTTGCTGCTGATCAAGGTGGTGCCCCAGTTCGAGAGCCTGTTCCGCGGCTTCGGCGCCGAGCTGCCGGCGATGACCCGCATGACCATTTCGCTGTCCGAGCTGGCCCAGACGTACTGGCTGCCCGGGCTGGGCGCCCTGCTGGGGGCGGGCGTCATCGCGCGGCTGGCCGCCCGGCGCTCGCCGGCCTTCGCCTACCGGCTGCACGCGCTGGCGCTGCGCCTGCCGGTGGTCGGCGACATCCTCGACAAGTCCGCCGTGGCGCGTTTCTCGCGCACCCTGGCGACCACCTTCGCCGCCGGCGTGCCGCTGGTGGAGTCGCTGGAGACCGCCGCCGGCGCCACCGGCAACCAGGTCTACGAGCGCGCCGTGCTGCGCATCCGCGACGACGTCTCCAACGGCCAGCAGCTGCACTTCGCCATGCGCAACACCCGCCGCTTCCCGACCATGGCGGTGCAGATGGTCAGCATCGGCGAGGAAGCCGGCTCGGTGGACACCATGCTCAACAAGGTGGCCGACTTCTACGAGGAAGAGGTCGACAACAAGGTCGACGCCCTGACCTCGCTGCTCGAACCCTTCATCATCGTGGTGCTGGGGGTGCTGGTCGGCGGACTGGTGGTGTCGATGTATCTGCCGATCTTCGAGCTGGGCAACGCCATATGAGTGGGAATCGCTGCGCTCGGCCATGCTTTGTTAAAAGCCAGCTCGAGCGCGAGTCCGATTAGAATGCCATCATGTAGCGCTGCCAGACTCGCGTGCGAGCCCGGTCGGCTGCCTCGATGAAGGTCGCCCTGTCTCGTCGTCGCTCGTGACGCACCTCGACTGCTGCCATGCCAGAAAAGCGCGGCTGTGGTACCGTCTGGCGCCGATACTCGCCGACCATTACAGGAGTCTCCCTTGCCCGCCGATTTTCCGCCTCTGCTGTTGTGGCCGCTGGTCGCGGTGCTGGGCCTGTGCCTGGGGTCGTTCGTCAACGTGGTGATCGCCCGGCTGCCGCCGATGCTGATGCGCCAGTGGCACGAGGAGGCCTGCGCGGCCCTGGATCGCGACCCCGACCCGGAGGTGGCGAAACTGCCGCCCCTCAACCTGTGGCGCCCGGGCTCGCACTGCCCGCGCTGCGGAACCGCCATCGCCTGGCACGACAACATTCCGCTGCTGGGCTATCTCAAGCGGCGCGGGCGCTGCGCCCACTGCCGGCTGCCGATCAGCCTGCGTTACCCGCTGGTGGAGCTGGCCGGGGGGGCGCTGGCCGTGGCCGTGGCGGCGATTCACGGGGTCGACCCGGCCGGGCTGGCCCTGCTGGGCGCCTGCCTGACCCTGCTCGCGCTGGCGGTGATCGACCTGCGCACCCAGCTGCTGCCGGACGTGCTGACCCTGCCGCTGCTGTGGGCGGGGCTGCTCTACCAGCTGCTGTTCCAGCCGCTGATGCTCGGCGATGCGGTGCTCGGCGCCATGTTCGGCTACGGCGTTCTCTGGCTCTTCTACTGGGGCTTCAAGCTGCTTACCGGCAAGGAAGGCATGGGCTACGGCGACTTCAAGCTGCTCGCCGCGCTGGGTGCCTGGCTGGGTTGGCAGGCCCTGCCGCTGCTGCTGATCCTGTCCGCCGGAGCGGGGGCGGTGGTCGGCATCCTCGCCCAGCTCGCCGTGCCGCGGCTGCGCGGCCAGCCGATGCCGTTCGGCCCCTTCCTGGCGCTGGCCGGCTGGATCGCCCTGCTCTTCGGTGCCCCGCTGCTGGCCGCCTATCAGGCGTTGCTGCTGACGTGATATCCCTTTCCGCCTTCAAAGGGTGTTTACAGGAGGTCCACGACATGACTCCGCCACTGACCATCGGCGTGACCGGCGGCATCGGCGCCGGCAAGAGCGCCGTGGCCAACGCCTTCGCCGCCCTCGGCATTCCCTGGGTGGACGCCGACCACGTGGCCCGCGAGATCGTCGAGCCCGGCGAGCCGGCGCTGGCCGAGATCGCCGAGCACTTCGGCCCCGAGGTACTCGACGCCGAGGGGCGCCTCGACCGTCGGGCCCTGCGCGCCATCGTGTTCGACGCGCCCGACGAGCGTGCCTGGCTGGAGTCCGTGACCCATCCGCGGATCCGCGAACGCCTGCTGACGCATCTGGAACGCCTGCGGGCCGGCGGCGCGCCCTACCACCTGCTGGTCTCGCCGCTGCTGTTCGAGTCCGGCCAGGCGCGCCTCGCCGACCGCTGCCTGGTGGTGGACGTGCCGGAAACCGTGCAGGTCGCCCGCACCACCGCCCGCGACGACGTGGACGAGGCCCAGGCCCGCGCCGTCATCGCCGCGCAGATGCCACGCGCCGAGCGTCTGGCCAGGGCCGACGATGTCATCGACAATCAGGGGGATCACGAGGCGCTCGCGCGCCGGGTGGCGGAACTCGACGCCCGCTACCGGGCGCTGGCCGCCTCTGTCTCCACCGACCAAGGATCACCATGAGCGACGACACCCGCAACCCGACCCGGCAACGCCCCTTGGAAGTGGCCTGCCCGCAGTGCCGGACCCGTGTGGTCTGGTCCACGGACAACCCCTACCGGCCGTTCTGCTCCAAGCGCTGCCGGCTGCTCGACCTCGGCGCCTGGGCCGACGAATCCCACCGCATCGCCGGCGAACCGGCGATGGACGAGGCCGACCTCGATGCCGTGATCGACCGGCTGGAGCGCGGCGGACAGCAATGAAGAAGGGGATGCACCAGGCATCCCCTCGTCGGCGCCGCTCGCCCCTTGTCAGATCACGAACAGGTCCATGAACTCATGCACCGGCGTGGCCTCCAGCTGCGCCTGGTCCTTGCACAGGCCGAAGATCCGCTCGCAGCGCCCGGCCGGGAAGCGCGTGGCCAGGTTGGCCTGGAACTTGGCCTCGAGCAGCGGGATGCCCTCCGCGCGGCGGCGTCGATGGCCCACCGGATACTCCACTTCCACCTTGTCGGTCTTGCTGCCGTCGCTGAAGAACACCTGCACCGCGTTGGCGATGGAGCGCTTGTCGGCCTCCAGATACTCGCGGGTATAGCGAGGGTCTTCCTCGATCACCATCTTGCCGCGCAGCTCGTCGATGATCGGGTGCGCCTCGTGGAAGGCGTCCTCGTAGTGCTCGGCGGTCAGCGACCCGAACGCCAGCGGCACCGCGGTCATGTACTGCAGGCAGTGGTCGCGGTCGGCGGGGTTCGCAAGGTGCCCTTCCTTGGAGATGATGCGAATCGCCGACTCGTGGGTGGTGATGACGATCCGCTCGATCTCGTCGAGGCGATCCCTCACCTCGGGGTGCAGCCGCACCGCCGCCTCGCAGGCGGTCTGGGAGTGGAACTCGGCGGGGAAGGAGATCTTGAACAGGATGTTCTCCATCACGTAGGTGGCGTAGTCCTGGGGCACGTTGAAGCGGCGCTGGTCTTCCGGCTTGAGCGCCTGGTCCTTGTTGGTCTTGGAGAACAGCACGTCGTAGAACCCCCACTGCGGCGCGGACAGCACCCCGGGAATGCCCATCTCGCCACGCAGGGCGATATCCGCCAGACGCACCGCCCGCGAGGTGGCATCCCCCGCCGCCCAGGACTTGCGCGAACCGGCGTTGGGCGCATGGCGGTAGGTGCGCAGGCTCTGGCCGTCGACGAAGGCATGCGACAGCGCCGAGAGCAGCTGTTCGCGATCGGCGCCCATCAGCTTGGCGACCACCGCGGTGGAGGCCACCTTGACCAGCACCACGTGATCCAGACCCACGCGGTTGAAGGAGTTCTCCAGCGCCAGCACGCCCTGGATCTCGTGGGCCATGATCATCGCCTCAAGCACCTCGCGCATGGTCAGCGGCGCCTTGCCGCGGGCGACACGCTGCTGCGAGAGGTGATCGGCGACGGCGAGGATGCCGCCCAGATTGTCGGAGGGGTGGCCCCACTCGGCGGCCAGCCAGGTGTCGTTGTAGTCCAGCCAGCGGATGATCGCGCCGATGTCCCAGGCGGCCTTGGCCGGATCGAGGCGGAACGAGGTACCCGGCACGCGGGCGCCGTGCGGCACCACCGTGCCCTCGACGAGCGGGCCCAGGTGCTTGGTGCACTCGGGAAAGCGCAGGGCCAGCAGGCCGCAGCCCAGGGTATCCATCAGGCAGTTGCGGGCGGTATCCAGAGCCTCGGTGCTGTCGATCCGGTAGCCGAGCACGTAATCGGCAATCTGCTGGAGTTCGGCGTCGTAGTCCGGACGCTGGTTCTGTTCAACGTTGGCGCTCATCGTGGTTCCTTGATGTAGAGGGGGCGAAGCCGCATTGGAATTCGTTTCCAAACTCTCGGAATGACGGGCGCCGGGGGCCAAGGCAAAGCGAGGGTCCTTTGCCATGGATGGCAAAGGTAGCGCCCAGGGAGGGGTTTACAGCGCCCTCGCGAAGCCTTGCCGCCGGGAAAGCCCATCTCCTCTGCCGGTTGAGGGGGGCGCTTATTGACGCTGCTCGATCGGCAACCATTCCTGCTTGTCCGGCCCGGTGTAGTCGGCGCTGGGACGGATGATGCGGTTGTTCTCGCGCTGCTCGAAGACGTGCGCGCACCAGCCGGTCAGCCGCGAACAGACGAAGATCGGCGTGAACAGCTTGGTGGGGATGCCCATGAAGTGATAGGCGCTGGCGTGGAAGAAGTCGGCGTTGCAGAACAGCTTCTTCTCGCGCCACATGACCGCCTCGACTCGCTCGGAGACGGGATACAGCCGGGTGTCGCCGACGTCCTCGGCCAGCCGCTTCGACCAGTGCTTGATGATGGCGTTGCGCGGGTCGGACTCGCGGTAGATGGCGTGCCCGAAGCCCATGATCTTCTCCTTGCGCTCGAGCATGCCGAGAATCTCGCGCTCGGCCTCGTCGGGGCTCTGCCAGTCCTCGATCATCGCCATGGCCGCCTCGTTGGCGCCGCCGTGCAGCGGCCCGCGCAGCGAGCCGATGGCCCCGGTCACGCAGCTGTGGATGTCCGACAGCGTCGAGGCGCAGACCCGCGCGGTGAAGGTCGAGGCGTTGAACTCGTGCTCGGCGTAGAGGATCAGCGAGACGTTCATCACCCGGGCGTGCAGCTCGGAGGCCGGCTTGCCGTGCAGCAGGTGCAGGAAGTGCCCGCCCACCGACTCGTCGTCGGTTTCGGTGTCGATGCGCACCCCGTCGTGGGAGTAGCGGTACCAGTAGTTGATGATCGACGGGAAGGCCGCCAGCATGCGGTCGCTCCGGTCCTGCTGCTCGTCGAAGCTCTCCTCGGTCTCGAGGTTGCCGAGCATCGAGCAGCCGGTGCGCATCACGTCCATCGGATGGGCGTCGGCGGGAATCTGCTCGAGCACCGTCTTGAGCGCATCGGGCAGGCCGCGCAGCCCCTTGAGCCGGGTAACGTAGGCGTCGAGCTCGGCCTGATTGGGCAGCTTGCCCTTGAGCAGCAGGTAGGCGACCTCCTCGAAGCGGGCATGCTCGGCCAGGTCGTGAATATCGTAGCCGCGATAGGTCAGCCCCGAGCCGCTCTTGCCCACGGTGCAAAGCGCCGTGCTGCCGGCGCTCTGGCCGCGCAGGCCGGCGGTGTTGGACGCAGTCTCTGCCATGACGTGTCTCCTTGCCTTGTTATGCTGTCAGCCTCTTTACACAATCCCTGCCCGGGCGCCGGATATGTCCGGCAACCGCCCGGGGCAGCGCTTAGCGATCCTTGTCGAACAGCTCATCGAGCTTGCGCTCGAAGGCGTGGTAATCGAGGAAGTCGTAGAGTTCATCGCGGGTCTGCATCAGCTCGACCACGTCGTGCTGGTGGCCCTGCTCGTGGATGCTGCGATAGACCTTGAGCGCCGCGGCGTTCATGGCGCGGAACGCCGAGAGCGGGTACAGCACCATCCGGCAGCCCACCTCGCCCAGCTCCTGCTGGGTGAACAGCGGCGTGGCGCCGAATTCGGTGATGTTGGCGAGAATCGGGGCGTCGACCCCTTCACAGAAGGCGCGGTAATCCTCGAGGGAATGCACGGCCTCGGCGAAGATCGCGTCGGCGCCGGCCTCGATGCAGGCATTGGCGCGGTCGACGGCCGCCTCGAGCCCTTCCTTCTGGAAGGCATCGGTACGGGCGATCAGGTAGAACTCCGGATCCAGGCGCGCATCGGCGGCGGCCTTGATGCGGTCGACCATCTCCTGCCTAGAGACGATCGCCTTGTTGGGGCGGTGCCCGCAGCGCTTCTGGGCCACCTGGTCCTCGAGATGGACCGCAGCAACGCCGGCTCGACCCATCTCGCGGATGGTGCGGGCGATGTTGAAGGCCCCGCCCCAGCCGGTGTCGATATCCACCAGCAGCGGCACGTCGGTGGCGGCGGTGATGCGCCGGGCGTCCTCGACCACGTCGTTCATGGTGGTCATGCCCAGGTCGGGCAGGCCGAAGGAGGCGTTGGCCACGCCGCCGCCGGACAGGTAGATCGCCGAATGGCCGACCTTTTCCGCCATCAGCGCGGAATAGGCATTGATGGTGCCGACGATGGGCAACGGGCGCTGCGCGTCGAGGGCGGCGCGAAAGCGCGCCCCGGGGGTGAGTCGGGTCATGGTGTCTTCCTCTGGAGGGGGGGCACGGGCGGTTGTTCGGCTTCCTGCTCGAGCACGGCGGCGTAGCGCTTGGCCACGTTCTCGCGGGAGGCGCTGACATGGCGGCGCATCAGCAGCTCGGCGAGCTCCTCGTCGCCCGCCTCGATGGCGTCGACGATGCGATGGTGCTCGACGAAGGCCCGCCGCGGGCGCGCGCCACTGGCACTGAACTGGGTGCGATACAGCCGCACCAGGTAGTAGAGGTCGTCGCAGAGCAGGGTCATCAGCATGCGGTTGTGGCTGCCCTGGACGATGCGATAGTGGAAGTCGAGATCGCCCTCGCGCTGGTAGTAGGCCTCGCCGCGGGACAGGTCCGACTGGCGCTCGTGAAACGCCAGCACCTCGCGCAGCCCGGCGATCTCCTCGGCGGTCATGTGGCGCGCCGCCAGCCGCGCGGCCATGCTTTCCATGGCCTCGCGCACATCGAACAGCTCGAGCAGCTCGCGCATCGTGAGCTTGACCACGCGCGCGCCGACGTGGGGGACGCGCTCGATGAGCCGATGGGTCTCGAGCCGGCGCATCGCCTCGCGCAGCGGCCCTCGCGAAATGCCGTAGGTCTTGGCCAGGCCCGGCTCGGTGATCTTGGTGCCGGGTGCCAGTTCGCCGCGCACTATGGCATCCTGCAGCTGGTTGAATACGCGCTCGGCGAGGGTGCGAACTTCGGGAACGGGAGTGTCCTGCATGTCATGCTCGCCATTGTCGACAATCTGGATTGTCTTGCACTCTAGTCAGCCCGTCGATAAGCGTCAACACTCCGATGGCTTCAACGCGTTATACCTTTGGTGGGCAGCCCGCCCGATGGAGGACACGCTCATTGTCGACAATAATCGCATTGCGTGTTCAACGACGCCACGACCCACCGCCTGATAGAATACGCCCCTTCCCACGCCAGACCGCCGCGCATGACCGACCGACTCGACATCACCCCGCTGCCCTATCACGGCACCCCCATGGCCCGCTTCGCCGCACTGCGCCACCGGCCCGGCGCGGTGCTGCTGGACAGCGGCAGGCCCGAGGCCCCGAGCGGGCGCTTCGACATCCTGGCCAGCGACCCGCTGACCACGCTGAGCGTGGATGCCGCGGGTCGGGTCACGGCGGATGACGGCAGCCCCCTGCCCGAGAGTCCCTTCGCCGCCCAGCAGGCACTGCTGGAACGCCTGCCGAACGAGGTGCCCGACAGCGAGCTGCCCTTCCTCGGCGGCCTGATCGGCTACTGGAGCTATGATCTGAACCGCCACCTCGCCCCTCTCGAGGGCCGCGCCCGCCCTGTTACCGACCTGCCGTTGAGCCGCGTGGGCCTCTACGACTGGGCGATCATCGAGGACCATCAGCAGCACCGCGCCTGGCTGGTGGCCGGCGCCACGCGCCGCGCCCAGGTTCTCGACTGGCTCACCCGGGCGTCCCCGGACGCGGCGCCGTTCGCTCTCGACGCGCCCTTCGCCGCCGAACTCGACCGCGACGCCTACGGCGAGCGCTTCCGCCGCGTGCAGGCCTACATTCGCGCCGGGGACTGCTACCAGATCAACCTGGCCCAGCGCTTCAGCGCGCCCTTCCGCGGCAGCCTGTGGGACGCCTACCAGCGCCTGCGCCGGGCCACGCCCACGCCCTTCGGCGGCTTCCTGGCCTGGGACGACAAGGCCGTGCTGTCGGTCTCGCCGGAACGCTTCATCGCCGTGCGCGACGGCCGGGTCGAGACGCGGCCCATCAAGGGCACGCGGCCGCGGGGCGCCACGCCCGAGGCGGATCGTCGGGAGGCCGAGGCGCTCACCGGCAGTCTCAAGGATCGCGCCGAGAACGTCATGATCGTCGACCTGCTGCGCAACGACCTGGGCCGGGTCTGCCGGCCGGGCAGCGTGCGGGTCCCGCAGCTGTGCGGGCTGGAGAGCTACGCCAACGTGCACCATCTGGTCAGCGTGGTCCGGGGCGAACTGGCCGCCGGCCGGTCGGCGCTCGACCTGCTGGCCGCCGCCTTCCCCGGCGGTTCGATCACCGGCGCCCCCAAGATTCGCGCCATGCAGATCATCGACGAACTCGAGCCCGGCCAGCGCAGCGTCTACTGCGGCAGTCTCGGCTACGTGGACGTGCGCGGCCACATGGATACCTCGATCGCCATCCGCACGGTGGTGGCCGACGGCGATCGGCTGCACATCTGGGGCGGCGGCGGGCTGGTCGCGGACTCCGACGAGGAAGCCGAGTATCAGGAAACCCTGGCCAAGATCACCCGCCTGATGGAGGCCCTCGACGCATGATCGGCCCGCGGAGCGCCCCGTCATGAGAGCCACTTCGCCGAGCGCCAGTGCCGATACGCACGACAGCGTCGCGCGCTACCACGCGCGGCGGCGTCGCCAGCGGCGCCTGCTGGCCGGCATGGCCGGGCTGACGCTGCTCGCCCTGCTGGTGGAAGTGGCCACCGGGCCCGGCGGCTACCCGCTCGACGACGTGCTGAGCGCGCTGCTGACCCCGGACCGGGCCGTGCCCACGCTGCGCGCCATCGTCTGGGAGGTGCGCCTGCCGGTGGCGCTGATGGCGGTGCTGACCGGGGCCAGCCTGGCCATGGCCGGCGCCGAGATGCAGACGCTGCTCAACAATCCGCTGGCCGATCCCTTCACGCTGGGTATCGCCTCCGCCGCCAGCGTCGGCGCCGCGCTGAGCCTGGTGCTGGGCGTGCAACTGGTGCCGCTGGTGGGCCCCTGGCTGATCGCCGGCAACGCCTTCCTGATGGCCATGGCCGCGGCCCTGACCCTGTGGGCCGTCAACCGCTGGCGCGGCGTCGGCGTCCAGGGGCTGGTGCTGCTGGGCATCGCCATCATGTTCTTCTTCAACGCCCTGCTGGGGCTGCTGCAGTTCGTCGCTTCCGCCGAGGCCTTGCAGCAGCTGACCTTCTGGTCGCTGGGCAGCCTGAGCCGTGCCGACTGGCCCGCGGTGGCGCTGGTCGCCGTGGTGCTTGCGGTCTGCGGCATCGGCTTCGCGCGCGGACGCTGGCAGCTCACCGCCCTCGGCCTGGGCGAGGCCCATGCCCACTCGCTGGGCATCGATACCCAGACGCTGCGCCTGCGCGCCCTGCTGGGCGCCTCGCTGCTGGCCGCGGCCACGGTGGCCTGCGTCGGCACCATCGGCTTCGTCGGCCTGGTCGGCCCGCATATCGCCCGGCTGCTGGTGGGCGAGGACCAGCGGGTGTTCCTGCCCATGGCGACCCTGTGCGGGGCCTTGCTGATGAGTGTCACCGCGACGCTGGCCAAGTCCGTGGTCCCCGGCCTGGTGATACCAATCGGCCTCATCACGGCGCTGATCGGCCTGCCGTTCTTCGTCTCGCTGATCCTGCGCAGCCGCACGGAGCCCTGGGGATGAGCCTGCACGTCGACGCCCTGCACTGTCGGCGCGACGGCCGTCCGGTGCTCGACGGCGCCGGCCCGCTCGAGGCCCGTGGCGGCGAGATCACCGCCCTGATCGGCCCCAACGGCGCCGGCAAGTCCACGCTTCTGCGCAGTATCGCCGGTCAACAGCCGGTCAGTGGCGATATCCGGCTCGACGGCACCTCGTTGCGCCACCAGCCGCTGGCTCGCCTTGCCCGCTACCTCTATTACCTGCCACCGAACACCGCGACCACCAGCCGCCTGCCGGTGTTCGAGACCCTGCTGCTGGCCCTGCGCACCCGAGGTTATCCCGCCGACGCCCCCGCGACCCTCGAGCGCATCCGGGCCATGCTGCATCAGCTCGAACTCGACGCACTGGCCGAGCGCCCGCTGGCCCAGCTGTCTACCGGGCAGCGCCAGCGCGTGGCCGTTGCCCAGGCACTGATCCGCGCACCCCGGCTGCTGCTGCTCGACGAACCCACCAGCGCACTGGATCTGCATCACCAGCTGCGCGTGCTCGACGACCTGCGCCGGCGCGCCAGGCAACAGGGCCAGGTCATCATCATCGCGCTGCACGATCTAAGCCTCGCCGCCCGCTTCGCCGACCGCCTCTGGGTGCTCGACCAGGGGCGGCTGGTAGCCCAGGGTGAACCCGGCGAGGTACTCACCGCCGAGCTACTGCGGCGTGTCTATGCCATCGAGGCCGAGGTGGACACGCGCGGCCCGAACGGCGCGCGCATCACGCCGCTGGCGGCCACCCGGCGAGACGACGTTCGGGGCGATACGCGCTGACGCCAAGACCGGCGCCGTGGTGCGCGGCGGCCTCTTAGCGCCAAATCATCTAAATGGGTGGTTCATACTGAAATTTACGCTATATAAGCATCGAACCAAACATTATTGGGGCGGCCTGTAGCGGCTTTGCTACCGTAGACGCATTTCACGGATTCACGCCCTTCGAGGAGCGCCGCATGACCCTGGATATCGACGCCGTCAACCGAGAACTCGGCCATGACCCCGAGGCCCTGACCCGCTGGGCGCTGGAGCTCGACAAGCGCGCCATCTGCACCACCAACTTCCGACCCTTCGAGGCGGTGATCCTGCATCTGGCGACGCGCTTTCAGCCCGACATCCCGGTGGTATGGATGGACTCCGGCTACAACACCGAGGCCACCTACCGGTTCGCCGACGAACTCGCCCAACGCCTGTCGCTGAACCTGACGATCTATCACCCGCGCCGCTCGCGGGCGCATCGCGAGGCGGTGGACGGCCCCCTGCCGGGAATCGACGACCCGCGCCATGCCGCCTTCACCGAGGAGGTCAAGCTCGAGCCCTTCAACCGCGCCCTGCGCGAGATGGCCCCCGAGGTGTGGCTGACCGCCCTGCGTGCCGAGGACACCGCCCAGCGCGCCCGGATGCAGCCCGTCTCGCTCAACGCCGACGGCCTGATCAAGGTCGCGCCGGTACTGCACTGGACCGCGAAGGACATGTACCAGTACCTGCAGCGCTTCGACCTGCCCAACAACTTCGACTACTTCGACCCCACCAAGGTCGAGGAGAAGCGCGAGTGCGGCCTGCATCTGCAGCACTGACCGATCGCCTGCCCTGAACGACGGAACCCCGCCATGCGCGGGGTTCTCTGCATTCGAGACTCGTCACTCGCCGGGCGTCAGCGTACCGGCAGCTCGAGCCCCTCGAACAGCGCCCGCTCGTGGCGCGGTCCGGCGGCCAGCGCGGCGTCGACCCGGTCGCGGTCGAGATGCGGGGCGAAACGCTGAATGAAGTCGTACATGTAGCCGCGCATGAAGGTGCCGCGACGAATGCCGATCTTGGTGGTCGAGCTCTCGAACAGGTGCCCGGCGTCCAGCGGCACCAGATCGGTGTCGGTCTGCGGGTCCACCGCCATGTGGGCGACGATGCCCACGCCCAGGCCCAGGCGTACGTAGGTCTTGATGACGTCGGCATCGGCGGCGGTGAGCACCACATTGGGGGTGAGCCCCCGGGCGCGGAAGGCCTCGTCGAGCTGCGAGCGGCCGGTGAAGCCGAACACGTAGGTCACCAGCGGGTACTCCGCCAGGCGCTCCAGGGTCAGCTCGCCCAGCTTGGCCAGCGGGTGGTCCTCGGGCACCAGCACGCAGCGATTCCAGCGGTAGCACGGCAGCAGCACCAGGTCGTTGAACAGCTCCAGCGACTCGGTGCAGATCGCGAAATCGGCCTGCCCCGTGCTCACCATCTGGGCGATCTGCTTGGGCGTGCCCTGCTGCATGTGCAGCGCCACGTCGGGGTACTTGCGGGTGAACTCGCTGATCAACGGCGGCAGCGCGTAGCGGGCCTGGGTATGGGTGGTGGCGATCGACAGGCTGCCGCGGCGCTCGTCGCTGTGTTCCTGGGCGACTTCCTTGATATTGTCGACGGTACGCAGCACCTCGCCGGCCAGCTCGATGATCGACTCGCCGGCCGGCGTCACCCGCGTCAGGTGCTTGCCGCTGCGCGCGAAGATCTCCACACCCAGTTCGTCCTCCAGCAGGCGGATCTGCTTGGAAATGCCCGGCTGGGAGGTGAACAGGCTCTGGGCGGTGGCCGAGACGTTGAGGTTGTGCCGGGTGACTTCCCAGATGTAGCGAAGCTGCTGCAGTTTCATGCGCGTGCGACTCCTGACCGCCGCCCGCTATTGCCTTGACATCGACAAGGGAATAATGGGCAGCCTATCAATTACCTAATAGAATATAGGGAGCATCATAGACGCCCGCGCCGACAGCGGCAAGCGATCGCGACCGCGGCGTGCCTGCCGATAGACCGCTCCTATCAAAGGGCTGAACCCAGCGTATTTGCCAGCGGGAGGCTCCAAGGCTACCATCGACCGACTACGCTAGAGTCAGCGCAAGCAATCTGGAGATTCACATGGCTAATAACGTCGATGTCACCACCGCCAACTTCGAGCAGGAGGTGCTGAAGGCCGACAAGCCCGTCCTGCTGAAGTTCTGGGCGCCCTGGTGCGGCCCCTGCAAGATGATGGCGCCGGTGGTCGAGGAAGTCGCCGACGAGAAGGCCGATACCCTCAAGGTCGTCAGCGTCAATGTCGACGATGCGCCGGACATTGCCGCCGAGCATGGCGTGCGCGGCGTACCGACCGTGATGCTGTTCAAGTCCGGCGCCAAGGTCGCCTCGTTGGTCGGCGCCCAATCGAAGTCGCAGCTGGTTCAGTTCATCGATCAGAACGCCTGATCACAACGAGCGCTCGCGTCTCGTAACGCCGCCCCATCCAGCCATGGGGCGGCGTTTTCGTATCCCCGTATCGCGTCAATACTCCCGGCGTCCGCCCAGCATTCTCGCCAGCCAGCGTGTCTCGGGATGACTGTTGAGGGCGATCTTCAGCGTCATGGTCAGCGGCACCGCGAGCAGCATTCCCACCGGCCCCAGGATCCACCCCCATACTACCAGCGACAGAAAGGCCACCAAGGTCGAAAGCCCCAGGGTATGGCCCATCACCCGTGGCTCGATGAGATTGCCGATCACGAAGTTGATGACCAGATAGGCCAGCGCCAGCACACTCGCCTTCGCCAGACCGCCGTCGGGCATCACCAGGGTCAGCATCACGGCCGGCACCGCCGCCAGGGCCGAACCGATGTTGGGAATGTAGTTGAGACTGAACGCCAGCGTTCCCCACAGCAGCGGGAACTGCACCCCCAGCAGCAGGCAGGCGAGATAGATCAGTGCCCCGGTGACCAGGCTGATGACCGTCTTGATCGCCAGGTAGCACTTGAGATTGTGACTGAATTCATTGAAACGGCGCAGACTCGGCACCGGATTGTCGAGCGACTCGGCAACCTTCTCGCGAAAGTCCAGGGTCTCGAAGAGCATGAAGATCACCAGCAGGATGATCAGCACGCTCTGCGACAGCAGGTTGCCGATACCGCCGAGGAACGTCGGCACCATCTGCGTCGCAGTCGTGGGGTCCAGCCACTCCGACATGCGCCGCGGCTGGATGTAGACGCCCATGTTGCTCAACCAGTTGAGCACCGTGAGATAGTGCTTGCGCAGTTGGTCCTCGAGCTGGGGCAACGCTTCCATGAAGGTCGTGAAGCTGCTGGCCAGCAGAGTGCCCAACAGGGTGAAGAAGAGGCAGAGGATCAGCAACGTCAGCAACACCGAGAGACGCCGGCTCACGCCCAGGCGATACAGCCAGTGAACCGGGGCCGTGCAGATCACCGCGATGAACAGCGACAGCAGCAGCGGTACCAACAGATCGGCGCCGAGCTTCATGCCCCCGATGATGACCACCAACGCCGCCAGGGTCAGAATCAGGTTGAGGGGGATGTCGCGCTTTTTTGGGTCAACGTCGTGGTCCATGCTGGCCATCCTGGCAGTTGCGGTGCGCCCATGATGGCGTCATCGCCGTCGGACCACAATCGCCCGACACGACAGCCCCACGCCGGCATCAAACGGCGTGGGGCGATAGCGCAGTGTCACTCGAGGCGACGCTTACTCAGATCGCGAAGCCGCGTGCGAAGTCATCCTCGTCCAGTGCCATCAGCGACTCGCCGCCGGCGCGAATCATCGCCGCATGCGCGCGAGTCCGCGGCAGCAGGCGCTGATAGTAAAAGTCGGCGGTCGCCCGCTTGGCGCGATAGAAGGCCGCGTCCTCGGTGCCCTCCGCCAGCGCCCGCTCGGCGGTCGCCACGGCGCGCGCCCACAGGTAGGCCAGGGTGACATAGCCGGAATAGAGCAGGTAGTCGACACTCGCCGCGCCCACCTCCTCGCGGTCGTTCATCGCCTTCATGCCCACCGCCAGGGTCAGCTCGCCCCATTCGGCATTGAGACGCGCCAGCGGCTCGATGAAGGGCTCGAGTTCCGCGTTCTCGGCGTTCGCCTGGCAGAACTTGTGAATCTCCCGGGTGAAGAGCTTGAGCGTCTCGCCCTGGTTCATCAGCACCTTGCGGCCCAGCAGATCGAGTGCCTGGATGCCGGTGGTGCCTTCATAGAGACGGGTGATGCGGGCATCGCGGACGAACTGCTCCATCCCCCACTCCTGGATGAAGCCATGGCCGCCGAAGACCTGCAGCCCCTCGTTGGTCGCCTCGAAGCCCAGCTCGGTGAGGAAGGCCTTGACGATCGGCGTCAACAGACCGAGCAGCGTCTCGGCGCGGTCGCGCTCCTCGGCATCCGCGGCATGGCCGGCGATGTCGACCAGCTGGCCGGTGTACATCACCAGCAGGCGACCGCCCTCGGCCAGGGCCTTCTGGGTCAGGAGCATGCGCCGGACATCGGGGTGCACGATGATCGGGTCCGCCGGTTTGTCGGCGGCCCTGGTTCCGGACAACGCACGCATCTGCAGACGTTCACGCGCGTAGGCCAGCGAGTTCTGGTAGCTCGCCTCCATCAGCCCCAGCCCCTGGATGCCCACGCCGATGCGCGCCTCGTTCATCATGGTGAACATGCACGCCAGGCCCTTGTGCGGCGGCCCCACCAGATAGCCCCTCGCATCATCGAAGTTCATCACGCAGGTGGCGTTGCCGTGAATCCCCATCTTGTGCTCGAGCGAGCCGCAGCTCACACCATTGCGCTCGCCCGGGTTGCCGTCGGCGTCGGGCAAATACTTGGGCACCACGAACAGTGAGATGCCGCGGGAGCCCTCGGGGGCATCGGGCAGCTTGGCCAGTACCAGATGCACGATATTCTCGGCCAGGTCGTGCTCGCCGGCGGAGATGAAGATCTTGGTGCCGGTAATCCGGTAACCATCGTCGCCCTCGGGAACGGCGCGGCTCTTGATCAGCCCCAGATCGGTCCCGCAGTGCGGTTCGGTCAGGCACATGGTCCCCGTCCACACGCCTTCGACCAGCTTGCTCAGGTAAGTGGCCTTCTGCGCCTCGGTGCCGTGATGGCGCAGCGCATCCGCCGCACCGTGGGACAGCCCCGGATACATGCCCCAGGCCAGGTTGCTCGAGCAGATCATCTCCGACAGGGCGAGACCCAGCGATGCCGGCAGCCCCTGGCCGCCGTGCTCGACCGCCGCGGACAGCCCCGGCCAGCCCCCCTCGACGTACCGGGCGTAGGCGTCCTTGAAGCCCCGCGGCGTCTTCACCTCGCCGCCTTCCAGCCGACAGCCTTCCTGATCCCCGCTCTGGTTCAGCGGCAACAGTACCTCGCGGGCAAAGCGCCCACCCTCCTCGAGAATCGCCGCGACGATATCGGGCGTCGCCTCCTCGCCGCCGGGCAGACGCGCATAGTGGCCGGGGTAATCGAGCACCTCGTTCATGACGAAGCGCAGGTCGCGCAGCGGGGCCTGATAATCGGGCATCCTGGGCTCTCCTCGAATGACTGGGTAACGACCGTACAGCGGCCGCACTAAAACAGTCGTTTGAAACTAGAGCTGCACCTGCACAAAGTCAAGCGTTCGTTTCAATTTCGGGAAGCATCGTTTCCGCAAGCAACATGACGGAATCAGCTCATGCGGATGCCGCCGTCGAGCCGAATCGTCTCGCCGTTGAGCATGACGTTGGTGATGCCCTGCTCCACCAGCGCCGCATACTCCGCGGCGCGCCCCAGCCGTTTGGGAAACGGCACCGCCGCCGACAGCGAGGCCACCGCGTCATCGGGGATGCCCTGCATCATCGGCGTCTCGAACACGCCCGGGGCGATGCTCAGCACGCGCACGCCGTAGCGCGACAGCTCGCGTGCCAGCGGCAGGGTCATCCCCGCCACGCCGGCCTTGGAGGCACTGTAGGCCGCCTGCCCCACCTGACCGTCGAAGGCGGCGATCGACGCCGTGGTGATCACCACACCACGCTCGCCGTCCTCGCCCTCGGGCGCGTTGCGGGCCATGGCCGCCGCCGCCAGCCGCACGACGTTGAAGGTGCCGGTCAGGTTGATCGCCACCGTGCGCGCGAAGTCATCCAGCGAGCCCGGATTGCCGTCCCGGTCGAGCAGCTTGGCGACGCTGACCACCCCCGCACAGTGCACGAGCCCGTGCAGCCCGCCCCGGGCCACGGCCCGGTCCACCGCCGCCTGCATGGCCGCCGCATCGAGGATGTCACCGCACACCGCCTCGGCACGCGCGCCGAGCGAGGCCGCCCGATCGTTCACCGCCTCGCTGCGGTCGCTCATCACCACCCGGGCGCCACCCGCCACCAGCCGTTCGGCGGTGGCCGCGCCCAGCCCGGACGCCGCACCGGTCACCAGGAACTGCCGGTCACGTATCTGCATCGCCGCTCTCCCCTGTGGCCCTGAACCTGTCGCCCTGAGAATGAAGCTAGCCCGGGATGGCCCGCCCGTCACTCGCGCGTGATCATGGCCACCAGCGCCCGCGCCAGATCTTCCGAGGTGCGCCCGCCCTCGCCGACCGTGTCCAAGGGGTTGTACCAGCGTACCGTCCAGTTGAGTGCCCCCAGCACGAAACGGCGCACCAGAAAGGCATCCCCCGTGACGATCCCGGCGGCGATCGCCTCGTCGATCACCTGCTCCCAGAGCCGTTCGTAGGCATCACGCAGCGGCACCAGCCGCTCCCGCGAGGCCGCATCGAGACGCCGCCACTCGTAGAGGGCGGCCACATGCGCGTTGCGATCGCTGAGCAGGGTTTCCAGGTGGGCGCGGGCCATGGCATGCAGGCGTGCCCGCGGCCGGGGGTCGGCCTCCGCCAGTTCCCGCCGGGCGATGGCCAGAGCCCGTTGCGTGCCCTCCTCGATCACCGCACAGAGGATCTCCTGCTTGTCACGGAAGTGATGGAACAGGCTGCCGGACTTGATGCCCATCGCCTGGGCCAGCATGCGCACCGTGGTGCGATCGAAGCCCGTCTCGACGAAAAGACGAGCCGCGATGCCGACCAGCTCCTTGCGGCGCGGCGAGGCGTTTTCTAGAGTCATTCCTGAACGAGCGCTTGCTTGGTTTCGTCCGAGCAAACCACAGGGGCCGAAGCGGGTCAACGCGCGGCACCCTGCCCCAACCCGCCGCCCAGCCTCGGAGACCGCCCATGAACGCCGCAGACGAGATCGTCATCCTCTCGGGAGCCAGAACCCCCATGGGCAGCCTGCTGGGGAGCCTGTCAAGCATCAGTGCCCCGGAACTGGGCGCCGTCGCCGTGCGCGGTGCCATCGAGCGCGCCGGGGTCGAGCCCGGCGAGATCGACGAGGGCCTGATGGGCTGCGTGCTGCCTGCCGGGCTCGGCCAGGGGCCGGCGCGTCAGGCCCTGCGCCGCGCGGGCGTGCCCGACGCCTGCGGGGCGACCACCGTCAACAAGCTGTGCGGCTCGGGCATGAAGGCGGCCATGCTGGCCCACGACCTCCTGCGCGCCGGCAGCGGCTCGCTGGTGGTCGCCGGGGGCATGGAGTCGATGTCCAACGCCCCGCACCTGCTGCCCGGCGCCCGCGCCGGCTACCGGCTGGGCCACGGTGCGCTCAAGGATCACCTGTTCCTCGACGGCCTGGAGGATGCCGAGAGCGGCCGGCTGATGGGCGCCTTCGCCCAGCAGGTGGCCGATGACCGCGGCTACTCCCGCGAGCGCATGGACGACTTCGCCATCGCTTCCCTGGAGCGCGCCATGGCCGCCGACCGGCATGGCGAACTCGCCGACGAGATCGTGCCGGTGAGCGTGACCTCCCGGCAGGGAACGAGCCGGGTCGAGCAGGACGAGCAGCCCTTCAGTGCCAAGCTGGAGCGCATTCGTTCCTTGCGACCGGCCTTCGGCGAACACGGGACCATCACCGCCGCCAATGCCAGCTCCATCTCGGACGGTGCCTCGGCACTGCTGCTCGCCCGTCGCGATGCCGCCGAGGCGCGCGGCCTGACACCCCAGGCGCGGATACTCGGCCACGCCACGCATTCCCGCCACCCGAGCGAGTTTACCCTGGCGCCCGTCGGCGCCGTCGGCAAGCTGCTCGAGCGACTCGACTGGCACGTCGACGACGTCGACCTCTTCGAAATCAACGAGGCCTTCGCGGTGGTGACGCTGATCGCCATGGACGAACTGAACCTGCCCCACGAGCGAGTCAATGTGTTCGGCGGTGCCTGCGCCCAGGGCCATCCGATCGGCTCGAGCGGCTCGCGGATCCTCGTCACGCTGCTCAACGCCCTGCGCCGGCGCGGCGGCCGGCGGGGCATCGCCAGCCTGTGCATCGGCGGCGGCGAGGCCACCGCCGTGGCCATCGAACGGCTCGACTGAGCCGCCGCTCAGTGGCCCGGATGCGCGAACTCGACCGGCCGGCGCAGACAGAACACCGGGATGCCGGCCGCCGCCACCGCCTCGACCAGCCGGTCGGCCATGCCGGGCTCGAGCACGAACATCACCTCCTCCGGGCGATCGGCCAGCTCGAAGAAGTGTGCCGAATGGCGATGCCCGTCCTCGCCCGCGCTCATCTCGCCGGCGCGCCGCGTCAGCCGAGTGATACCCAGCCCGTGCGCCTCGTCGATCACCGCCTCCAGCGCCGAACGGCCGTGATGACGACGCGACTCCGGCGCCATGAAGATCACCTCGAATCCCTGCTGCCAGGCTGTCATCGTATTGCCCCCGCCAGGTTGCGCATCAGTTGAAAGGTCGCCATGCCCACGGCAGTCATGGCCAGCGAACCGCCGACATGCAGCACGATGCCGGTCAGCGCCAGGCTCCAGCGCCCGCCCTGCAGGGCGGAAAGCATCTCCGCGGAAAAGGTCGAGAAGGTGGTCAGCGCGCCGAGAAAGCCGGTGACCACGAAGAGCCGCCATTCCGGCGCCAGCGGCAGCTGGCCGAACAACGCGATGGCCACGCCGATCAGCCAGGCACCGAGCCAGTTGGCCACCAGGGTGCCGGGCGGCAGCGAGGGAAACAGTGCATTGAGCCACAGGCCGAGCAGCCAGCGCAGGTTGGCCCCCAGCGCCGCGCCACTGCCGATGGCGATGATCGATAACCACATGAGGAAGGACCCTGTCCTGTTGCCGAACATAATCAAGAACGCGAGACGCACAGGATCAGAACGCACGACGCCTGCTGCGCCACCCGGGCGCCTCGCAGGCATCATTAACCGTGAGTACGGTGGTTTGGCGGGCCGGAAACACCGTGCCGCCGGGAGGCATGCCATCTCCCGGGCGATAGGTTTAGCATGCCCTCCCGCGAGGGTTCAAGGCCTGCCGCGGGCAGGCTTGCGATCAGCCGTAACGGCCGGTGATGTAGTCCTCGGTCTTCCTGATGTGTGGATTGGAGAACATCACCCGCGTATCGTTGTACTCGATCAGCTCGCCAAGATGGAAGAACGCTGTGTAGTCCGCAACGCGGGCGGCCTGCTGCATGTTATGCGTGACCGTGACGATGGTGAACTGCTGCTTGAGCTTGTCCATCAGGTCTTCGATGGTCGCCGTCGAGATCGGATCGAGCGCCGAAGTCGGTTCATCCATCAGGATCACGTCGGGTTGCACGGCAATCGCCCGGGCGATACACAGACGCTGCTGCTGACCGCCCGAGAGCGAGGTGCCCGGCTGGTGCAGCTTGTCCTTGACCTCGTTCCATAGCCCAGCGTCTCGCAGTGCGCGCTCGACCAGCTCGTCCTGTTCGGCCTTGCGCCCAACCAGATCATGCATGCGCGGCGCGTAGGCGATATTCTCGTAGATCGACTTTGGGAACGGGTTGGGCTTCTGAAAGACCATGCCCACCCTGCGGCGCAGGGCCACCTCGTCCATCTTTGTCTCGTTGACATCGCGGCCGTCCATCTCCACCAGCCCCTGGATGCGCACGCTCTTGATCAGGTCATTCATGCGGTTGAGGCAACGCAGGAAGGTCGACTTGCCACAGCCCGAGGGGCCGATCAGCGCAGTGACGTTCTTCTGATAGATGTCGATGTTGATGTTCTTCAGCGCCTGATGCTCGCCGTACCAGAGATTGAGATCGCGCACGCGAATGCTCAACTCGTGGTTAGCCTCCTTGTTGCGATTGACCGGCTCG
The DNA here is from genome assembly GCF_010993675.1 of Modicisalibacter sp. 'Wilcox'. Lineage (NCBI taxonomy): Bacteria > Pseudomonadati > Pseudomonadota > Gammaproteobacteria > Oceanospirillales > Halomonadaceae > Modicisalibacter > Modicisalibacter sp. 'Wilcox'. The sequence continues at coordinate 64,467 of NZ_WNXF01000006.1, forward strand.
CCCGGCTGCCCCGCCTGGGGTGCGTGAGTCCTTGTGGAATCGCCCGTTGGCACGTCGATGGCCTGCCCCTTCGCCTGGGTAGTCTGTTCGTTGAGCATGAATCGTGTCCTCGAGATAGTCGCCGGCTTACCAGCGACGTTCGAATTTCTTGCGCAGCAACACTGCAGTGGCATTGAGCGTGATCAGCACCGCGAGGAGGACCAGAATGCCGCCGGCGGTCTTCTCGACGAAGGCGGGGCTCGGGTCGCCCGCCCACGTGAAGACTTGCGCCGGCATCACCGTGGCGGCGTTGGTAAACGAGGCCGAGACATCGGGAATGAAGGCCACCATACCGACAATGATCAGTGGTGCGGTCTCGCCCATCGCCTGGGCCATGCCGATGATCGACCCGGTCAGGATGCCCGGCAGCGACAGCGGCAGGACATGATCGCGCACTACCTGCCAGCGTGAACAGCCCACACCGAAGGCGGCCTGGCGGATGCCATCCGGCACACTGCGTAGCGCCGTGCGGGTGGCGATGATGATCACCGGCAGCGTCATCAACGCCAGCGTCAGGCCACCCACCAGCGGCGAGGAGCGCGGCACGCCGAAGAAGTTGATGTAGACCGCCAGCCCCAGAAGACCGAAGAGAATCGACGGGACCGCGGCCAGGTTGTTGATGTTGATCTCGATGATCTGGGTAAGATGGTTGTCGGGTGCGAACTCCTCGAGATAGACCGCGGTCATCACTCCGACCGGGAAACACACAGCCATGGTCACGATCAGCGTCATCACCGTGCCCATCGCTGCCGCGGCGATCCCCGCCATTTCGGGCATCCGCGAGTCACCTGTGGTGAAGAAGGTAGTATTGAAGCGCAGCTCGGCACGCCCCTGCTCGACCAGTCGATCGACGACGCGCTTCTCCTTGGGACGAAGTTCCGAATTGTGCCCCTTTAGATACTGATCGACAGTGCTGTCGGCGATCACCCACTCCATACGCTGCGTGCCGAGCAGCTCTGGATTTTCTTCCATCCGTGATGGAATCAGGCGCAGGTAGCCACGGCTGACCAGCGAGCGCACGTCGTCGCCCACCGCCGCAGGCGGAATCTCCCGGGCCTGCTCACTGTAGTTCACCTCGATCTGAATCTGGGCCTGCTGGAAGGCGGGCAGCCCCTTGACCAGCATGTCGCCAATGAACACCACCAGGAAGGCCGCAGCGAGGATCAGCGCGCCCATCGACATCCGCTTGAGGTTGGCCGAGCGCCGATGTCGCCGCCTGAGCTGGGCGGTGATCTCGTCGAAGGATTGGCTCATGAGTGTAACGAACCTCGTCGTATCACAGAGTGTTGGTGCGGTACTTTTCGCGGAAGCGGCGAATCATCAGTACCGACACCATGTTGAGGGCCAAGGTGACCACAAACAGCACCAGCCCCAGGGCAAAGGCGGACAATGTCTCGGCGCTTTCGAACTCCTGGTCGCCGGTCAACGCAGCGACGATACGCACGGTCACCGTGGTCATGTCTTCGAGCGGGTTGGCGGTCAGGTTGGGACGCATGCCGGCAGCCATCACCACGATCATCGTCTCCCCCAGCGCACGGGAGACGGCGAGCAGCGAGGCCGAGATGATGCCCGGCAGCGACGCGGGCAGCACCACACTCTTGATAGTCTCGCTCTTGGTCATGCCCAGCGCCAGTGAACCCTCGCGCATGCTGTCGGGAACCGCGTTGATCACGTCATCGGACAGCGACGAGATGAAGGGAATGATCATGATCCCCATCACCACACCCGGCGCAAGGGCGTTATTGTAGGAAGCATCGAGGCCGAAGAAGCCGGCGAAGTCGACGATGATCGGCGCCACGGTGATCGCCGCAAAGAAGCCATAGACCACCGTGGGGATGCCGGCCAGCACCTCCAGCACCGGCTTTGCCAGGGTACGGATCCGCGGCGGCGCGAATTCGGCCATGTAGATTGCCGCGAGCAGCCCGACCGGTATCGCCACGAGCATGGCGATCAACGAAATAATGAAAGTGCCTACGAACAGCGGCACCGAGCCGAACTGGGCAACGCTCTCCACCTCGCCGCCGCGTCCGGCCGCGGCGAGGAAACTATCGCCCGGCGCCCAGGTGGTGCCGGTGAGGAAATCCCAGAGGCTCTGCATCTGGAAGAAGCGGATCGCTTCGGAAATGATCGACAACAGGATGCCGAAGGTAGTCACGATCGACACCAGGGCTGCACAGGCCAGCGCCAGGCGAATCACCCGCTCGATGGCCTGACGAGCGTGAAAATCGGGACGCACCTGCATGACCCCGACGAACAGCCCAATGGCGGCAATCACCAGGCTTGCGGCAAGCAGGTAGGGCGTGGGTATCTCAGCACCCAGCAGCAGCATGACGAAGGCACCGACGGCCCCCACCAGAATGGCCGGGCCGGCCGTGGCCAGCACCGAAAACCAGGCGTACTGATCGGGCTGGGCATACATCGCCACCCCTGCCTGGCGCGTGCGCAAAGCCTTGGCGCGCGCCACGACGAATGCGATCAGGCCGAGCACCGCCAGCACCGCACAGAACGTCAGTAAAGTCAGGTTGGACAGCATAATCGGTCTCTTGCTACGGACCCCGCCCCGTCAGCCCCGGAACCAAATGACACTTGGCCCCGGGCCTCGAGGGCCTTTCGGTATGCAAACGGGCCGACGACTCTCGTCGCCGGCCTCGCTTCTCATGGGCGACGCTGACTTACTTGAGGTCGGCCAGTTCGAGCTTCTCGTGGTTCTTTACCTGCTGGCGCTGCATCTTGCGCATGTCTTCCGGCAGCGGGATCAGACCCAGCCCCTTGAGGTAACCCATCGGCCCGATCATCTTCTCGCTCATGAACAGGTTAGCGTACTCGTACATCGCCGGCACGCTGTCGGCGTGCTGGTTCTTGATGTAGAAGAACAGCGAACGCGACACCGGATAATCGCCAGAGCTGATCGTCTCGGGCGTGGGCTCGACACCGTCGATGCTGGCACCAGTCAGGGTGTCGGAATTCTCTTCCAGATAAGAGTAACCGAAAATGCCGAAGGCATCGGTATCCTCGGCCAGACGCTGAACGATCAGGTTGTCGTTCTCTCCAGCGTCGATGTAGGCACCATCCGAGCGGATGTCAGTGTAGGCCTTGCCACCGTAGGCCTTCATGTCTTCAGAGGCGGCTTCCATCACCAGTTCCTCGAAGGCATCGCGGGTCCCGGAAGTGGTGGGCGGTCCATAGACGGAGATCTCGCGATCCGGCAGCGACGGATCAATGTCGCTCCACTTCTTGTAGGGGTTGGCAACGAGCTTGCCATCCTGCGGCACCTTGGCGGCAAGCGCCAGGAAGATCTGCTTACGAGTCAGGTTGATCGGGTCGTTGTCGCTCGATTCGGCGAAGGCAATACCGTCATAGCCGATAGTCGCCTCGGTGATATCGGTGACCCCGTTCTTCTTGCAGCGCTCGAACTCGGAGACCTTCATGGGTCGAGAGGCGTTGGTGATGTCCGGAGTGTCCTCACCGACACCGGCGCAGAACAGCTTCAAACCGCCACCAGAGCCAGTGGATTCGATAACCGGCGTTTGGTAGTCGGTGGTCGCTCCGAACTCTTCCACGACATAGCTGGCAAACGGGTAGACCGTGCTCGAGCCGACGATGCGAAGCTGCTCACGGGCCTGGGCGACACCGACTACGCCCATCACGGCGGCGGCAACGGCAGTGGTCTTCAGGATGCGGTTCATGCGGGTAACTCCTGTCGATGAGAGTGTTCAACCTTCTCTCTGCACAAGATGCCGCAGGAAGATGACAGCTTCGTGACAGCCAACGGACGTGGAACGCCTGTCCGGGAAGCCAGCATCGTTCACTCCCATCCGCGGGGCGAAACGCAAGGCCAGCGGGCTCTTCAGTGCAGCGAGGACCGGGCGGCGCCTCCAGCCCCAGGGTGGCGCCTCCAGCCCCATGAAAGCAGCCAGGTCGGGAGCGTGACAGATCATCACGGTCAAGGAAAGGCCGGACACAGATCGCGCCGCCCCCTGACTCGCTGAGCGTCATGGCGATGCCGGTGCCTGCCGCAGGGCATGGCCAGACAGTACGCGCACTCCGACGTTGCCGATCACCGAGGCACCGACCATGGTCAGCACCATGGGCCAGGCACTGGGAATCTGGAAGGCCCCCACCAGCACCCCGGCCAGCGCGCCGCAGGAGAACTGGATGCTGCCCTGCATGGCCGTCGCCGTGGCGCTCATGTGTGGAAAGTGATCGAGCATTGACGACATGGCGTTGGGACCGATCAGCCCCTGCATGCCGACAAACACCACCAGCAAAGGTACCACCGAGTAGAGTGAATCCCAGCCGAGCGCGAAGACCGCCAGCAGGACGATGCCCATGACCAACTGAATCGCCAGCCCCCAGAGCAGATTGTTCTGTGGCGAGAAATAGCGCAGCAGGCGAATATTGACGCGATTGGACGCCGACATCACCAGGATGTTGGCGCCGAAGACGAAGGGATAGGCCGCCGGTGACAGATCGAAATACTCCATGTAGAGAAACGGCGACCCGGTGATGAAGGCGAACATTCCGGCGAAGGACATCGACACCGCACAGATGTAGCCCATCGCCTCGCGGTGGGCGAGTACGCTGCGATAGTTGCCGAGCACTTGCACGAAGTTCGGCGCATCCGGGTCACGGCCATGGGTCTCCGGCAGGTAGCGGTGCAACAACCACAGCACGAAGCCCGCATAGCCGGCGAGGAAGGCGAAGATCAGCCACCAGTCCGCCAGGTAGAGCAGCGCACTACCCAGTGCCGGCGCCACCAAGGGTGCCAGCATCAAAATCATCACCATGGTCGACAGAACCTTGGCCGCCTCGCGTCCACTGAAGCAGTCGCGCACGATCGCCGCCGAGTTGACCACCGATGCCCCACCCCCCAGTGCCTGAAGGAAACGCAGCGCCCAGAGCATCTCCAGCGAATTCACTTGGGTGATCGCAAGGCTGGTCAGCAGAAAGACCACCACTCCGCCGAGCAGCACCGGGCGCCGCCCCAGCCGGTCCGACAGCGGCCCGAAGATCAACTGGCCCAGGGCGAAGCCGAACAGGAACAGGCTCACCGACAGCTCGGTCAGATGCACGCTGGCATCGACGGTCCTCGCCAGCGCCGGAATGGCGGGAAGGTAGGCATCGATCGCCAGCGGCGCAATGGCGGTATTGGCCGCCACCAGCAGGGCAATCCGTCGTGGGGTGATCGGCGACATACGTTTCCTTACGTCGGTAGTCAATCGGGTCGGGCGCACATCATAGCAGGCCCGGACGATTGTCAGGGCGATGCTGCCATATTAGCCAAACTGCAACACATCCCTGCTAGAACCGACCCGATGCCGCACCCAGAGCGGCACGAAAAGAAATCGAATCATCGCAAGGGTCATTCATGAAAACTCTCGATAATCTGTCCGTCCGCGCGACCTGGACGGCCGTGCTGGCCGTCTTCAGCCTCATGGTGCTGAGCGTCGGCGCTCTGGGCCTGTACGCTAATCACTACAGCCGCCAGACCTTCGGCACGCTCGATCAGATTCATGTCGAGCAATCCTCCGCGCTGGACCGGGCCTATATCGACATGCTGCGCGCCCGGGTGGCGATGGATCGTGCCGCCGCCCTTCTCGCCAAACCCTCCTTCGATCGCCCGGGGCCAGTCATCGAACAAGCCAAGACCCTACTCACCGGTGCCAGCCAGGCCTTCGAACACTTTCAGTCCATCCCACCGCAGCCCGGTCAGGCCAAGGCGACCGAGGCGCTCGCCAAACGTTTCCAGTCGCTGCTCAATACCGGCCTCTCCCTGCAGTTGATGAGCCTCGAGGACAGCGACGTCAGCGGTTATCAGTCGGGGCGCTCGCGGGTCAGCGCGATGAGCCAGGCATTCATGGCCAGCGCCGATGACTTTTTCACGACCTCGCGCCAGCGCGGCAACGCCCTGGTCAGTGCCTTCAACGCCATGAGTGTGCTGCTCGACATCGCCATCGCCGGCGCCCTGCTCGTCAGCCTGGTGCTGGGCGGTCTGATGCTGTTCTGGGTGGCCCGTCACGTGACCCGCCCACTGCGCGACCTGCTGGTACACTTCGCGCAGATGCGCGACGGCGATCTTTCCCATCCCGTCGGGGCACGCGGGACCAATGAGATCGGCCGGCTTTTCCTGGGACTCGAGGAGCTGCGACACAACCTGGCGTCGACGGTGAATGGCGTCCGTAACAGCGGCGAGGCGGTGCATGCACGGGTTCGTGACCTCGCCCAGGGAAACGCCGAGCTCTCCGACGACACCGAATGTCAGGCGACCTCGCTGGAAGAGACCGCCACCAGCCTCGATCAGTTGACCACGACTGTCGCCCACAACGCCGACAATGCCAACCGTGCCAGCGACCTGGCCGCCAACACGGCGCACCAGGCGTACGATGGCGGCCGGGTCATGGACGAAATGACCAACACCATGCGCGGTATCGAGGAGGGCTCCCGACGAGTCGGCGAGATCGTCACGCTGATCGACACCATCGCCTTTCAGACCAACATTCTAGCCCTCAACGCCTCGGTGGAAGCGGCCCGGGCCGGCTCACAAGGGCGCGGCTTCGCGGTGGTTGCCGGCGAGGTCCGCAATCTCGCGGGGCGCTCGGCGACCGCTGCCAGCCAGGTTCGCGAACTGATCGATGACTCCGACCAGCGTGTCGAAGCCGGGGTACAACTCGCCGGCCGCGCCGGCCGGACCATGCAGGCGATCGTCGAGGCCATCGGGCAGGTCAGCGAACTTGTCGGCGAGATCGCCAATGCCTCACACGAGCAGAGCCGCGGCCTCGAGCAGGTCAACACCGCGGTCGCCGAGATGGAAAGCGTAACCCTGGGCAATCGGCGCCGCGCCCTGCAGGCCAGCGAGATCGCCCGGACCCTGCAGAGCGATGCGGACCGGCTGCGCGACAGCGTGGCCCGCTTTCGACTTGCCCCCGACTCGACCGCAGCCGATTCGGGGGCTGACATGGACTCCGCCACGACCGTTTTCGCCAGTGCCGCCACTAGACGCCCTGGCGACGAGGCCACATCAGATATAGCGGTCCTGTCAGACGCTTCAGGATCCGCGAGCCAACCAACGCTGGCATGTGACGACGAGGCACAACCGGCCCCCGTCTGATACCCCGCTCCTACACGGCATCGCACCGGATTCAAGGCGGGAAACAAGAAACCGGACTGTCAACAACGAAGAACGAAGCGGTTGCACTGACGATGTCAGCGGTCAGGATAAGACAGAACTGGCCGCTCAGCCGGTGGGCGAGTTCTGCTGCTGCGTCTCGAGCAGCTCGACGAGCGGCTTGAACTCCTCGCGATTGTGCTCGTTCATGCGCATCAGGATGCGATGGGCCTCCAGGATGCGCTGCTGCAGGCCGGACTCGTCCGCCTCCACTGCCGGCAGGTCGTTGAGCCCGCCCGGCTCGGCGATGGGCGCATTGACCAGGGTGAAGTAGCGCGAGAAGCCCATGACGTCGAGCATGCGGCGCACATCGGGGTGGTCGACGACGATGGTCGGCGGATGACTCAGCCGCCCCTTCACCGCCAGCGCCACCTTGGCCAGAAAGCCCAGGGCCGTCGAATCGACGTTGGTCGCCTCGCGCAGGTCCACGATCACCGCCGTCAGCCCCGGCATGTTGGCGAGACGCTGCGCCTCGTTGTCGAGCGTCGCGCAGAGTGTCAGGCGCACGTCGCCGCACAGCTTGAGCACGAACACGCCGGCGTCGAATGCCGCCTTCAGCCGTCCGTCATTGCTTGTCATGGTCGAAACCGCTCAGCGTCATGATGGTCAGGTCGTCGGGGAGCTCTTCCTGGTGGTCGACATCCGTGTCATCCCGGGCCACGTTCAGCCCGGCCCGCAGCCCCTCGATGTCGTCACTCGCCGCGACGCGCCGCTTGAGTTCGTCGAGCCGGGCGCTGAGTGTCTCGCCGGGCAGGCACTCGAGCACACCGTCCGAACACAGCCAGAGGCGGAAGTTCGCGGGCAGGTCAAGCCGATAGGTGGGGTAGGCAAGGCCCGGAAACAAGCCCACCGGCATGCCCTCCCCCTCGAGTACCGTGATCCCGTCATCGTCCTTGAGCAGCGGCATCGGCAGCTGGGCGCCCAGCGAGTAGTGCAGGCAGCGCTCGGTCCGATCCAGCACGCCGACGAACAGCGTCACATGCTTGCCGATCCCGGTGTCCAGCAGCTCGTGGTTGAGGCGCGCCAGCCAGCTGGCCGGCAGGGCCTCGGGCGACTCGCCGTGCCACTCCTGCAGCCAGCGGTTGCACAGGTACTTCAACAGCACCGTGACGAAGGCCGACGATGCCCCGTGCCCCGACACATCGGCGAAATAGAAGGCACTGTAGCGCGCATCGAAGCGCAGAAAATCCAGAAAGTCGCCCGACAGATACAGCGACGGCTCCAGCCAGTAGTCGCAGCGCACGCCGTTGAGCACGAGCGGGGTGGGCGGCAGCATCTTGCGCTGGACATGGCCGCCCGCCTGCTGATCCAGGCGCAGCATGGCCAGATGCGTCTCGAGATTCTCGTTGAGCTCGACCAGCCGCGCCCGATCCCGGGCATGGGCCTCGGCCAGCCGCTGGTGCTCCACGGCCCGAGCCACCAGGCGACGCAGCACGTCACCGTGACGCAGCGGCTCGACGAGGTAGTCGACCAGCCCCGAGTCCACGGCGTGGAGCAGTTCGTCGTCGAGGCGCGACTCGGTCACCACCACCGTGGGGTGGCGCCTGGCCAGCGCCGTCCACTGCCGGCTGGGCACCGCGCGGACATGCGCGACGACCAGTTCGACACTCTCGGGCAGGTCCTCGAGACGCTCGGCCGCGGCCACGGCCAGGTGCCCCTTGCCGAGAGCCTCGGCCAGCGCATCCCGGTCATCACCCGGCAGGTCGAGCAGGCCAATCAAAGTGCGCGGTTTGTCCATGGGTCGGACTCTTACTCGGCGAAATCACCGGATTCGAAATCGAAGTCGTCGGTCGCGAACGGATCCTTGCCGGTCTCGCCATCGTTGACCTCGAAGCGTCGCCGCTGCAGGTACGTATCACGCAGGAAACTGTAGCGGTCACCCTGAATCAGCGCCTCCTCGTCCAGCACGCTGGCCCGGTAGTTGATCACGTCGAGCGCGCGGATCCCGTAGCGGGTGCTGTCCTCCTCGACATAAGTCACGGGGTCGACATACCAGTCCGCCGGCAGGCCACCGGCATGGCGCAGGGTGCGTCCGCCCAGCAGCGGCAGCACCACGTAGGGTCCCTCGCCGACCCCCCACGCCGCCAGGGTCTGGCCGAAGTCCTCCTCGTGCTCGGTCAGCCCGAAGTCGGTCGCCGGGTCGAGAAAACCGGCCAGCCCCAGGGTGGTGTTCATCAGAAAGCGCCCGGAGGCGACCCCGGCATTGCCCCACTTCCACTGCAGCGCGCTGTTGAGGATGGTGCTCACCTCTCCCAGATTGGAGAAGAAGTTGCCGACCCCCTTCTGCACCGGCTGCGGCGTGATGAAGTTGTAGCCCTGCGCCGCCGGCTTGATCGCATAGCGATCCAGCACCTGGTTGAAGGCGAAGACCTTGCGGTTGAACCCTTCCCAGGGGTCCTGCGGGTTGGCGGCGACGTTGCCCTGGCTGGCACAGCCGGCCAGCATCAGTCCCGCTGCCACCCCCAGCATGCCCTTGCCCCATTGTGTCATTCGTTCACCTTGCGTGCGTCTATCTTACGTAATATCACACTGCCGGCACTGTATCCGGCTCCGAAGGAACACACCACCCCCAGCGCGCCATCCGGGAGGTCGTCGTGATGGCGATGCAGGGCGATGATCGACCCGGCCGAGCTGGTGTTGGCGTAGCGGTCGAGGATCACCGGCGCCTCCTCGGGCGCCGGCTCGCGGCCCAGCACGCGACGGGCGATCAGCGCATTCATGTGTCGATTGGCCTGATGCAGCCACAGCCGAGAGAGGGCCTCGCCGCTTATCCCGAGCGACGCCAGGTGCGAGGCGATCAGCTCGGCGACCATCGGGCAAACCTCCTTGAAGACGCGCTTGCCCTCCTGGACGAACAGCTTGTCCGCCGCCAGCGGGTCGCTGTCGGTGACCCGGTTGAGAAAGCCGGCATTGTTGCGGATGGCATTGGAGTAGCGGGTCATCAGCCGGGTGCCGAGGATGGCGAAGCGCGTCGGCGACACGGCGACGCTATCAGCCTCGACCACCACGGCGGTGGCGGCATCACCGAAGATAAAGTGGCTGTCACGGTCGCGAAAGTTGAGGTGCGCCGAGCAGATCTCGGGATTGACCACCAGCGCGCGCTGCACGCCGGTGCTGCGCACGGCATTGGCCGCGGCATCGATGGCGAAGGTTGCCGAACTGCAGGCCACGTTCATGTCGTAGGCATGCCCCCCGGCCCCCAGCGCCGCCTGCAGCTCCACCGCGACGGCGGGATAGGCCCGCTCGAGGTTGGAGCAGGCGACGATCACCAGCTCGATGTCCTCGCCGGCGACCCGCGCCCGGTCCAGCGCCTCGCGCGCCGCCGCCAGGCCCATCTCGGCCTGGTGAGAAAGGGCCTCGTCACCGCGCTCGGGCAGTTTCGGCCGCATTCGCGCGGGGTCGAGGATACCCTCGGCATCCATTACGTGGCGGCTGTGAATGCCCGATGCCTTGACGATGAACTCGCTGCTCGAATGCGCCAGCGGTTCGCGTTCACCGCGGGCGATGGCCTCGGCATGATGCTCGTTCTCGCCGTCCACCCAGGCGTTGAAGGCCGCCACCAGGGCGTCGTTGCCGATGGCATGCGGCGGCGTGTAGAGCCCGGTACCGGTAATCACGACTTGTGTCATTGTGGTCTCCTCGCGACGGCACTGCGCCGCTCTGGAAGCACCCGCTCAGCCCGGGCGCTTTCCGGTGATCTCGGCCCAGTGACGCTCGAGCCGCTTGACGGATACCGGCATGCGCGTACCCAGCTGCTGGGCGAACAGCGACACGCGCAGCTCCTCGATCCACCAGCGAAACTCGAGCAGCGCCGGGTCCTCGTGGCCGCCGCGCCGCTCGGCCTCGCGGCGCTGGGTCAGGCGCGATTCGAAATCCTGGACCTCCTGCATCAGCATCTGGTCACGCATGCGCTCCCGCGGCGCCTTCTCCAGACGGATGGCGGCCGCTTCCATGTAGCGCGGATACTCGGCGATCCACTCCCCCGCTTCGCTGATGAAGCCGGGATGCACCAGCCGCTGCAGCTGCGCCTTGAGGTCGTTGTAGACCAGCGCCAGGGACAGGCTGAGATTGCCCTTCATCGCCTTGGTCACCGCCAGATGGCCCTCCAGCGCCCGCTGGACGATCGGCAGCAGCGACTCGCCGTACGCCACCAGGCCGGCACGGCGTTCGTCGATCCGCGCCGCCAGCGCCTCCCGGGAGCGCGGCAGCGGATCGACGGCGATCTCGTGCAGGAAGACGGCCTCCACCACATCGTCGACGAACTGGCGCTTGCTGCCGACCTTGGCGAACAGCAGCGCGCAGCGCTCGATCCCCGGCAGCTGGCGCAGGGCCTTGACCTGATTCGGCAGGCGCTGCATGGCCAGGCGCTTGACGCCCTGCCGGTGCGCCTCGCGGGCCTTGTCGGGGTGCTCGAACAGCTCGACGGCCAGCGCCGCGTCGCGGCGCTCGACCAGCGCCGGGTAGGCCGCGACCCGGATGCCCGCCTGGGTGGTGGTGCGCGACTCGGCCAGCGGCGTCTCGGGCAGATCCTCCAGCGTCTCCGCGGTGTCGCCGGCGACATCCAGCGCCCGGGCGCCGGCCGTCGCCGCCTCGGCGAAGCGCTTCTCGAGGGCCGGCAGGTCCCGACCCTGCCCCAGCACCCGCCCTTCGTGGTCGACCACGCGCAGGTTCATGATCAGGTGCGGCTCGAGCTGATCGGTCCGCCAGTCGTCGGGAGCCAGGCGCAGGCCGGTCTTGACGCGCAGGAACTCACCGAGCGCCTCGGTCAGCGGGATGTCGTCGGGCGTCAGCGACTCCAGTGCCGCATCGACCCAGTCGGGAATCGGCACCACCTGGCGGCGCACCGACTTGGGCAGCGACTTGAGCAGCGCGATGCACTTCTCGCGAAGCAGCCCCGGCACCAGCCATTCCAGCCGATGGCAGGGAAGCTGCGAGAGCATCGCCGCCGGGACGGTCAGCGTCACCCCATCGTCCTCGGCCCCCGGTGCGAAGTGATAGCCGAGCGGGTAACTGACCCCGCCCAGCGTCAGGGTGTCCGGATACTGCGCGGCATTGACCTCATCGGCTTCCCGCGCCATCAGCGCGGCCTTGTCGAGCTTGAGCACGTTCGGGTCGTCCCGCTCCGCCTGGCGCCGCCAGTGCTCGAAGCCCTTGCCGTTGACGATGTCCTCCGGCAGCCGCTGATCGTAGAAATCGAACAGCGTTTCCTCATCGACAAGGATATCACGCTTTCGCGCCCTGGCCTCCAGATCCTCGACCTCGTCGATCAGCGCCCGATTGTGGGCGAAGAACGCGGCCCCGGTGCGATACTCCCCCTCGACCAGAGCCCGGCGGATGAACAGCTCGCGGGCCTGCGCCGGGGCGATGGGGCCGTAATGCACCTTGCGCCGGTTGACGATCGGCAGCCCGAACAGCGTGACCTGCTCGAAGGCCACCACCTGGGCGCGCTTCATCTCCCAGTGCGGTTCGCTGTAGTGGCGCTTGACCAGGTGGCCGGCCAGCGGCTCGATCCACTCCGGCTGGATGCGGGCGACATCGCGGGCGAACAGCCGCGAGGTCTCGACCAGCTCGCCGGCCATCACCCACTTGGGCGACTTCCTGGCCAGCCCCGAGCCGGGGTGGATCACGAACTTGCGGTTGCGCGCGCCGAGGTACTCGCGATTCTCGACGAGCTGGCCGAGGTTCGACAGCAGCCCGGCGAGCAGCGCCTGGTGAATCGTCGCATAGGCATGGCGGTGGGCCTCGCGGTCCACCCCGGCCTCATCGCCCGGCACGCGTGCCGGCAGCTGGCCGGCGGCCGGCACGCTGATGTCCATGTCACGCAGCAGCTGGCGCAGCTGGCGGAAGGTGTCGTGCCACTCGCGCAGGCGCAGGTAGCTCAGGTAATTGTCGCGGCACCAGCGACGCAGCCGGTTGCCGGAAAGCGACTCGCGGGCCGCCTCGAAGCCGTGCCACAGGTTGAGCCAGGCGATGAAATCCGAATCCACATCGTTCCACTGCTGGTGCTTCTGATCGGCGGCCTGGCGCTTGTCCGCCGGGCGCTCGCGCGGGTCCTGGATCGCCAGGGCGCTGACCACCACCAGCACGTCACGCAGGCACGCCTGCTCGGCGCCGGCCAGCACCATGCGTGCCAGGCGCGGATCGATCGGCAGGCGGGCCAGGCGGCGGCCCATCCGGGTCAGGCGGTTATTCGTATCGACCGCGCCGAGCTCGAAGAGCAGCCGGAACCCGTCCTTGATGAAGCGGGAGTCCGGGGCGTCGACGAAGGGAAACGCCTCGATGTCGCCCAGCTTGAGCGACAGCATCGACAGGATCACCGAGGCCAGGTTGGTGCGCTGGATCTCCGGCTCGGTGTAGGCGGGGCGCCCGAGGTAGTCCTCCTCGCTGTACAGGCGGATGCACACGCCCTCGGCGATACGCCCGCAGCGCCCCTTGCGCTGGTCGGCGCTGGCCTGGCTGACCGGCTCGACGGGCAGGCGCTGTACCTTGGCACGGTAGCTGTAGCGGCTGATGCGCACCAGCCCCGGGTCGATCACGTAACGAATGCCGGGCACGGTCAGCGAGGTCTCGGCCACGTTGGTGGCGAGCACGATGCGCCGCCCGGTGTGGGGCTGGAAGACCCGGTTCTGCTCGGCATTGGACAGCCGCGCGTAGAGCGGCAGGATCTCGGTGCCCCGCAGGTCGGCGCGGCGCAGGGTGTCGGCGGTCTCGCGGATCTCGCGCTCGCCGGGCAGGAAGATCAGCACGTCGCGCGGGCCGCTGTACCAGCGCTGCTCGCGCTCGACGGCCTCGATCTCCTCCACCGCGTGCAGGATGCCCTCCTGCAGGGTGCGATCCTCCTCGTCGTCCTCCTCGCGTACCAGCGGGCGATAGCGCACCTCGACCGGGTAGGTGCGCCCGGAAACCTGCACCACCGGCGCCGGCGTGCCGTCGTCGCGGGCGAAATGCCGGGCGAAGCGATCGACGTCGATGGTCGCCGAGGTGATGATGATCTTCAGATCGGGCCGCCGCGCGGTCAGCCGCTTGAGGTAGCCGAGCAGGAAGTCGATGTTGAGGCTGCGTTCGTGCGCCTCGTCGATGATGATCGCCTCGTAGCGGGACAGGTCCGGGTCGTGCTGCGTCTCGGCCAGCAGGATGCCGTCGGTCATCAGCTTGACCAGGGTCGACTCGTTGGTCTGGTCGGTGAAGCGCACCTGGTAGCCGACCTGCTCGCCCAGCGGCACCGCCAGCTCCTCGGCCAGTCGCGAGGCCACCGAGCGCGCTGCCAGCCGCCGCGGCTGGGTGTGGCCGATCAGCCCGCGCCGCCCCAGCCCCAGCTCCAGGCACAGCTTGGGCAGCTGGGTGGTCTTGCCCGAGCCGGTCTCGCCGGCCACCACCACCACCGGATGCTCGCGCAGCGCCGCCAGGATATCCTCGCGCTTCTCCGCCACCGGCAGCGCGGGAGGATAGTCCAGCGTCACCGGCAGCGCGCGACGCCGTTCCAGCCGCGCCCGGGACTCGGCCAGCCGGGCATCGATCTCGCGCAGGGCGCGGTCGATCGGCTTGCCGTCACGGGCGCGCCGGGTCAGCCCCTCGAGGCGCCGGCCCAGGCGGTGGGCATCGCTGAGCAGCGCACCGTCCAGCGCGCGCTGGCGGGTGATCAGGGCCTGTTCACGGGAGAGTGCGGGGTCGGAGGTGGTGGTACTCAAGGCAACCTCATCGAGTGGATCACGACGCGACTTGCCCCGAGAAACCTCGGGGCAAGCCAGTCATTATATCCCTCACGGTCGGGGATGTCCGGGGTCAATCGACAATCCGGCACCCCACCGCCTGGCAGGCCGCCATGGAGCCCAGGCAGTTTTCCACCCGTGTGAAGCCGTGACGCTTCAGCAGGGAGGCGGCGACCGCCGCCCGCTTGCCGCTGCCGCAGAAGGTCACGATCGGCTTGTCCCGCGGCAGCTCATCCAGCCGGTCGGGCAGATAACCGAGATAGACGTGCGTGGCATCGGGCAGGTGGCCGGCCTGGTACTCGTCGATCGCCCGCACGTCGAGCAGCACGAACTCATCACCCTGGGCGTAGCGCTGCTTGAGCGTCGCGGCCGAGACGGTGGGCACCACGCCGTAGTCGGCGCCACTCGCCTCCCAGGCCGTCATGCCCGGCGTCAGATAGGCCTCGACCCGGTCGTAGCCCAGCCGATACAGCTCGCGCAGCGCCTCCTCGACATCGGCGTCGTCATCCAGGACCAGCCCCAGCGGCGTCTCGTGGTCGACCAGCCAGCCGATGTAGCCCGGCGCAACCGCCGTGGGCATGGACAGGCTGCCGGGGATGTGCGCCCCGCAGAACGCCTCGGGCGTGCGCAGGTCGAGCACCGTCATGCCGTCGTCACGGCGCTCGGCGAAGGCGCCGGGCGGCAGGGCGCGCGGCCGCGGCAGCGCATCGGGCTCGACGCCCCGGTCGTTGAGCGTCTCCATGCGCCGGAAATACGGCGGCTGGTAATGGTGCTCCTGGCTCTTGGCGCGAATGAACGCCTCCCGCTCGAGCTGCAGCCGGGGATTGAAGCGTCGCTCGTAGCCCAGGGTGGAGAACTCGCGATCGGCCATGCCGCTGCCGCACACCGACCCCGCCCCATGCGCGGGATAGACCTGGACTCCATCGCCCAGCGGCAGCAGCTTGTCGAAGAGACTGTCGTAGAGCTTTTCCGCCATCTCCTCGCGACGATCCGGGTAGAAGTCGGTGCGACCCACATCGCCGATGAACAGCGTATCTCCCGTGAACACCGCGACCGGCGTGTCAGCGAAGTTCGTGTCGGCCAGGGCCAGGGAAATGCTGTCGAAGGTGTGACCCGGGGTCTCCAGCACCGTGAGCCGGGCCTTGCCGATAGCGAAGCACTCGCCGTCGGCGACCGGCCGGGCATGCTCCACCTGGCCGCCCCGGCCGTGGAAGACCTCGGCCCCGGTCACGGTGGCGAGGCTGCGCGAGCCCACCACGTAATCCTCGTTGCGGTGGGTCTCGAAGACATGGGTGATGTTGGCACCTTCCTGCCGGGCCACCCGAAGATAGACATCGATGTCCCGGCGGGGGTCGATCACCGCGGCCGCATTGCCGTCGATCACCATGTACGACAGATGGGCCACGCCTTCTGACTTGATCGTCTCGATACGCATCGGTCACTCCTTGACTCGTCGCCGGGGGCGGACATCACCCCCACCCTGTCGACACTGGTGGCATCGAGGCACGGTTTCAATACCGTCGCGAGCGGCCCTCAGGTAGGCGCCGCGCGCTCGTCGTCATCGCGCAGCCGGCGGCGCAGCACCTTGCCGACGTTGGTCTTGGGCAACTCGTCGCGAAACTCGATGAACCGGGGCACCTTGTAGGCGGTGAGCTCCCGCTTGCACCAGGTGCGCAGCGTCTCGGCATCGAGCGTTTCCCCGCGCGCGACCACGAACAGCTTGATCGCCTCGCCCGTGGCGTCGTCGGGGACGCCGACCGCCGCCACCTCGATCACCTCGGGATGGCCGGCGACCACATCCTCGATCTCGTTGGGATAGACGTTGAAACCGGAGACGATGATCATGTCCTTCTTGCGATCGACGATGCGGATATAGCCGTCCTCCTGCAACACGGCGATATCCCCGGTGCGCACCCAGCCCTGTGCATCCAGGGTACGCGCGGTGTCCTCCGGTCGATTCCAGTAGCCCTTCATCACCTGCGGCCCCTGCACGCACAGCTCGCCGGGCTCGCCGCGCGGCAGGCTGACGCCGTCGGGGTCGATCACCTTGACCGCGGTGCCCGGTACCGGCTTGCCGATCGTGCCCAGCTGGATGGCCGCCGGCGGGTTGAAGGAGACGATCGGCGAGGTCTCGGTCATGCCGTAGCCCTCGGCCACCGGGCAGCCGGTGACCGCCTCCCAGCGCTGGGCGACCGCCCGGGTCAGCGCCATGCCGCCGGAGATGGTCAGCTTGAGCTCGGAGAAGTCCAGGGCACGGAAATCCTCGCGCTGGCACAGCGCATTGAACAGCGTGTTGAGGCCGACGAAGCCGGTGAAGGGCTGCGACTTGAGCGTCCTGACGAAGCCGGCGATGTCCCGCGGGTTGGGAATCAGCACGCTGTGGTTGCCGGTCTCCATCATGAACAGGCAATTCACCGTGAAGGTGTAGATATGGTAGACGGGCAGCGGTGCGATGACCGTCTCGCACCCCTCGCCCAGCACATCGCTGATCACCGCGCGCGCCTGAAGCATGTTCGCCACCAGGTTGCCGTGGGTCAGCATGGTGCCCTTGGCGGTGCCGGTGGTGCCGCCGGTGTACTGCAGGGCGGCAATGTCGTCGCGCCGGCGCGCCACCGGCCGGTGCGACTGCCGCGCGCCGCGGCCCAGCACATCGCGCAACGTCAGGGCATCCGGCAGATGGTAGCGCGGTACCAGCTTCTTGACGTGCCGCACGGCCAGATTGATCAGCGGCCGCCGCGGAAAGCCGTGCAGGTCGCCCAGCTGGGTCACGACCACGTGGCGGATCTCGGTATCGGCGAGGATGGACTCGAGCTTGGCGGCCATGTTGGCGAGGATGACGATCCCCCGGGCACCGGAATCGGTGAACTGATGGCGCATCTCGCGCTCGGTATAGAGCGGGTTGGTGTTGACCACCACCAGCCCCGCTCGCAGCGCGCCGAACACCGCCACCGGAAACTGCAGCACGTTGGGCAGCTGGATGGCGATGCGGTCCCCCGGCGCCAGGTCCGTCTCGTGCTGGAGCCAGGCGGCGAAGTCGGCCGAGAGGCGATCGAGCTCGCGATAGCTCAGGGTTCGGCCCATGCAACTAAAGGCCGGCCGCTCGGCGAAGCGCGTCACCGAGGCAGCGAAGACATCATTGATCGACGCGTAGTCGTCCTCGCCTTCCAGGGGCGGGCCGGCAAGGACGAAGTCGTTGGCGTGCTGACTCATGGGCGGGTCTCCGCAGGTTCGCTCGACATCGGTCGATACGCTGTCTTGTTGTCGCGACCACCTTAGCGCAGGGTTGACACGCTGTAAAACGACCGATTGAAACTAGCGTTCCACCCCGCAATCTTCCGGGGCATTCGCCGTGGCCGGCCCGTCACTCGCATAACGGGCGACGATCTCGCCGTCACGCCACACCACCAGCTCCCCCGGCTGCATGCGCACCCAGTCCTCGTTGGCGGTAAGCGGCTCGGTGGCCATCACCGACACCACGTCGTGAGGCGTGGTGTGCTCGGCGAAGTCGACGGTCATCTCGGCATCACTGAGCTGGGCGCGGCCGAACGGCGCCCGGCGGGTGATATGCGCCAGCTTGGTCGAACAGTAGCCGAACAGGTAGCGGCCGTCCGAGAGCAGCAGGTTGAACACGCCCAGCGCCCGGAGCTGTTCGCACAAAGCGTGCAGGGTCGCCCAGAGCATCTCGGGATCGCCGGGCGGGTGCGGAAAGCGCCGGCGCAGTTCGCCGAGCAGCCAGCAGAAGGCATGTTCGCTGTCGGTGCCGCCCACCGGCTGATAGAACGCCAGCGGCAGGCCTTCCCAGCCCGCCAGCTGCCCGTTGTGGGCATAGCACCAGGGGCGCCCCCACATCTCGCGGGTGAAGGGGTGGGTGTTGGCCAGGTGCACGCCGCCGACGTTGGCCTGGCGGATGTGGCTGATCACCACCCGGGACTTGATCGGGTAGTCGCAGATCAGCCGCGCGATGGGCGAATCCACCGACGGGTGCGGGTCGCGAAAGTCGCGATACCCCCCTTCCTCGTAGAAGGCGATGCCCCAGCCGTCACGATGCGGTCCGGTGCCGCCGCCGCGCTGCAGGAACCCGGCGAAGCTGAAGCAGATGTCGGTGGGCACATTGGCACTCATGCCCAGCAGTTCACACATGGGGTTCCTCCCGCTTGGCCGGACGCCGCCGCGAGCGCCCGCGACGCCATCCATACACGCCCAGCACCAGAATCAGCAACACTACACCCCACACGCCCCAGGCCAGGGGGTCGTCGCGACGCTCGTGCAGATAGCGCCGCAGCCGGGGCGGCACCGCCTGCCACAGCCCCCGGGCCTCGTCGGGCAGCCCCGCCAGCCAGGCGCTGACCGCGCTCGTCGGCCCACCGGCCGCACCGGCAGTGTCCTCGTCGGCCGTGGCCGACTCCGACGCCAGGGCCTCGGCCTGCCCCGGCGGCCGGTCGAGGCTGACGCCATCGAGTCGGGTGGAGGCCCCGGGATTGAGACGGATCACCGGCAGGGTGACGTGGCGAGTGCGCCCGTCCAGGGTCATGTCCGCCGTCACCGTCAGCGGCACGGACACATCGGCGTCCAGCGCCGGCAAGTCGATGCGCCAGCTCGCCGCCCCGGTCTCGACCACCGGCAGGGAATCGCCCTGAAGCGCTGCCGACAGCTGCGTGTTGTCGACATTCAGCCGCGGGTGCTCGGCACGCAGCAGGACGCGCCTGTCACTCTCGGCAAGCCGCGCATGAATCGGCGGCAGGACATTGACCGCCTGACGGCGCTCGCGCACCAGGGTGTCGTTGCGGGCCACCACCACCAGCCGGGCGTTGCCGGTCACCTGCGGTGGCGGCAGTGCCCCGCGGTAATGATCGCCCTCGGCGGCCAGGGCCACCGACTGGCGCAGCGTGCCATCGATGTCGCGCAACTCGGCGCGCAGCGCCAGGGGCGACGCGAGCGCGGCCCCGTCCGGCGTGGTCACGCGGGCCTCGATGGGCGTCTCGAAGCCCTGATAGAGGGTCGCCGGCAGCGGCCCGGTCCGCAGCGCCAGCGGGGAGTCGACGCTCACCCGGCTGTCGGGGCCGACCGGCCCTTCGATGCGCCATTCGCCGGCATCCGGCGACGGCACATGAATGATGTCGAAACGCGGCTGATGCTGCCAACGGATCGTGTCGGGGTGCACCTCGACCGAGTAACGCTGCCCGTCCGGCGCGACCAGCGTCGGCGCCGGTGCCTCGGGGTCATGGAACAGCAGCGCCGAGAACCCCTCGACCGTGCTGTCGATCGGGAAGCGCCCCCGCGCCAGGGGCACCTGATCCCGCGGGAAGATGCGCTCGACGACGTCCATCAGGGCGCGCAGCAGCGCATCGGGATCCTCGGCCACCGCCGCCAGGCCACCGGTCCGGCGGGCCAGCGTCTCGAGCAGGTCGCGGTCGACGTGGGAGGAGAAGGCGATGGCGTCCACCACGACACCCTCGTCATGAAGCCTCGGGGCGAGCTCCTCGATCAGCCGCCGCCGCGAGGCGGCATCGCGCGCCGCCTTGTCCGCGCCGCCGGGAATGTCGACCATGCCGTCGGTCAGCAGGATCACGTGACGCGGCCCTGACGCCGGGGCGGCAGAGGCCGCCCGACGAATGGCCGCCTCGATGTCGGTATACTGCTGATCCGCGACCAGCGCCGGCTTCAGGGCCAGCGCCTGCTGGCGCCAGGCCTCATCGACCGCCGCCGGCGGCAGCGGGTTGTCGACCTCGCTGCCGAAGGTCCAGAGACCGCCCCGCGCCCCCGAGGGCAGCAGCCCCGCGAACAGCTCCAGGGCACTGCCGCTCAGCCGTTCGGGGTCGTTGTGCTTCATGCTGCCGGAGACATCGAAGACCAGCCGGACATCGGCCTTTCCGGGCGGCGGCGACGCGGGCTCGGCCTGTGCCGACGCGCTCAGCAGCGCCACCGCCAGCGATACCGCCATCAACCATTGCATGCGCCGTCCTCAGCCGACCACCGGCTCCTGGCGGGCCTGCGGCACGTCGCTGCTGCCGCCTCCCGGACGGTTGCCGTCGTCCTCGGGACGCCGCTGCCGACGCCGGAACCAGATCGCCAGCACGGCCCCGGCCGCGGCGCCCAGCGCACAGCCCAGCAGCACCAGCGGCAGGGCCTGGCCCAGCGCCGCCTGGTCCTTCTGCAGGAAGGCGATCCCCGCTACCACGACCGACGGCGCCATGCCATGATAGGTCGACGCCTTGTCCAGCAGAGGCAGCGTGAAGCTGCTGGGCATCCAGATCAGGCCGGCGACCAGACCGGTGATCGCGAACCGCGGCAGGCGTGGCAGCCAGCGTATCGACAGATAGCCGGCACCCAGCACCACCAGCGACAATGCCACGTAGCTCAGCCACAGCAACGGCATCGAGTCGGAAATCAGCATCGTCTCACCTTACGTCCTGAATACATTGTTTTCTCATGGTACACCGCGTCCAATGAAAGCACAGCCGCTCTCCTCTCACGCCGGGCCGTCACCGGCCGTCACCTACCGCCGCCCCGAGGATCCGCACTGGCACTGGCTCGAACAGCGCGACGACCCGACCGTGCGCGACTTTCTCGAGGCCGCCAACCGACAAAGCGACGCCTGGTTCGCCCCCCTCGAGCCGCTGGTCGAGACCCTCTACGAAGGCCACCTGGCACGGCGCGAACTGGCGGTGAGCGGCCTGCGCACGCCGCTGGAGCGCTACACCTACTGGAGCGAGACCGCCGCCGAGGCGGACTATCCGGTCTGGTGGCGCCACCCCAACGGCGACGCCGAGCACCCGGAGCGCCTGCTCGATCTCGAGGCCCGGGCCGGCGACCGGCATTTCCTGGAGCTCGGCGACCTGGCGATCTCGCCCGACGAGACCTGCCTGGCCTGGACCGAGGACACCCGCGGTGACGAGTATTTCGACCTCTTCGTGCGCGATCTGCCCGCGGGCGAGCCGCGTCGCGTGCTCGAAGGCATCGGCCCGGACCTGGTGTGGGCCGAGGACAACCGGACCCTGCTGTTCACGCGCTACGATGCCACCCAGCGCCCGGCCAGCGTCTGGCGGCTGGACCTCCGGGCGGGCGACGCCGAGCCGGTCTGCCTGTTCGAGGAGGCCGACGTGGAGTTCTGGGTGGGACTGGGCAAGACCCGCTCGAAGCGCTGGCTGGTGCTCGAGACCGCCTCCAAGGACACCGCCGAGTGCCACCTGATCCCCGCCGACGCCCCGGCGACCGCGCCGCGCTGCGTGCGCGCCCGGGAACCGGGGGTGGAATACGCTCTCGACCATCGCCCGGGCGGCTTCTACGTGCTGCACAACCGCCAGGCGCCGCATTTCCGCCTCGACGTGGCCGACGAGGCCGACCCCGGGCAGTGGCGCCCCCTGCTCGCCCATCGCGACCACCACACCCTGGAAGGCGTCGATGCCTTCGACTGGGGGCTGGTGATCACCGAGCGCGACCACGACGCGGCCCAGGTCCACCTGCGCATTCTCGCCCTCGACGGCCTCGCCACGCCCCGCGAGGATCACCGGCTGGCGTTGCCCGACACCCCCTGCAGCCTGGCGCTGGGCGACACCCCCGACTTCCGCGCCCGACGGCTGCGCGTGCGCGAGGAATCCTTCACGCTGCCGGTGCGCTGGGTCGAGCACGACCTCGACCACGGCACGCAGCGCCTGCTCAAGGCCCAGCCGGTGCACGGCGACCTGCAGCCCGGGCAGCTCCAGTGCCGGCGCCTCTGGGCCACCGGCCACGACGGCGAGCGCATCCCGGTATCGGTGGTGGCGCGCGCCGATCGCTGGGCCGAGGGCCCGATGCCCACCCTGCTCTATGGCTACGGCGCCTACGGTGAGGTGCTCGACCCGTGGTTCTCGATCGCTCGGCTGGAACTGCTGGCGCGGGGCGTGGCCTTCGCCGTGGCCCACGTGCGCGGCGGCGGGGATCGCGGCGAGCCCTGGTACCTGGCCGGCAAGCTCGAGCACAAGGCCAACAGCTTCCGCGACTTCCTCGCCGCCCGCGAGGCCCTGGTGGAGCACGGTGTCGCCGACGCCGAGCGCATTGCCGCCTATGGCGCCAGCGCCGGCGGCCTGCTGGTCGGCGCCAGCCTCAATCTCGACCCCGGGGCCTTCTGCGCGGCGGTGCTCGACGTGCCGTTCGTCGACGTGCTGCGGACCATGGAAAACCCCGACCTGCCGCTGACCACGGCGGAGTACGGCGAATGGGGCAACCCGGAGGAACCGGCGGCGCGCCGGCGCATCAAGGCCTACTCGCCGCTCGACAACCTCTCGGAGCAGGCCTATCCGGCCATCTTCCTGCAGGGCAGCTGGCACGATTCGCGGGTCCCCTACTGGGAACCCGCCAAGCTCTATGCCCGCCTGGGCGAGATGGCCGCCCGCCGCGATGCCGACGCGCGCCGCCCCCTGCTGCTGCGCACCGACATGACCTCGGGCCACGGCGGCGCCTCGGGACGCTTCAAGGCCTGGCACGACAATGCCCGACAGGACGCCTTCCTGCTCCGGGCGCTGGGGCTCGCCGAGACGGAGTCGACGACGGAGTGAGCCAGGGATGGAGCCACCTGCCCCGCACGCCGTGCGGGGCTCGGGCGAGGCGATGCGGACGCGGCTACTCGGGCCGGGGCGCGTCGTCCTCGGGGGAGAGGATGGCGATGATGCGGTCTTCCCACTCGGCTTCGGGCACCTCCGCCTCGGACACCGCATAACCGGTGACGCTGATCCCGGCGCGGCGCACGCTGTCCGGGTCGCCGGAGACCAGCGGGTGCCAGTCGGCCAGCCCGCGCCCCTCGTACAGACGCCGGTAGGCGCAGGACTCGGGCAGCCAGCGAAACGCGGCGATGCGCTCCAGGGTCAGCGGCACGCAGCCGGGCACGCGCTCGCTGCGGTGGGGATAGTCGCTGCAGCAGCCGTTCGGGATGTCGAGCAGCTGACAGGCCACATCGAGCGTCGCGATGTCGCCGCTCTCCTCGTCCTCGAGCTTGAGCAGGCAGCAGCGCGCACAGCCGTCGCACAGCGCCTCCCACTCCTCGCGATCGAGGGCCTCGAGCGGATAGCGCTCCCAGAAGCGTTCGCGCATCAGTAACGCGCCTCGGTCGGCGCCCGGTACAGATCGAGCAGGTACTCGTCCCGGGCCGGCGGCATCTGCAGGTAGAACCCCTGCTCGGCGATGGTCTCGATCACCCGCGCGGCATCCGCCCGGGCCAGCTTGCGCTTGCCGTCGAGCAGCAGCGTCATCACCGGCTGCGGCGTGCCGAAGCGCTCGAGCAGGGCCTCCGGCACCGGCTCCAGGCCACGCCGCTTGTCGATGTACAGATACATTTCGTCCCTGCGCGGGCTGCGCAGGATTTCACACAGGACTCGCTCCATGGCTCTCACTCTTCTACCGGCGTATCGATCGTTTCCAGCGCCTGTGCCAGCTCGGCTCCCAGCAGCTCGCCGCGCCAGCCACCGGGCAGCGCCAATGGCTCGCCGGCGAGATCGGCGGCCACCAGCGCCTCCAGGTCCCGGCGCCGAGCCAGTACCTCCGGCGCGATGCCCAGGGTCTCGGCCGTCTGCGCGACGACGCGCTTGAGCGCCTTGAAGCGTCGCTTGAACGGGCCGCCGAGCGGCGACGGCAGGGCCGCCGGCAGCGCCGACGTCTCGAGGCCAGCCGCGTCCTTCACCAGGGCCAGCAGCGTCTCGCCCTCGCGCTTGACCAGACTCGGCTTGACCCCTTCCACCGCCGCCAGCTCATAGCGGTTGGCGGGCATGGCCTCGGCGATGGCGAACAGGATCCTGTCGCTCGCCAGCCAGTTGCGCGGCAGGTCACGCCGCCGCGCCTCGGCCTCGCGCCAGGCGGTCAGGCGCTGGTAGGCGGCGATCGCGCGCGGCGCCAGCCGCCACAGCTGGCGATGCCGGCGATACCACTCGCCATCGCTTGCCGCGCTGCGCCCCGCCTGCTCGACAAGGCCGCGGCAGTCGGCTTCGAGCCAGGTCAGGCGCTCATGCGCGACCAGCACCTCGCGCTGGGCGGCCCAGACCCGCGGCAGGTAGATCACGTCCAGCGCCGCATAGCGACGCTGCGCCTCGGACAGCGGGCGCGCCAGCCAGTCGGAGCGCGTCTCGTCCTTGGGCAGGGCGTCGCCGGTCCACTGCTCGACCAGCCGCTGGTAGCCCATGGCCGGATCCTCGGAAAGCAGCGACTGGGCCACCTGGGTATCGATCAGCGGCTGGACGGTCACGCCGGCCCAGTGGCGAAGCACTTCCAGATCCTCGCTGCTGGCATGCATCAGCTTGAGCGGCCCGGTCTCGCCCAGCAGCTCCCGGACGGCGGGCGTCGCCGACACCGCCACGGGGTCGATCAGGTAGGCGACATCGCCCCGCGACAGCTGAATCAGCGCCGGCACGGGATGAAAGCTGGTCTCGCGGAAGAACTCGGTGTCCACGGCCACGCAGGCGGCATCCGCCAGCTGCGTGCAGACGGCATCGAGGGCATCGGGCGTGTCTATCCAGTGATGGATCGGTTCCAGGGGCATGTAGAGTCTCGGGTTGCAAAGACAGGGGGCTCACTCGCCGTTGAACGGCAGTCGCCCGTTGAAGGCGCGGCTCAGGGTTCCACCGTCGACGTACTCCAGCTCGCCACCCATGGGCACGCCATAGGCGAGACGTGACAGGGTCAGCCCTCGCTCGCGGATCTGCTCGGCGATGTAGTGCGCGGTCGCCTCACCTTCCACCGTGGGATTGGTGGCCAGGATGATTTCCGTGATCCCGCCCTCGTCGAGCCGCTGCTCGAGCTGGTCGAGACCGATGTCCTCGGGGCCGATGCCGTCGAGCGGCGAGAGATGGCCATGCAGCACGAAGTAGTGGCCGCGATAGCCCCCGGCGTCCTCGATGGCCAGCATGTCGGCCGGCGACTCCACCACGCACAGCAGCGCGGCATCGCGCCGCGTGCTGCGACACAGCTCGCAGACCGGTTCCTCGGTCAGCGTCCGGCAGCGGCGACAGTAGCCGACCTGTTCCAGCGCCTCGCCGAGCACCGCCACCAGCCGACGGCCGCCCTCGCGGTCACGCTCGAGCAGGTGCAGCGCCATGCGCTGGGCGGTGCGCGGCCCCACGCCGGGCAGTACCCGCAATGCCTCCAGCAGGCGATCGACCAGTGGCGAAAAGCTCATGACACTCCTTGGCTCGGGGCGCGCCGGCACGACACGACGGTAACGGGACGCCCGCGTCGGAGGGCGCCGGGAAGGCGCCGCCACCCCGCGGGCGACGGCCGGGAACCGCGGTTCAGAACGGCATCTTGAAGCCCGGCGGCAGGTTCAGCCCTTCGGTGGCTTCCTCCATCCGGGCGCGAGAGGTGCTTTCCACCTTGCGCACCGCGTCATTGACCGCGGCGGCCAGCAGGTCCTCGAGCATCTCCTTGTCTTCCTCGAGCAGGCTGGGGTCGATGTCCACCTTGCTGACATCGTGGCGGCCGTTCATGGTCACGCGGATCATCCCGGCACCGGCCTCCCCGGTGACTTCGGCGCGGGCGATCTCCTCCTGCACCTTCTGCATCTTTTCCTGCATTTCCTGGGCCTGCTTCATCAGGTTGCCCATTCCGCCATTGAACATAAGTCACCTCGATCGTGATGGCTTGCCGGCCGCAAGCCGGCAAGAAAGTCAGTCGGACGCCGCCTGGGGCGACACGCTCTGCTCGATCAGGCGCGCGCCGAAGGCCTGCTCGAGTTCCTGGATATGCGGGTCGTCGCGCAGGGCTTCAACCGCCTGGGCATGGCGCTGTCGTGTCTCGCGCTCGCTGCGCGCCTGGGGAGTCTCGAGCTCCGCCGGCAGTTCACCGGGCTCGATGACCACCCGGCGCTCGATGCCGGCCTCGGCCAGTGCCCGGCGGATACGCTCGATGTGGACATCGGCCAGCAGCATCGCGTGCCGGGCATCGAGGCGCAGCTGCAGTCGCTCGCCGTCATCCGCCTCGACCACGCAGTGCGCCGCCAGGTTGCGGGTCAACCCGGTCAGGGCCAGCGTCTCGAAGCGGTCCAGCCATCGCGCATGATTCAGTCGCCCCGCGGCCTCGTCCGGCACGTCGTCCGCTTCGAAAGCGGCTGCCGGGGTGACCGGCTCAGAAACGGACGGCGCCGCAGGTGACGGGGGAGCCTCGTTCGCCGCCACATCCGGTTCCGGTTCCGGTTCCAGGACAGCCTCGCTCCAGGGCGGCGGCGGTGCCTGCGGCGCCGCGGGAGCCTCGGCCGCCGAGGGCACTTCCTCGGCGGCGGCCTCGTCGGGAACGGCCTCCGGGACATCCGCCGCCGACGCCTCGGGCGGTGGCACCCCGTCGGCCGGGGCCGATGTCACCGCCTCGCCCCCGGTGGTTGCCGCCTCCTGCGGGGACGTGCCACCGCGCAGCGGCAGCGGCGTCTGCGGCGGCTTTGGCACGCCCTGGGGGCGGAAGGCCAGCATGCGCAGCAGGGTCATCTCCAGCGCCGTGCGCGGCTCCGGTGCACTGTCCATGTCGGCCCGCCCCTGCAGGCCGATCTGGTAGTAGAGCTGGACATCCTCGGCGGTGAAGCGCGCGGCAAGCGCCAGCAACTCGTCACGGTCACCATGACCGTTGTCGAGAGCCTCGGGGACCATCTGGGCGATCGCCAGGCGATGGAAGACGCCGGTCAGGTCATCCAGCACCCCGGCGAAGTCGGGCCCCTGCTCGGCCAGCGACGCCACCTCGCCGAGCACCCGGGCGGCATCCACCTCGGCCAGCGCCTCGGCCAGCGCCAGCAAATGGCGGTGGTCGAGGGTGCCGAGCATCGCCGCCACGTCGGCCCGACGCAGCTGGCCCTGGCCAAAGGCGATGGCCTGATCGGTCAGGCTCATGGCGTCACGCATCGAGCCTTCGGCGGCCTTGCCCAGCAGCCACAGGGCCGGCGTCTCGTAGCTCACCGATTCGGCCTGCAGCACGCGCTCGAGATGCTCGACGATGCGCTCGGGGGGCATGTTCTTGAGCGAAAACTGCAGGCAGCGCGACAGCACGGTCACCGGCAGCTTCTGCGGGTCGGTGGTCGCCAGCAGGAACTTGACGTGGGGCGGCGGCTCCTCGAGCGTCTTGAGCAGCGCATTGAAGCTGTGGGTCGAGAGCATGTGCACCTCGTCGATGAGGTACACCTTGTAGCGCCCCTGAGTGGGCGCGTACTGCACGTTGTCCAGCAGCTCGCGGGTGTCCTCGACCTTGGTGCGCGAGGCCGCGTCCACCTCGATCAGGTCGACGAAGCGGCCCTCGTCGATGTCGCGGCAGGTATTGCAGACGCCGCACGGCGACGAGGTCACCCCGCTCTCGCAGTTGAGGCACTTGGCGAGAATCCGCGCCAAAGTGGTCTTGCCGACGCCGCGCGTGCCGGTGAACAGGTAGGCGTGATGCAGACGCCCCTGATCGAGCGCATTGATCAGCGCCCGCTGAACGTGTTCCTGCCCGACCAGTTCATGGAAGGTGCGCGGCCGCCACTTGCGGGCCAGTACCTGATAGCTCATGCAGCGCGGAGGTCCTTGCGGCTGGAAACCGGGCCAGCCCAGGGCGACCCGTTGAGAATGCGTGACATGGCTTCATTCTAGCGATTCGCGACAGGGGCGGAAAGCCGCCCGACACGCCTGAGTGGCCCCGCCGGGGGGTCAGCCGCCCCGGCGCTGCCGGTCGAGCCAGCCGCCGCACTGGGTGCCGACCCCGGACCAGTCGTCACCGAGCCGGCACACGAACAGCACATCGTGATTGTCGATCAACTGCATCAGCGTGCGACGCAGCTCGGTGGCATCCTGCTCGGTACGGACCAGGCACTGGCCGTCCATGGCCCAGCAGTGATCGTGGGCTTCCAGATGGTCGTAGAACGCCCGGTACTCACTGGCCTGATAAAGGTCGTAGCTGATGGAAAATATGCCCATTAGGTCAACCTGCGTACAAAAATGGGAAATTTCATGACGCAATTTTTACGAAGCTTTGACAGCGTCGTGGGCACGATAGCATTCGAGGGGGCAGGGTCAATGCCTGGAAGCCGAGGCCTGGCGGTTCATTCGGCGTCTCGGAAATGATGCCCACAGGCGTGAACGCGGGCCGCCGAAAGACGAAGGGCACAACGGGAGGCGGCCCCGCCAGCCACATCCCGGCACACGCATCCACCACTACCGTTGCTCCCTTCCGGGCCTGGCGGAGTTCGCGGCTTCGCGTTGCGGGAGGACCGACAGGGCCACCACAATGGGATCGACGTTGATGCGCCGATGCATTCGAGGCTAACTTGTTGAAAGCGAAATTGTTTCGCCGCGCTTGCCTCGAGCGCCGCAGCACTATAACAGTGCCGCCCCGGCCCCGCAAGCCCGGAAACGGACATTCATGGGTGCCGGGGTATACGGCAAATTTCGTCTAGGCTGAGTAGAAGTCACGAACGCGACACACTGGTCAAGGAGAACGCATCATGAAAAAGAACCCCGACAAGGGCTACGTCGCCCTGCTCGGCTGGAGCCTCAACGCCGTCGAGGCTGCCGAGAACTTCGACCGGCGTTACGTGGTGGTCGCACCGGACTGGGCCGAGGATTACTGCAAGAAGCACGACATCCCCTATGTGCCCTGGAACTTCGAACGCCTCAACGACCGCTCCCTGGAGATCGCCGAGACACTCAAGGAGATGGGCGTCGACGTGGCGATCCCGCTGTTCGAGGAAACCGTGGAATGGGCCGGCGCCATCAACTCGGTACTGCTCGACAATCCGCGCCTCTACGGCCAGGCCCTGCTGCTGCGCGACAAGGCGTTGATGAAGCGGCGCGCTCAGCTCGGCGGCATCCGCGTGGGCATCTTCGAGGAAGCCCACGACAAGGAGGATGTCATTCGCTTTCTCAAGCGCGTCAACCAGACCCTGCTCAAGCTCGACGGGGACCCCAACGATCCGATCCACCTCAAGGCCTTCGACAAGGCCGGCTGCCTGGGCCACCGCGTGATCCGCACGCCGGACGAAGTCGACACGATTCCCGAGGAGGAGTTCCCGGTACTGATGGAGTCGCACCTGGATGGCTGGGAGTTCGCCGTCGAGGCCTGGATCCACAACGGCAAGATCGCCTTCCTCAACATTTCCGAGTACGTGACCCTGGGCTATTCGGTGTTCGTGCCGGCGACCCCGGAACTCGAGAAATACCGGCCACAGATCACCGCGCAGATCGAGAAGCTGATCAAGGCCTTCGATATCGATTTCGGCCTCATTCATCCCGAGTACTTCGTCACCAGCGATGGCGAGATGTACTTCGGCGAGGTGGCCTACCGCCCGCCCGGCTTCAAGGTCTTCGAGCTGCTCGAGCGCGCCTACGGCTTCAACGCCTATCAGGCAACCATCCTGGTCTTCGATCCCAAGACCACCGAGGACGAGGTCAAGGCCTTCTTCCCGAAGGAAGTGGTCGATGCCAAGGGCCATGCCGGCTGCTTCGGGGTCTACCCGCGCCGCCGCGTGGTGAGCCGCCTGGAGATCCCCGAGGAGACCGAGGATCACCCCTATTTCGAGTCCCATGAACTGACCGCGCCGCTGGAAGAAACCGTGACCAAGCGCACGGCCTTCGGCACCCACTGGGGGCTGGTCTATTTCTTCGGTGAGGATCCCCACACCATGCGCGATCTGCTCAAGCATCAGGAAGAGCTCGACTTCTATGTATAATCGCGGCACATCCTCGGGGACAAGGAGCCCGTGTGACGACTCATAATGGTGACCGGACCACCGACGCCGGCAGGCTGGACGGCCTGCTGGCCAAGCTGGACGAGGCGACCGCGATACTCGCCGATGCACGGGACTTCGCCAAGCCGGGCAAGGCCAGACGGGTCTACGACACGGCACGGCGCGTGATGCTGCTCGACGGTGGCTGCGCGGCCATCGAGGCGCGGGCGCAGGCGCTTGAAGAGGCGGGGGCCTTCAACGGTTCCGACTGGGCCCACCCGCAGATCCTGATCCCCTCGCTGACGCCGCATTCGCTCAAGAGCGGCGACCCCGACACCGTGGTGCTCGAGGCACTCAGCGAACTCCGGCTGCTGGCGGTCGCGCGCAGCGCCTACGAGCATCCGCTGATCTCCGCCGAGCAGGCGCACCACTACCTGACCCAGGTCCTGGCGATCAACCTCGAGCTGCTGTTCACGGCGCCCAGCGAGGCGGAACGCGAGACCCAGGGGCGGCTGGCGCTGATGACCCGGCAGCTGTTCAGCCACCTGGCCGAGAGCATCGGCTACGAGCACGTCATCGACCAGCTGATCGACGAGATCTGGCGCATCCTCCAGCAGCGTCCCATCCAGGTCGATCCCGTCAAGCGGATGGTGACCCAGATCGCCATCTGCCGGGCCAACCCCGAGATCGATCTCGGCGCCAGCGGTCAGGGCGCCGATCGCCTGGTCAGCAGCCTGTTCGGCCCCACTCAGGCCTGCCGCGAGGACCCGGGACTCGCGGTCTATGGCGAACGCCTCCAGTCGATGGACGCCGGCGCCCTGCAGTACGAGGCCACCGGTTTCGCCCGGGCGATGCACGACACGGGCCTGGTGTCGGCCTACCACCCGGTACTGCTGCGTCACCTGCTCGATCACGGCGATCACCTGCTCGCCGAGGCCCTGGGGCTGTCATCGACCGGCCGCGACTGCCTGCTGTGCTACCGACAGCTGGTTCAGGCGCTGATCGAGGAAGGCGTGCATCCCGACACCCCGCAGGCGGTCTACGGCCTCGCCCTGACGCTGGAACGCGGCATCCTCTACCAGCCACCGGTGGCCCCGGCGCTGTGGCGCCAGATCGGCCTGCCGCTGACAGCGTGGTCGCAGGAGCGGCTGCGCCTCGCCTACGCCGACGCGGCCACGCCCCGGGCACGCCTGATCGAGGGGGTGCTGTGCATGCTGGGGCTGCCGCTGGGCGTCGGCCAGGGCAACAACCCCACCTGCCAGTCGGCGCGCGCGCTGTCGATGTGGGCCTACAACGACCCCGACTACCTGCTGCAGATGGTCGCCTGGGCGGCCCGCGACGACGAGATCATCATGCACTTCGAGGGCCAGCCGATCTCGTCGATGGCAAGCCTTTCCGGCGTGGCCACCACTCTGCCCATGGACCTCGATCCGGTGTCGCTGCTGGTGGTACCGCATCTCGACCGCATCTACGCCGAGATGGGCCGGCGCTGCATCGGCCGCGAGGGCGATCCGCACCGCTGGGTCAACCCGGAATTCCACGGCTGGTGGGCTGGCCGCGGCTTTCGCATCAACGTCGATGTCGAGACCGGTCAGCTCGAGGCGCTCGAGGACTTCCTGCGCCACTTCTACGCCAGCTACCACCCCTACTACAACGGCAACCAGCCGCTGATCCACCCGCAACCGGCGGGCATCGCGGTGACCGACAGCGCGGCGCGCTTCATCGGCTGGCATGCCATCACCCTGCTGCGCGTCAACCTCGACCCGCAGGACGTGATGCGCGCCTACTTCTTCAACCCCAACAACGACAGCGGCCAGGACTGGGGCGACGGCATCAAGGTCAGTACCGCCGGCAACGGCGAGCGCTTCGGCGAGGCCTCGCTGCCCTTCGAGCAGTTCGCCTCGCGCCTCTACATCTTCCACTACGACCCGCTGGAGCGCGGCGAGCTGGCCGACATCACCCAGGAGGAACTCGACCGCGTGATCGGCCATATCCATCGCAGCTGGGGCGCCGACCGGCTTCCCGCCAGCGGGCTCCAGGCGCACGCCGGCTCCTCCTGACCCCACCCTGCCCTCCACGGGCTTTCGCACGAGCGCCACAACGCAAGATCCCCACCGGCATGGCCGGCGGGGATCTCTTGACCCGGTCTGGCCGGGCGCTCAGTCCGGCTGCGCGCCCGCCTTCATCCGGCGCCGCAGGATCGGCCCGACGATCACCGGCAGCACCAGCCCGGCGATGGCGATCGCCCACAGGGTGATCGACAGCGGGCTGCTCCAAAGGACCATCCAGTCGCCGTCGGAAATCTGCATCGCGTGGCGCAGGTTCTTCTCCATCTCCGGACCCAGCAGCATGCCCAGGATCACCGGTACCAGCGGGATCTCCAGCTTGCGCAGGAAATAGCCGGCCACGCCGAACGCCACCATGAAGTACAAATCCACGGGCGAGTGGCTGATCGAGTAGATGCCCACGAAGGCGACCATGGTCACCATCGGCAGCAGGTACATCGGCGGCACCGAGAGCAGCTTGACGAACACCCCGACCAGCGGAATGTTGAGCACCAGCAGCAGGAAGTTGCCGATCAGCAGTGCCGCGATCACCCCCCACACCACGTCGGCGTTCTGGGTGAAC
Organism: Modicisalibacter sp. 'Wilcox'; assembly: GCF_010993675.1. NCBI lineage: Bacteria > Pseudomonadati > Pseudomonadota > Gammaproteobacteria > Oceanospirillales > Halomonadaceae > Modicisalibacter > Modicisalibacter sp. 'Wilcox'. The sequence goes on from NZ_WNXF01000006.1 coordinate 97,645, forward strand.
ATCAGCGGCCCGGGGGTGATGTTGAAGGAGATCAGCATCGCCAGCAGCACCGCGGTGGTGCCACTGCCCGGCACGCCCAGCGTCAGCATGGGCACCAGGGCCCCGCTCGAGGCGCCGTTGTTGCCGGCCTCCGGGGCGGCCACACCGCGCGAGTCGCCCTCGCCGAAACGGTTCTTGCTGCCCAGGATCTTCTTCTCCAGCGTATAGCTGATGAAGCTGCCCAGCGAGGCGCCGGCCCCCGGCAGGACCCCGGAGATGAAGCCGATCACGCCGCCGCGAAAGGCAGTCGGCAGGATCTCGCGAATGTCCTTCCACTTCAGCGAGAGCTTGTTGACCCGGATCATCTCGCGGCCGGCCCCGGCCTTCTCCTCGATGAACACCAGCAGTTCGGAGACCGCGAACAGGCCGACGATGGCGATGATGAAGTCGACCCCCTCGTAGAGCTCCAGGGTCCCGAAGGTGAAACGCTGCACACCGGTCGACAGGTCGATGCCCACGGTGGCGATCATCAGCCCCAGCGCCGCGGCGAGAATGGTCTTGACCGGGTTCTTGCCGGTGATGCCGCCCAGGGTGGCGAAGGCCAGCACGAACAACGCGAAGTATTCGGCCGCACCGAAGGTCAGCGCGAACCTGGCCAGCAACGGCGCCAGCAGGATAAGACCCACGGTGGCGATCAGGCTGCCCATGAACGAGGCCACCGCGGAGATCGCCAGCGCCTCGGCCGCCTTGCCCTGACGGGCCATCGGATAGCCGTCAAGACAGGTCATCATCGCCGGTTCGTCACCGGGGATGTTGAGCAGAATCGACGAGATGCGCCCACCGTACATCGCCCCGGCGTAGACCGCAGTGAGCATGATCAGCGCGGTTTCCGGGCGCAGCCCCAGGGTGAACGCCAGCGGGATCAGGATCGCCACGCCATTGGCCGGACCCAGCCCGGGCAGCGCGCCGATCAGGGTTCCCAGAAAGGCCCCCATCAGCGCGAACATCAGATTGTGCGGCGCCAGCGCGACGCCGAAGCCGTCGATCAGGTAATTGAGGGTATCCATCAGTGTCCCTCCATGAAGGCCAGCACACCCCAGGGCAGCGGCAGCTCAAGCAGGTAATTGAACAGCGCGAAGACCACGATGCCGCCGATCAGGCCACTCAGGTAGGCGCGCAGCGGCGGCGCCCCCATGCGCCAGCACAGGGTGCCGATCGCCAGCATGGTGGCGACGATGAAGCCCACCGGCTCGAGAATCAGGGTGTAGGCGATCAGCACCGCCACCGCGATCAGCATCTCCAGGGCCGTGCGCCCCTTCGGCCAGGGATTGCCGGGGTCGGGCCGCACGATCAGGTAGAGACTGCAGGCCGCCAGCACCACGGCGAGAATCGTCGGGAAGGTCCTGGGCCCGACGGCCTCGCCGCCGCCGAACGGCTCGGAAAACTGCTGGGCGCCCCAGCCGTACGCGACGGCCAGGGCGAGCATCAGCAGACCGAAGACACGGTCGTTGAGACGCAACATTACTTGATCAGCCCGATTTCTTTGGACAGTGCCTGGATGTCATCGATCTGGGTCTTGACGTACTGCTCGAACTGGCCCTGCCCCGGGTGGAACGGCATCAGGCCGTTCTTCTTCATGACGTCCTTCCACTCGTCGCTCTTGTAGAGCGTGTCGACGGCGTCGACCCAGTACTGCCTGGCGTCGTCGGAAATCTTGCCCGGCATGTAGAAGCCGCGCCAGTTGGCGCCGATGGCGTCGATGCCCTGTTCCTTGGCGGTGGGAATGTCCGAGAACTTGCCCGGCAGACGCTGGTCGGCCAGCACCGCGAGGATGCGCAGATCACCGGATTCCATGAAGCCCTGGGCCTCGGAGATGTCACCGGTGAAGGCATCGACATGGCCACCCACCACCTGGGTCATCGCCTCGCCGCCGTTGTTGTACGACAGGTAGGGAATCTTCGGCAGGTTGTCGACGCCGGCCTTGTTGGCGGCGATCAGCACCTTGAGATGATCCCAGCCGCCATTGGCGCTGCCACCGGCGAACTTGACCGCCTTGGGATTCTTCTTCAGCGCGTCCATCAGCGCCGGAAGATCCTTGTACTTGGAGTCCTTGGCCACGGCGATGACGCCGTAGTCGGCCCCCACGGCGCCGATCCAGTTGACGTCGTCGGCACTCATGCCCGGGAACTGCCCCTGGGCGAGACGCGTGGTGGTGGCGGTGGACGCCGCGACCAGCAGCTGGTCATCGTCGGAGCGCTTGCTGACGGTATGCGCGTAGGCCACGCCGCCCCCGGCACCCGCCATGTTGATGGTCTGCACGCTGCCCGGGACCAGATCGAGATCCTCGAGCACCTTGCCCACGCTGCGACAGGTGAAGTCCCAGCCGCCGCCCGGGTCGGCCGGCGCGATGCAGTCCACCTTGCCGGAGGGCTGGAAGGCCATGGCCAGGCCGGCGCTGAGCGTCAGCGATGCCGCGGCGAGAAACTTGAGAGGCGTTCTCATCGACATTGTTATCGTCCCCTATGAACGGTGTATTGGATTCAGCCTGAACGGCTTGCAGAAACCTGACGCCTGCCTTACAATTCTGTAAGGAAGAATATCGTTCTACAGAATGGAAAGCTAGGGTTCCTGAGCGCGGGCGTCAACGCCTGCGCCCAAGGTTGCGACCAAAGTTGAATGCGACCGCAACGCCGGTCATGGAGATAAAGGGCCCGTCATGGCACAGGATCGCGTCGAGGCCGTGGAACGCGCGCTGACGATCCTCGAGGTTTTCGATAACGCTCAGGAACGCTTCTCGCTCGCCGAGCTGGCCACGGCCACCGGGTTCTACAAGAGCACGCTGCTGCGTCTGCTGGGCTCCCTGGAACGTTTCGACTATGTCCAGCGCGACCGCGACGGGCGCTACCGGCTGGGGCACTCCCCCGTGCGCCTGGCCCGGCGCCACCTGCCGCAGCGCCGCCTGGAGGCCTGGATTCGCCCCGCCCTGGAGGCACTGGCGGAGGACAGCGGCGAGACGGCGTCGCTGCTGGCCGTGGAAGGCCGCCACGCCGAGTGCCGGCTGGTGGCCCTGGCCGACAGCGCCCTGCGCCATGACCTGCGTCCCGGCACACGCTGGCGCACGCCCGAGCCCGACTCGCCGGCGCTGGCCTTCGCCGGAGGCTGCATGATCTGCCGCCCGCTGGCCGAGTCGCCCACCGTGGATCTGCCCCTGTGGCTGGCGCTTTCCGGCCCGGCGGGCCGCCTGGATGCCGCCGACGCCGCGAGTCGACTCGACGCCGCCGTCAATGCCCTGGCGCGCCGGCCGCTGGACGGCCCGACTCACGACCCGGAGGCCACGCCATGAAACTGCTGCTGGTGGAGGACGACACCCTGCTGGCGGAAACGCTGCAGGATGCCCTGGGGCTGGCCGGCTACTCCGTCGGCTGCCTCGCCGACGGCAACGAGGCCCGCGAGCGGCTCGCCGGCCGGCACGACTTCGCGCTGATCCTGCTCGATCTCAACCTGCCCGGCTGCAGCGGGCTCGAGGTGCTGGCCACATTGCGTGGCCACGATGCCGACACGCCGGTGCTGATCCTCACCGCCCGGGGCGCCATCGAGGACCGGGTACGCGGCCTGGACCTGGGCGCCGACGACTACCTGGCCAAGCCGTTCGCCCTGGACGAGCTAGAGGCCCGCGTGCGAGCCCTGCTGCGCCGCCGCCACCCCTCCGGCGCCCATCTTCAGGTCGGTCCGCTGGCGTTCGACGGCCTGGCCCAGCGCTTCACCCTCGACGATGAACCGCTCAACCTGCCGCCACGCGAACAGCGCCTGCTGGGCTGCCTGATGCGCCACGCCGGCGAGCCGGTCGACAAGGCCCAGCTCGCCGGGGAGGCCTTTGCCGGCGAAAGCCTCGGCGACAACGCCATCGAGGTCTACGTCCACCGCCTGCGGCGCCGCCTGGCCGACAGCGGCGTCGAGCTGCGCACGGTGCGGGGCCTGGGCTACCTGCTGGCCACCCCGTGAGCGCCACCCACAGCCTCTACCGGCGCCTGGCCACCTGGCTGCTGCTGCCGCTGCTGGGGCTGGGCGCGCTGATGCTCGTTCAGGCCTACCTGAGCGCCCGCGACGCCGCCGACCGGGCCTTCGATCGGCTGCTCGAGGCCTCGTCGCTGGCCATCGCCGAACAGGTCAAGTGGCAGGACGACCAGCTCTGGCTCGACCTGCCGCCGGCGGCGCTGGCCATGCTCGCCACCGACGCCCAGGAACGGGTCTTCTACGCCCTCTACGACGACCGCGACAACTTCATCACCGGTAACGCCCGGCTGCCCGGGCTGACGACAGCGGACGACACGGCGTTGCACTACGGCGATATCCGCTGGCACGGCATGGCCCTGCGTCTCGGCGTGCGCGCCTCCCGTCTGGAGGGCTGGAGCCAGCGCGAGCGCTTCGAGGTACGCGTCGCGCATACCCGCGAGGGGCGCGACCGGCTCGCCCTGTCGCTGTTCGCCGGCAGCCTGGGCCGGATCGCGATCATGGCCCTGCTCGCGGTGGCCGTGGTACTGCTGGCGGTCCGCGCCGCCCTGGCTCCGCTGACCCGCCTGCGCCGGGCGATTCGCGGGCGCGATCCGCGCACCCTGGCACCGCTGGCGCTGGAGCTGCCCCGCGAGCTGGCCGAACTGCGCGAGACCCTCAACGACCTGCTGGCCCGCATGCGCCGCGTGCGCGCCAATCAGGAGCGCTTCATCGGCGACGCCTCGCACCAGCTGCGCACCCCGCTGGCCGGGCTGTCGGCGCGCGCCGAGCTGGCCCTGCGCCAGCCCGACCCCGCCAGCTGGCGTTCGGCCCTGGAGACCATCCAGGCCTCCAGTGCCCGCACCGCCCGGCTGGCGGTCCAGCTGTTGTCGTTGACCCGGCTCAACAACCCCGAAGCCACGCCGGTGGCCTCGATGCTGGATCTGGTCGCCGTGGCACGCAACGCCACCCGGGATGCCTTCGCCGCCTGCCACCGCGCCGGCATTGCGCTCGAGCTCGACGCGCCCGATGACGCCATCCCCCTGACCGGCATCGACTGGCAGCTGGAAGAAGCCCTCAACAACCTGATCGACAATGCCCGCCGCTACGGCGCGCGCCACATCACCGTGCGCGTGCAGGCCGACCCGCCCCGTCTTCAGGTCGAGGATGACGGCCCCGGCATCCCCGCCGAGAAGCGTCTGCTGATGCTGCGCCCTTTCCATCGGGGCGCCGAAACCGGCGAGGGCTCCGGGCTCGGGCTGGCCATCGTCGACAGCATCGCCCGTGGGCACGGCGCCCGCCTGACCCTCGATGAGGGCCGACACGGGCCGGGTCTGTGCGTGTCCATGACGTTTCAGGGAGATCGCGCATGAGCCTCGTCACCGCTCTGCTGGCCACCGTGCTGCTGGTGCTCTCGCCGATCGAGGTCGCTCTCGCCCAGTCGCGGCTCGATTACCCCGCGCGGGCCGGCGGTCCCGGCGAGACGCTGGTCATCAACGGCGCGCTGGATACCCCGCTGATCGCCCCGCTGCTCGAGAACTTTCATCATCGCAATCCGGATCTCGCCCTGCGCTACAACAACCTGACCACCCTGGCGATCTACCGCGACTTTCTCGACGATGACGCCACGCCACGCCCCGATGTGGTGCTGTCCTCGGCGATGCCCTGGCAGTACCGTCTGGCCAACGACGGCCACGCCCAGCCACTGGCCAGCGAGGCGGCACGACGCTGGCCGGCCTGGGCCCGCTGGCGCCATGAGCTGTTCGCCTTCACCTTCGAGCCGGTGGTGATCGTCTATCGCCGCGAACTCGCCGAGCGCTTCGGCGCCGTGACCAGTCACGCCGACCTGGTGGACCTGTTGACCGGGCATCGCCGGGCGCTGCGCGGGCGCGTGGTCACCTACGACCCGGCCACCAGCGGTGCCGGTTATACCTATGCCATCGAGGAAGCGCGGCTGTCGCCGCGCTACTGGGAACTGGTGAACGCGCTGGGCGGCGTCGACACCGTGCTCGCCGGCACCACGCGCGAGATGCTGGAGGGACTGGCCGACGGACGCTACCTGATCGGCTACAACCTGCTGGGCAGTTACGCCCGGGACTTCGTTCGCGAGCATCCCGAGCTGGAGATCGCCGTCCCGGACGACTACGCCCTGGTCACCCAGCGACTCGCCTTCATCCCCCGGGACGCGCCCCACCCGATGGCGGCGCGTCGCTTTCTCGACTACCTGCTCGGCGAGGCCGGCCAGCGCACCATCAGCGAGCTGACCACCCTGGGCGCCATTCACCCCGCGCTGGACGGCCCCGGCACCGCCAACGCGCTGCGCCAGCGGCTCGGCGATGCCCTGCGGCCGATCCGCCTCGGTCCCGGCCTGCTGGCGACCCTCGACCGCCTCAAGCGCGAGGCCCTGCTGACGCGCTGGACACGCGAGTTCCAGCGCGGCACGATCGCCGCCGACACCCGAGACGAGACTCCGCCATGATGCGACTCGACCTGTTGCTGGTCGCCCGGGGCCTGGCGCGTTCGCGCACCCGGGCCCAGCGCCTGATCCGCCACGGCCGCGTCAGTACCGCCGATGCCCCCGGGCGGGCGCTGACCCGGCCCGGCGAAAAGTGGCCCGAGGACACCGCCTTCACGATCACCGACGATCCCGAGGAGCGCTACGTGTCCCGGGCAGGCCTCAAGCTGGAGGCCCTGCTCGACACGTTGTCGCTGGACCTGGGCGACTGCCTGGTGCTGGATGTGGGCCAGTCCACCGGCGGCTTCACCGACTGCGCACTGCGCCGCGGCGCGCGCCACGTGATCGGCGTCGAGGTGGGTCACGAGCAGCTCGATGCCGCCCTGCGCGAGGATCCGCGCGTCACCTGCCTCGAGGGGCTCAACGCCCGGGCCATGAGCGGCGACCCGCGCCTGCTGGAGGCGCTCGCGGCCCATGATTCGCGCTGCCCGCGGGTGGCGGTGATGGATGTCTCCTTCATCTCGCAGACGCGGATCCTGCCCGAGCTCGCCCGCGTGCTGCCGTCGGGCGCGCATCTGCTGTCGCTGGTCAAGCCGCAGTTCGAGGTCGGACCCGGCCGGGTCGATGCCCGCGGCATCGTCACCGACCCCGCGCTGCATGCCGAGGTCGAGGCCGGGATTCGCGCCTGTGCCGCCGAGCACGGCTTTCGCGTCGACACCTGGCGGGAGAGCCCGATCCGCGGCGGCGACGGCAACCGCGAGTTCCTGCTCCACGCCCGGCGCGCCTGAACGGCGCCGGGTGCTCCCCCTCAGCGCTCGGCGTCCCCCGCCTCGATACCCGCCGCCCCGGGGTCGCCCTGCTGCGGCTCGGGCGCCGCTCCCGGTATCACGGCGCGGCTCTCGACCCGTGCCTCGGCGCCGTCGGCACGATGCAGCCAGACCTCCAGCTGGTTGAAGGCGATCTCGATGCCGTGCTCGGCGAACAGCTCGCCGACCCGCCCGTTGATCTCGTCGGTGGCCAGCAGGCGATCCCCCAGGGTGTTGACGAAGATGCGCAGCTCGAAGTCCAGGGTGCTCGCCCCGTAGGTCATGAAGAACACCTGCGGCTCGGGATCGCCCAGCACCCGCGGGTTCTCGTCGGCGGCCCGGCGCAGCAGCTCGTGAACACGCCGATGATCGGAGCCGTAGGCCACGCCGAAGGTCAGCACCACCCGGGTGACGGTGTCCGACAGCGACCAGTTGATCAGCTGGTCGGTGACGAAGGTCTTGTTGGGGATGATGATCTCCTTGCGATCGAAGTCGGTCACGGTGGTGGCACGGATGCGGATGCGGCTGACGGTGCCATGCAGGTTGCCCAGCGTGATGGTGTCGCCGATGCGCACCGGCCGCTCGAAGAGGATGATCAGCCCCGAGATGAAGTTGGCGAAGATCTCCTGCAGACCGAACCCCAGCCCCACGCCGAGCGCGGCGACCAGCCACTGCAGCTTGTCCCAGGAAACGCCCAGCGTGCCCAGCGAGGCCACCACCCCGGTGCCGACGATGGCATAGGAGAGCAGCGAGGAGATCGCATAGGCGCTGCCCTGCTTGAGCGACAGCCGCGACAGCACCATCACTTCCAGCAGGCCGGGCAGGTTGCGCGCCATGACGAAGGTCAGCACCAGGGTAAATAGCCCTACCAGCAGGTCGGCCACGGTGATCGGCGTGGTGGTCAGCGCATCGCCCTGGCCCTGCTCGGTGGTCCAGACCGCCACGTGATCCAGGTAGGCCAGCGCGGTGAGCAGATCGGCCCAGACCAGATAGAGCACCAGCGTGAAGCCGAGAAACAGGATCAGCTTGGAGAGCCGCAGCGACTGCTGGTTGACCTGGTCGAGATCCAGCGGCGGTTCTTCCACGACCTCCACGCCACCCTCGGCACCCTCCTGCACCTGGGCCCGGCGACGGGCCACCGCCCGCCGGTAGGCCAGGCGCCGTGCGGCCACCGCCAGCCCCCGCACCACGGCCGCCTCGACCAGGATCCAGGCGCCCAGGATATACAGGCTGATCACGAAGCGGTTGATCAGCTGCAGGGCGGTATATTCGTAGCCCATCACGATCAGGCCGCCGAGCACCAGGCTGACGGCCGCCAGCCCCAGCCCGAGCAGCAGACGAAACACCTTGGTGCCGAAGAACGGCACATGGGCGAGAATCAGCCGGGCGATCACCCAGCTCATCGCCACCAGCCCGGCCAGCAGCACCAGCAGCGCCACGGGACGGCTTTCCAGCGACAGGCCGCCCTCCTGCGCCAGGGTGCTGACCACCAGCACCGGCATCAGTGCGGCGCCCAGCCACCACAGCAGCCAGCGCAGGCGCGCGGCGTACTTCGCCGGCCAGTGAAAGTGCCGGATGGCCACGCCGTCGTTGACCAGCAGCCGTCGCGCCAGCTCGATCACGCCCCAGGCCAGCGCCACATGCAGACAGGCCCAGCCCAGCAGGGCCCGCGCACCGTCGCCGCCCAGGATCAGCGCCGCCCCCAGCCCGGCCAGCCCCAGCGGCCAGTGGGTCGCCAGCAGGGCGTTGAGGCCGATGGCACGCGGGGTATGCATCTGGGTATCGCGCTTGAGCCGACCGATCTCGTCGTTGAGCTGGCGCAGGGAGCGCTTGATCTGGCGGCGGCGCAGGACCAGGGCACCGGCCAGCAGTATCGGCACCAGCCCCCAGCCGGCAGCGGCCTTCAGCGGGCCGGCCAGGGCATGGCCGATCTGGCGCCACGCCTCCGGGGCGAGGCTCTCGGTCACGCTGGCCGGCAGATGACGCAGCCAGTCCAGGCCCAGCGGGCTGCGGTTGGCCACCCAGAACAGCTGCTCCTCGATGGTCTTGCGCAACCCGCGGGTGATGGAGACCAGCTGCTGCTGGTTGAGCTGCAGGTCGATGGCGGCGGTCAGCAGCTCCCCGTCGGCCTGCTCCAGCTCGTCGACCAGGTCGCGTCGCGACTGGTAGAGCTGCTCCAGAGACTTCAGCAGCGCGGGGGACGGGTCGACCCCGGCCGCCTCGAGTCGCTGGCGCGCCAGGGCGGGGATGTCGCGCAGGGCATCGCGCTGGCGGCTCAGCTCGAACTGCGCCAGCCGGATGTCCGCGATCTGCTCCTGCAGCCCCTCCATGGCATCGATGTCGGGCAGCTCGCGGCGCTGCTCGCGCAGGATTCGCGACAGCAGCAGGCTGCCGCGGATCGCCTCGATCTGCTCGGTCAGGGTACGCTGCACCTGCCGTACTCGATCCAGCTGGGTGCGCACCCGAACGCCCTTGCGCTCGTAGGTGTGCCGCCGGTCGATGGCATCGAGCAGCGACTGACTGAGCTCGCGATTGCGGGACTGGGCCTTGACCACCACCGGATGGCCGGCGGCGATCAGCGGGTCGCGGCTGGCCGCTTCGGTCACCGCCGCCTCGAGCTGCTGACGGCGACGCTGGTCGAGTACCGCCTGCTGCAGGTTGAGCCGTGCCTCGACGCTGTCGATACGCTGCCTCAGGGCATCACGCCGACGCTCCGCCAGCGAGTTGAGGCGGGTATTGGTGGCCAGCTGGCGGCGGTTCAGGGCCAGCTGGCTCTCGGCCAGCTGCAGCTGCGCCTGGGTGAGCCAGGCCTGCGGACTGTCCTCGGCGGCGGTCTGGTTATCGCGCGCCATGCGCAGCTTCTCGATCCTGTCCAGCGCCTCGGAAATTGTCTTCTGCGCCCGCTCGGGCAGCGTCTGAGTCTCGATCAGTCGGGAATTGGTGTCGGCCAGCCGGTTCTGCAGGGTCTGCAGTTCGTCCAGGGTCTGGGCGACATCCGCCTCCAGCTTCTCCTGGGAGAGCTTTTCCAGCTGCGAGGTGGCCGGCAGCGCCTGGCGCTCGCTGTCGCGGGCCTCTCGCTCCAGCCGATCGATTTCCTGAGGCGCCTGCTCGAGGCGCTTCTCGAGCGCAGCGCGCTCCTTCTCGACCGATTTTATCTTGTCGAGCGTGGTCAACACCGAGCGCAGCACCTCCATGGTGCCCTGCTGGCCCGAGTCGGGCTTGTCGACCGCCTCCAGGGTCTGCAGCTGCTGCTCGACGGTATCACGCTCCGGCAGCTGGACATCGTCCTGCGCCAGGGCCGCCAGACTCACCAGCCAGCTCGTCAGGATCACCCAGAAAAGTGCACTCCGCCACCACCTGCTCACGCCTGTCTCTCCTCTGACCGGCCACCTCGCCGCTGAGATTGTGCGGGGCGGCCACCCCCTTGGCAATCCGCCGGAATTGACTTGGCGGCCCGGCGTGGTAGAAACGGACCTTTGATGGTTCCCACAGGACGTAACTTATGGCCTTGTCGACCGCGTCGAGAGCACTATCACCGCTGTTGCTCTCGCTGACACTCGGCCTGCCGCTGATGGCTCTTGCCCAGGATAATCCAGCGACGGACCCCGCCACCGAGGCAGCGCTCGAACAGGCGCAGAATCGCCGTGCTCTGGAACGTGATTCCAATCGCAACCCGCTGGCGATCACCGTCTATCACCGCAACTATCTGCTGCCCTGGACCCACAACGCCAACCCCAATCAGAAGGACTTCGATGCCATCACCAACGAGGCCAACGCCGACAACGCCGAGGTCAAGTTCCAGCTGAGCCTGAAGATCAGCGTGCTCGACGACATCTTCGGCAACAACGGGGACCTGTACTTCGCCTATACCCAGCGCAGCTGGTGGCAGGCCTACAACTCCGATGCCTCGGCGCCCTTCCGCGAGACCAACTACGAGCCGGAGGCCTTTCTCAGCTTCGACAACGACCTGTCCTTCCTGGGCTGGACCAACACCCTCAACCGGATCGGCTTCGCGCACCAGTCCAATGGCCGTTCGCAGCCGCTGTCGCGCAGCTGGAACCGGGTCTATGCCGACCTGCTGTTCCAGCGCGGCGAATGGGCACTGAGTGTCGCGCCCCACTGGCGGGTCCCGGAAAGCCGTGCCAACGACGACAACCCCGATCTGGAAAACTACATCGGCTACGGCGACATCACCCTGGTCCGCGCCTTCGGCGACCAGGAGGTGTCGATGATGGTGCGCGGCAACCCCGGCAAGCAGCACTACGGGGTCCAGCTCGACTACTCGTTCCCGCTGGCCGGCAAGATTCGCGGCTATATCCAGTACTACGACGGCTACGGGGAAAGTCTGATCGACTATGACAATGACGTTCAGCGCCTGGGGCTTGGCTTCAGCCTCAATACCTTCCTCGCCGGGATCCCGGGAAGTCGTTGAACCGACAGGACACGCTGCTATGATGAGAGCGTCATTCATCGTCAAAGGAAGACACGACCATGGCCATGCATCCCACCGGGCATCACGATAACGAGGCCAGCACGGCCCAGCTGAAGGAAGACCTGCAGCACCTGTCCCGCACCGTCGAGGAACTCGTCGCCGCGACGGCCGAGGACTCGCGCAGCAACGTCAAGGAACTGCGTGACCGCGCCCAGCAACGGCTGCATGATACGCGCGCCCGCCTCGAGGCACGCGGCGAGAAGCTCTATCACGACACCCGGGACGGCATGCTCGATGGCGCCGACGCCTGCGATCGCTATGTCCGCGAGAACCCCTGGACCAGCATCGGCATCGGTACGGCAGTGGGCGTGGTCGTCGGCCTGCTGCTCGGACGTCGCTGATGTCGGAGAGCCAGGGACCGGCAGAACGCGTCATCGACGCCGCCCGACGCCTGATCGGCAACCTGGTCGCCACCGGCGAGACGCGCCTGCGTCTCGCGGTGCTCGAACTCGAGCTCGAGCGCGACCGGCTGCTGACCATACTGCTGCTGGTCGGCGCCAGCCTGATTCTCTTCCTGTTCGGCGTCGGCATGCTGTTGCTGCTGGTCGTCGTGCTGTACTGGGAGGACCATCGCCTGCTGGCAATCTCTCTCTGCGCGGCTGTCCTGCTGCTGCTCGCCGCCGGGCTGGCACTTCGGGCAAGGCGGCTGGCCAGACAGCGCCGGTTGATGGAATCCACACTGCATCATCTCGCCCAGGATCGTCAGGCACTGGAGCCGTCCCGTGACGCATCGTGAACGACTGGCCTATCGCGAGCGGCTCGACGCGCAGATTCTCCAGCAGCGCCTGGACATGGGCATGGCCCTGCGCGACTGGCGCGAGGCCACGGCCCCGATCGATCACGGCTGGCAGAAGCTGATGCGCTGGCGCGCGCCCACCCTTGCCGCCCTGGGGCTGGTGTCGTGGCGAACCCTGCGCCGCCCGCGCTCGGCCGGGCGGCTCACCCGCCGCCTCATGACCGGCCTGCTGCTGGCCAATCGTCTGCGTGCCGTCTACCGCTCGCTGCACCGCCACTGAACGGCATCACTCGGCGCTCCACACCGCTTCTGTACACGCCCCCTCGCATGACCGCCTGCGGCACCGGCCCGGCCGGCGCCGCAGGCATCACGCTCCTTCATCGCGCATAGAACGCACGCATCGCCTGCATCGCCTGGCGCACGGCCGGCGAGATCGTCTCCTCCAGGGGGTTCAGCTGCCGATCCACCACCCGCCAGCTGCCGGCGGTGTTGATCACGGTGATGCGATCGTCCTCGATCACGGCATTGTCCAGGTAGCTGCTGGCCATGACCCAGTCATGATCCAGCCCCGGCTTCAGCAGGTCCTGGCCCTGGGCATAGTCGCCGACCGGGTTCGTGCAGCCCAGCGCATGGCGCATCAGCATGGGCACCACGTCCAGATGGCTGGTGGTGCCGCGATGCTCGCCCGGGGTCACGCCGGGGCCGTGAACGATCATCGGCACCTGCGTCTGGGGCGAGGCGAAATGGCTGTTGTGGCCCCAGTAGTTGCGACCGAAGTCATTGAACGACTCGCCATGATCGCCGGTGATCACCACCAGGGTATTCCGCCACTCGCCGTGGCGCTTCAGGTCCTCGATCACGCGACCGATGCGCTGGTCCACGTTGTAGACGGCATTGCGGTGCAGGTTGAAATAGGGCTCGGGATCGGTATCCGGCCCCAGATCCAGGTAGTTCATGCTGGAGGCCGAGGGCTGATAGGGGGTCTCGCCACCCTTCGGCACGCTGTAGCCGTGCGGTGCATCGTAGAAGACCATGCCGAACCAGGGGCGGTCGTCCCCGCTGTCGCGGCGCCGGGCCTGCCAGTCGAGCCATTCCCGGGTCAGCAGCCGATCCCGCTCGGCGGGGGTGTCGCCGTCGGGCGAGTCGCGCAGGTCGGTCACGGAGGAGAAGATCGAGCGGTCGAAGCCGACGCTGTCGAGGCTCGCCGAGGCGAAGATGCCGAGCCGATAATCATTGGCCTGCAACTGCTCGAGCAGCAGCGACGGCGTCTGGGAATTCTGCAGCCGATGATAGTAGTTGCCGGTCAGGCTGTAGAACAGGCTCATGACCCCGGTGCGGGTGCTGTTGCCGCCGCTGTAGTGGTTCATGAAACGCCGTGAATCGCCCTTCAGCTCGCGCACCATGACCGGCGTGTTGCGCGGTCCGTACTCGTCGTGGCGCCAGGTGTCGACCAGCACCAGCAGCACGTTGGGCGGCGTGTCTCCCGGGCTGCACTGCAGCGGCGCCTTCGGCCAGTCGATGTCGTCGGGCGCATCGTGGGTGATGTCGGCCCGTGCCGCGCGCATGGCGCGCGGGTCGAGCCAGCCGTGGGCCTCCATGAAGCTCTTGGCCGTGGCCGGGAACAGCAGGGGAAAGATATTGACCTGCTGGGTCACGCTGCGCTGGTAGCGCGCATCGGCAACGATGTGGATGGCGTGACTGGCCACCAGCGCCAGCAGCAGCACGCTACAGCCCCGCCACAAGGGCAGCCGACGCACCCGCTCGCTGCCCAGCAGCCGCCAGGCCAGCCAGGCCTCGGCCAGCCATACGCCGAGCGATACCCCGGCGACGACCAGCCAGGTCGAGGTCGTGAAGCTGAAGATTTCGCCGTTCTTGTCATTGAGAAACAGCGACACCATGAAGTGATTGATATGAAAGCGATACTGGGCGAACACCACGGTGTCCACCAGCATCAGGCACAGCCCGGCCATGGCCAGCAGGCTGGCCGGCAGCCACAGCACGCGCCGCGGCAGGATCAGCGCCAGCACAGCCAGGGGCAGCCACGCCAGCAGGGCCAGGAAGCCGAAGTGACCGACCCAGGTCACGATGAGGTAGGCGATGCCCAGCGGGTCGTGCGGAACCTCGAGAAACGGTGTGTAACGCAGCGCGATCAGCCACACGGCGACCAGGTTGACCAGCGCAAAGGCCAGCGAACCCCGCAGCCGCTGCCGTAGGGAAGAAAGACGTGTCGAGTTCATGGACCTGCAACAGCAATGACGTGAAGGGGCGCCAGTATGGCACGTTCAGCCACGCCTGCGCAGGTCTCCCCTGCCCGTGTCAGACGTCCCGCGCCAGGCGAAAGCCGGTAAAGGCCCAGCGTGCCGGCGGCGGGAAGAAATTGCGATAACTGGCCCGCACATGCGCCTGCGGCGTAACACAGGCACCGCCACGCAGCACCATCTGCCCCGACATGAACTTGCCGTTGTACTCGCCCAGGCTCCCGGGCGCGGTGCGAAAACCGGGATAGGGGCGATAGGCACTGCCGGTCCATTCCCAGACATCACCGAACAGCTGACCCGGCCCCTCTCCCGGCGCTGCCGCGGCCACCGGCTGCAGATGGTCGGATTCGGCCAGATTGCCCGCCGGCGCCGCGTCACGGGCGGCAACCTCCCATTCGGCTTCGTCGGGCAACCGCGCCCCGGCCCAGCGAGCATAGGCGTCTGCCTCGAAGAAGCTCACATGACAGACCGGCGCCTCGAGATCCACCGGCCTGAGCCCGCCGAGTGTAATGTGATGCCAGACCCCGCCCTCACGGAACCAGTAAAGCGGTGCCTGCCATCCGGCGTCGTTGACCTGCTGCCAGCCATCGGCGAGCCAGTGGTCGGGGCGGCGGTAGCCGCCATCCTCGATAAAGGCCAGGAACTCGCCATTGGTGACCGGCCTCGCGGCGAGCTCGAAGGCCTCGAGAAAGCGCCGGTGACGAGGGCGTTCGTTGTCGAACGAGAACCCGGTGTCCGTGTCCGCCACGCCGATCACCTGCACCCCGGCCGGGTAGGCATGCCAGGCGAGCGGCGCCGCCTCGACCGAGGGCGGCGGTGCCAGATCGCCACGGTAGGCCGGATTCAGCGGATTCTGGGCGAGAATGTGCTTGATATCCATGAGCAGCAGTTCCTGATGCTGCTGTTCATGGTGCAAGCCCAGTTCAATACGTTCGCGGATGGTGTCGACATGCTCGGCCGGCGGTGCCTGCAGCAGCCGCTCCATGGCCTGGTCCACATGAGCGCGATAACGGTATATTTCCGCCACGGTAGGGCGTGAAATCACCCCGCGCCGCGGGCGTGGGAACGGCTGGCCATGCGTCTCGTAGTAGGAATTGAACAGGCGGTCGTAGGCCAGGTCGAAGGGCCGGTAGCCGTTCAGGAACGGGATCAGCAGGAACGTCTCGAAAAACCAGCTGACATGCGCCAGATGCCACTTGGGCGGGCTGACGTCGGGCATGCTCTGGACGACGTAGTCTTCGGCATGCAACGGTGCACAGATCGTCTCGCTGGCCAGGCGCGTCTTTCGATAGCGCGGCCCCCACGCGCCGGCCAGGTCGCAGGGGGCGTCATCGACGTGCGACATGAAGGAAGAGGACATGCTGCGGCTCCTGAAAATTCCGGTGTCATCCTTGGCTGCTCGTCCTCAGCGTAGGCAGCCATGCCGGACCTTCAAGGCTCTCTTGTCATTTCACAGGGCTTTTACAACGCCAGGCCACAGGCGACGCCCGACGACCAGGCCCACTGGAAGTTGTGGCCGCCCAGCTCACCGGTCACATCCAGCACCTCCCCGATGAAGCGCAGCTGTGGAAGCCCGTCGACGGCAAAGGTCTTCGACGAGATCGCGCCGGTATCCACCCCGCCCAGCGTCACCTCAGCGGTGCGCCAGCCTTCAGTGCCGGCCGGCTTGATCGTCCAGTGGTTGAGACGCTCTCCCCAGCGCTGCAGGCGGGCATTGCTGCACTCGGCGAGCACGCCGTCATCCTCGTACCATTCCACCAGCGCCTGCGACAGGCGCCTGGGCAGCTGCTGGCCCAGCCAGGTCGACAGATGGCGGCGCGGGGTCGACTCGCGCGCCTCGCGCAATGCCGCCACGGCGTCCAGCCCGGGCAGCAGGTCGATCTCCAGGGCGTCCCCCGGCTGCCAGTAGCTGGAAATCTGCAGCATCGCCGGCCCCGACAGGCCGCGATGCGTGAACAGCAACGGCTCGCGGTAACGTCCGTCGCGACACCGCACCTCCACCTCGCAGGACACGCCGGACAGGGCGGCGGCCCGAGCCTTCCACTGCGAGGTCAGGGTGAAGGGCACCAGCGCGGCACGCAGATCGGTCACCGCCAGACCGAACTGACGCGCCACATCGTGCCCGAAGCCGCTGGCGCCCATCGTGGGAATCGACAGCCCGCCGGTGGCGATGACCACCGCGCCCGTGTCGATCGGGCCGTGGCTCGTGGTCAGGCGCATGCCCTCACCGTGGCGCTCGATACGCGCGATCGACGTCGCCAGCTGGAGCGTCACGCCGGCCCAGTCGCATTCGGTCAGCAGCATGTCGAGAATCGGCCGTGAGGAGTCGGCACAGAACAGCTGGCCCGGCGCCTTCTCGACCGGCTCGATGCCGTGACGCTCGACCAGTTCGAGGAAGTGCTCGGGACGATAGCGCTTGAGCGCCGAGATACAGAAATGCGGATTGGCGGAAAAGAAATGCTGTGGCCCGGTCGCCAGGTTGGTGAAGTTGCAGCGGCCACCCCCCGACATCAGGATCTTCCTGCCGGGCTTGCCGGCATGATCGAGCACCCGCACGCGCCGGCCGGCGTAACCGGCGGTCAGCGCACACATCAGGCCGGCGGCGCCGGCGCCGATGACCACCACATCGGGATTGGACTTCATCCTCACGGGCTCCGGGACGACAATGGAGGCGGCATTCTACCAATCCCGCTTCCATGAGCCAGGCCGTCGCACCGGATTCTGCTAGGCTCAGAGTACGGCTCTCATGGAGGCTCTCTCATGCTCGAATGGATCGACGCCCCGGCACCCCACGTACTGGCCATGCGCCTCGGCGGCCGGCTCGATGCGGACGAACTGCAGACCATCATCGATGCCATCGAAGCCGCCAAGACCCATCACCCTAGAGTCAGTCTTTACCTGGATCTCGATGCGTTACGCAGCATGACCCCCACGGCCCTGCTGCGCGATATCGGTTACGGACTTACCCAGGTCGGCCAGCTGGACCATTTTCACCACGTGGCCATCGTCTCGGACCAGCACTGGCTGAGGCCGGTGGCGGCACTGGAAAGCCGCCTGTTCGCGCCCCTGACGGTACGGGTGTTCACCAACCACCAGCACCAGGCGGCCATGGACTGGGCCAGCGAGCTGCCCGGCCGCCCGACCCCGGCCGCCCCGAATCGGCGGGCCGGGTAATGAGATGGGGTGAATGCGCCAGGGAAGGTGAAACCCGGCCTCAGGCGATACAGCGCTCCGCCAGGACCGGTGACAGGGGCGGGAGATCGCCGGGTGCACTCTCGGCGATCAGGCGGCACTCGGCACGCTTCTGGGCGACGATGTCCTTGAGCAGGGGCTGCCAGGCGGTCACCGCATTGAGGCCGAACCAGAAGCGGTAGCACGACAAGGACTGCTCGGCCCTCTGTAGCGCCTCCCGAATGAGCTGCGAGGCCATGCCTTCATCGGTAACGAAGAAGTGGCTGCAAGCGGGTGCCTCGGCCAGTACCCGGGAGTTGGCCTTCAGCGTCGCTCGCTCCACCAGCTGCATGCGCTCTGCCGTGCTTGCCAGCGCCTTGACGCGCTCGCGACACTCGCCGGCGAGAATATCGAAGAGTCGGCTCACGGCCGGCTGATAAGCCAGAAAGCGCAGCGACAACTGGTAATAGTGAGCGCCCTCTTCCGCCTCATGCGCAATGGCCCGGAGGCTCCCCTCCTCGGGCAGCAGCACAGTCTTCTTGGTGTCGAGTGCGACCAGCATGGCACTCCCCCCTGTAATAAAGTGGCGTGTGACACCGTGCGGCTTTGACCCGCCGACCGGCATTCTGATTGTTTTGTTGCGTCTTGCGGCGCACTGTAGTCAGCGAGGCTTCAATAAACTTTGATGGAGGTCATGCGTGTGCCGATAGCCTAAAAAAGACCAGCAAACTCACCTGATCTTGATGGCGAATACCAGCCTTTTTCCCCTCTGAACCCTCTTCCATACTCACAATGCATACCCGGTATCGGGAGGGGGAAATGACGACACACAGCCGCATCCCGCCAATGGCGCGCCAGGCCAATGCTCGTTGCCAGACATGCGGCCTCAGTTCACTCTGTACACCGTCGACACTGACGTTTCAGGAGATGGAACAGTTCGAGTCGCTGACCCGGCAATCCCCACCGCTGCACAAGCGTCAGGTACTGTTCCAGCAGGGCGCCACCTTCTCCAGCTTCTTCATTGTTCGTTCGGGCAGCCTCAAGCAGTCGTCGCGCTTGCCCTCGGGCGAGGATCAGGTCACCCAGTTCTTCCTGCCCGGCGAGTGGGTCGGCCTCGACGGGGTCGGCGACCAGCGCTATCCGGGCAGTGTGGTCGCGTTGGAAACCACCACGGTCTGCGAGGTGCCCTTCAAGCGTCTGGAAGGCCAACACCCGTTGGTCATCGAGATGCGCAATCACCTCTTTCACGCCATGAGCCGGGAGATGCACCACGAGCGCATGCTGGTACGCCTGTTGCTGCGCCGTACCTCCGATGTGCGACTGGCCAGCTTCTTCTTGGCCATGTCCGCACGCTTCCGGCGACGCGGTTACTCTCCCTACTGCTTCCGGCTGGCCATGTCCCGGGGCGATATCGGTAATTATCTGGGTCTGGCGGTGGAAACGGTGAGCCGGCTTCTGAGCCGCTTCCAGCAGCAGCAGCTGATGGATACCCGCGGCCGTGAGTTCCAGATTCTCGATCTCGAGGGACTGCGGCGACTTGCCGAAGGCGAGGGTCGACAGGCCTCGCTCGGCTGAGTCGGGCGGCGACCGACTTGCTCCAACGATGCGTACCGCGAGTATGGCGTATCAGGACTCGCGCCCTGACCTACCGGAGACCGGCATGACGCTCAGCCCCCCGCTTGTCTTCAGCCTGACGGCCGACAGCGACTTTGCCGGCCACGTTGCCGGGCACGCGGGCGCCGAGCACGGTAGTCACGAGGAGCGTGCTTTCGAGGATGGTGAGCACAAGATACGGCCGACCATGAGCGTGCGCGAGCGTGACGTCTACCTCGTGCAGTCACTCTACGGCAGCCCGGAGCAGGCCGTCAGCGACAAGCTGATACGGGTGTTGTTCCTGCTCGGGGCGCTCAGGGACGCCGGCGCAGCGCGCCTCACCATGGTCGCCCCCTACCTGGGCTATTCGCGCAAGGACCGCCGCACCAAGCCGCGCGATCCGGTCACCACTCGCTATATCGCTCAGCTGTTCGAGGCCATGACCATAGACCGCTTCGTCACGCTCGACGTGCATAACGTGGCCGCCTTCCAGAACGCCTTCCGCTGCCCGAATGACATGCTCGAGACCCGACACGCCCTCATCGACGCCTGGCTCGGCCACAATCCTTCTCCCGAGCGGCTATGCGTGGCTTCCCCGGACGTCGGCGGCGTCAAGCGCGCCGATGCCTTCCGGGAGTCGCTCGAGCGACGGCTCGACCAAGAGATTCCGCTGGCCTTCATGGAGAAGAAGCGCAGCGAGGGACGGGTGACCGGCAAGCTCGTCGCCGGCGATGTCGAGGGGCGCACCGTGCTGGTCGTCGATGACCTGATCGCCAGCGGCACCACCATGACCCGTGCAGCCAGAGCCTTTCTCGAGCACGGGGCGGCGCAGGTTCACGCCCTGGCCACCCACGGGCTCTTTTCGGAACACTCCGACACGATCCTCGCGACCGACGACCTGAGCCGTCTCATGGTCAGCAACACCGTGCCGCCGTTTCGCCTCCGGGACTCGGCGGTGAGAGACAAGCTCGACGTGATCGATGTCACACCGCTACTCGGCGAGGCGATCCGTCGCCTGCACACGGGCGGGTCGCGGATCGAGCTCGCCGAAGGCGGCATGGCCTGACGTTTCGGCACCCTCCGACTCAAGGTAAGGCAATTCCCCGGTCGAGTCCGGTTTCGGCCAGATACTCCTCGGCCAAGACGAGATAGCCGTCAGCCTTGCATCGCCAATGCTGCGGATCACGACAATCCTCGTCGAGCAGATGCCAGGCGGCCAGCAGGGCACGCAGGAATGCACGGTAGGCTTGATAGAAGGCCACCAGCCTTGGCGGACAGCCATCACCGCTGAGCGATGCGTAACAGTCGAGAATCACGTCCCCCACCCAGGCGGCTCCTTTACGCCGGCACTCCATGGCCAGAAAGCCGAGTTCATCGAGCGGGTCGAGGCGACGCAGGTCACGATCGAATTCCAGGCAGTCGATGATCTGGGGCGGGTCGATCAGACAGATGTGCTGCGGGCGCAGGTCGCCATGCGCCTCGACGATTCGACCGGCAACCACGCGCGCCTCGAAGAGGTCGGGATGGCGGCTCAGAAACGCCTGAAGCCCGGCTTCAAGGCAACGCACGCGGTGGTGATCCATTCCCAAGCGGGCGTCACACAGCGAGTCGGCATGCTCGCCAAGGGTACGCCGAAAATACCCCCGATACTCGGCACCGGTCAGCGGCTCGGGCTCGGCATGCCGATACAGCGCGACCAGCCGCTCGACCACCGGCTCCAGGTCGGCACATGAGATACGTCCGGTGGCAATGCGACGGTCCAGCATCTCCTCGCGGGGAAGGCGTCGCATCTCGACCAGCCAGTCCTGTACCGCATCCCCGGGAGCCGGTTCCCGACACAACCGCACGTCGCCGGTGCCATTGCGTACCAGTGCCACCACTCCCAGATAGGTCGGCGCGGCCAGACGGCGATTGAGCGTGACTTCGGCCAGGCAATTGGCGCGCCGAGCCGCGAGGGTGGTGAAGTCGACATGATCCCAGACGACCGGTTTCTTCAGCTTGTAGACACGTTGTGGGGTGAGAAACACCCAGGACACATGGGTTTCCACCACCTCGACGGGCGAAGCGATACCGTAACTGGCCGGGTTGGAAAGAAATGCACGCTTGGCATCCAGCGTCAGTGGCGCCGGCTGTACGAGCCGTGGCATCGGCGATGGCCCCCTGCGGCGCCGGAACGGCGGAACCGACAATCGGTTCCTTCACCATAGCAGACCGGCCATGCCCGCTTGCAAAGCGCAGCGGCCTGCTTTTGACTGTCCCGCATTGCCGACAGGAGCCCACCGATGCACGACCCGTCACTGCTGAGTCGCCTTCCCTTCCGCTATGCCCCCTACACCTTCAGCCTGATCGGCCTGGTCGTCTCGCTGGCACTCTGGCCTGCCGCACCGGGATGGGGCTGGGCGGCCCTGTTCCTTGGGGCTCTGGCCGCGCTGGGTACCTACGACCTGTGCCAGAAGCGCCACACCGTGAGCCGCAACTACCCGATCCTCGCCCACTTTCGCTATTGGCTGGAGTCGATCGGCCCTGAAATCCGCCAGTACTTCATCGAGTCGGATACCGACGCCCGGCCATTCTCCCGCGAGCAACGCTCCCTGGTCTATCGGCGCGCCAAGAACGTCTCGGACAAGAAGGCCTTCGGTTCGATACAGAATCTCTACGCCGAGGGCTACGAGTGGATGAGCCCCTCGTTACGACCGGCGACGATCGACGATCATGACTTCCGCCTGGTGATCGGCGCCGACTGCGCCCAGCCCTATTCGGCCAGCGTGTTCAACATTTCGGCGATGAGTTTCGGGGCGCTTTCGGCCAATGCCATCGGCGCCCTGAACAAGGGCGCGAAGCAGGGCGGCTTCTATCACGACACCGGCGAGGGCGCGATCTCGCCCTACCACCGCTACGGTGGCGATCTCGTCTGGGAAATCGGCTCGGGCTACTTCGGCTGTCGCAACGAGGATGGCAGCTTCAGCGAATCACGCTTCGTCGAGAACGCCACCCTCGAGTCGGTCAAGATGATCGAGATCAAGCTCTCGCAGGGCGCCAAGCCGGGCCACGGCGGGATTCTCCCGGCCGCCAAGGTGACGCCGGAAATCGCCGCCACCCGCGGGGTTCCACAGGGCAGGGATGTGGTCTCGCCGGCCGGCCACAGCGCCTTCACCACACCGCTGGAAATGATGGCCTTCATCGAACGCCTGCGACACCTGTCCGGCGGCAAGCCGGTGGGCATCAAGCTGGCCATCGGCCACCCCTGGGAGTGGTTCGGGCTGGTCAAGGCGATGCTGGAAAGCGATACCCGCCCGGACTTCATCGTCGTCGACGGGGGTGAAGGCGGCACCGGCGCCGCCCCGCTGGAGTTCATCAACCGGCTGGGCATGCCACTGACCGAAGCGCTGCTGCTGGTCCACAACACCCTGGTCGGCGCCGGGCTCCGCGAGCGTATCCGTGTCGGCGCCTCGGGCAAGATCATTTCGGCCTTCGACGTGGCCCGCACGATCGCCCTGGGGGCCGACTGGTGCAATGCCGCGCGCGGCTTCATGTTCGCGCTGGGCTGCATTCAGTCAATGTCCTGCCATACCGACCGCTGCCCCAGTGGCGTGGCGACCCAGAACCCGCGCCGCGGCCGCAAGCTGGATGTCGCCGACAAGTCGCAACGCGTCGCCCGGTTCCACGAGAACACCCTGAAGGCGCTGGCCGAGATGCTGGCCGCCGCGGGCCTGACGCATCCCGAACAACTCGGCCCCGAACACGTCCTGCGCCGGGCCTCGCGCACCGAGGTTCAGACACTGGATACCCTCTACGCCTACCTCGAGCCGGGCGAACTGCTGAGTGGAACGCCGGACCATCATGTCTTCCGCCACTTCTGGGAAAGCGCCCGCGCCGATGCCTTTCATCCGCCGCAGGAGCTGCTCGAGCGGCGCCAGACCAAGCTGCGCTGAGTGCGCCCTCTAGGCAAGGGCGCGCTGTACCAGCGCCTGCGCCTCCTCAGGCAGCTCGATCATCATCGCCAGTTCACGGCCGCGCGGCGACATCTTGGCCCAGGTCTTGCGCAGAATGCGCAGGATCTTGTCCTCGTCGTGACGCGTCGCGAACTCGGCGAGCTCGTTGTCGAGAAAGACCAGGCAGGCGGTGTCCTCCAGCGCCTGGGTTTCGGGATCGCGCCGCAGCCCTTCCTTGCGGATCAGGCGCGCCACCCGCTCGCCGGTCGCCTCGTCATAGCCGACATCGCGCAGGACCTCGGCCGCCATGTCTGCCTGTCGGCGCCCCAGGTCGCGGCGCCAGGCCAGGTACCCGGGACGATCACGCGGATAGTCGTCCCGGGGGATCTGCCAACGCTGAAGATGCTGGGCACGCACCGCCAGGCGCAGCGCCTCGGATGCCTCGGGTGCCACCCGCTCCAGCCAGGCGCTCATGCAGTGGGCGTAATGCAGTTCGTGGGGCAGGGTTTCGCCGCCAACCTGCACGCTGCGGGGGTCCTCGGCGTGCAGGGCATCGAGGCACTCGATGGCGCGAGCAAGGCGCGTGTCGGTCGGGGTCATGGCGGTTTCCTCTGCAGCGTTGCGTAGCCCCTCACCTTACGGCAAGCGCCGTGGGTAGTACCATGATGCCTTGCCATGCCAGGCATGGTGGCCAGGACGGCCACCCGACACACGGAAAGGAGATTCCATGTCGCAAAGTCTGTTGTTCATCGTGGCCGGCAGCGCCCTGGTGCTGCTGGCAATCTACGATGCCGCCCGCACCACCCTCTCGGCTTCGAGTTCCGGTCCCGTCACCAATCGCCTGATCAGTCTCATCTGGCGATGGCTGCTCTGGCAGCATCGGCGCCGACGCAACCATGCCCTGCTTGCGGCCGCCGGCCCCTGCATTGCCGGCGCCCTGATGCTGAGCTGGATCGTCATTGCCTGGACGGGCTGGTGGTTGCTATTCAGCAGCGAACCGCTCGCGGTGGTCAATGCCACTTCACGGGTCGCCGCCTCGCTGGGCGAGCGCGCCTACTTCACCGGCTACACGCTCACCACCCTGGGCTACGGCGACTTCGTGCCCGCCAACGCCTTGTGGCGCTTCTTGAGCGTGGTCGCCGCCAGCAACGGCCTGATCCTCTTCACGCTGGCCGTGACCTACATCGTGCCGGTGGTGTCGGCGGTCACCCACAAGCGCCAGTTGGCCCTGACGATCAGCGCGATCGGCCGCACGCCCTGCCGGATCGCCGCCGCTACCGCCGGTGACGGCGATTACCGGAGTCTGGCCAACCAGCTGCAGCAGGTGCAGGGCGACATCGCCAGCCTGGGCCAGCAGCATCTGGCCTACCCGGTCCTGCACTATTTCCACAGCCGGCACGCGGATCATGCCCTGCCGGTCGCTCTGGCCCGGCTTTATCAGGCTCTGGTGGTTCTGCAGCACGCCTGCCCCGCCCTGCCCGCGACGGTGCGCTTTCAGTTGGCGACCACACAGGCCCTGATCGATGGTTTCCTCGCCACGCTGGACAGCGCCTTCATCCATCCGGCCTCGCGTTCCCCGCGGCTTCCGTCGCTCGATGACTTCGCGACTCTGCCGGGTATCACGCACGACGATGAAGCCTGGCGGCGGATGCACGCGACGCTGGGCAACCAGCGTCTGCTGCTCGCCTATATCGAAAAGGATGGCTGGGCCTGGCACGACGTGTGGGGAGACGGGCTTGCCCGTGAGTAAGCGCGCCCGCGATTCAGGGTACTCAACGACAACAGGCACCCCGCGGGGTGCCTGTTGCGTCTCGTCGGGCAACGGCCCGAACGGTCGTGCCATCCGGCATCATTCCACCGGGGTCAAGGCACGCCAGTCCTTGCGATTGGCGAGGAACTCCGGCCGCGGCCGGTTGCCGCAGTACGGGTCGTGCAGCGTATTCTCGACGCTGTTGTAGACGAAGAACAGGTTGCTGCGCGGCCAGCAGGACATGTTGATGTTGGAGCCGTGCATGGTGTTGCACTCGAACATCACCAGCGAGCCGGCCGGTCCCTTGGGCGCCTCGATGTCGCCCTCGATCATCAGATCACGCAGGCTGGCCTCGTCCGGAACACCGATCTCCTGGCTTTTCAGCGATTCCTTGTAGTTGTCCTCCGGCGTGCGACCCACACAGGGCACGAACTGCCGGTGGGAACCGGGGATCAGCATCAGCGGGCCATTGAACTCGCCATTGTCGGTCAGGATGATCGAGCAGCTCAGCGAGCGCATGCGCGGCATGCCATCCTCACTGTGCCAGGTCTCGAAGTCCGAGTGCCAGTCGAAGCCCTTGCCCTTGAAGCCGGGCTTGTAGTTGATGCGTGACTGGTGGATATAAACCTCGCTGCCGAGAATCTGCTGCACCATTGCCAGCAGGCGCGGATCCCGGGTCAGCCGGCTGAAGTGCTCGGAGACCTCGTGAATGCCGAAGACCGAGCGGATTTCCTGCTTGCCCGGCTCAAGGATAGTGCCCTCGGAAAGCTTGAGGTCCTCGTCATCCTCGTAATCGCGCAGTTCCTGCAGGAAGGCGTCCATTTCCTCCTGACCGAAGAACCCCTCGAAGGACAGAAATCCTTTTCTGTCGAACTCATCGAGTTGTGCTTCGCTGAGGGGACCATTGGCACGCTGCTCGTCGGCGCTGTGTACCACGGGATCGATACGCTCGAACATGCCCAGCTTTCGTTCGAGACGGGTCGGGAAAAGATCCTGGGTCTCTTTCATCGCAAACTCCTCCTTTAGTCTGCCATCGAAGGGTCAAGATTGACCGATTCCGCCTCAACGTAGTCGCCAAGGCGTGCCTTCACAAACCCATGATGTGATGTTTCGTTACGGCTTCGAGAACGTGACGATCAAGCGGCACCAAAGCCAGCGCGAGCGGCTTCGCGGGGATTGCGGGGATAGAAGCGTGCCGGCAGACGCTCGATATGCGAGAAGCTCCGAGTGTCCTTGTAGGGCATCTTCATGTAGCCGGACACGCCCAGCCCGCGGATCAGCGGCACGGCGTCGAGCATGGCGGCGAGGCAGGCACGGAATTCCGGCTCGCGCGCCGGGTCGAGCAGCCGGTAATAACTGTGGATCTTGAGATGATTCGGCAAGGCCTCGAAGATGATCAGCCCGGTGTGATGGATCGTGTTGAGGGCCTCGAGCTGCTGCAGGATCGCCTCGGGAAGCTGCAGGAATTCCTCGGGGTCGGGGCCGTCCTCGAAATAGGAGTGAACACGGGTGCGATCCTCGAGCTCGGGCACGGCACTCACCTCGTAGGGCAGCGTCATGCCCGCCGGGGGCCGAAACGGTGCCTCGGGGTCGGTGCGGTCGATGTGTCGCGTGTCGCGGGCATTGAACAGGCAGCTCTTGAAGATGCCGCGGCGGTAGATCGCCCGCGCCAGCGTGACCATGTTGTTGACCGCGGCAACGAAGGCACGCTTGAGCGACGGGTCGTGCAGGTCGAGGACGCTGTCGATGTACACGCCGTCGCTCGCCCAGCGCACCGCCAGCCCACCCACCACAGGATACTTGCCGAGCCGGCTGACTGCGGCGAGAAAGGCCTTTTCGGTCTCGCCCATGCCTTGCATGAAGGTCCGGTAATAGCGATCGAGCTGGACGTCGTTGACCGCCCGCAAGGTGTCGGTGGCGACCGCCTCGCGCAGGAACGCCTTGCGCGAGCTGTAGACCACGGTATCGATCTCGCCGCGCCCGGACCGGGTCCAGACCGGGATCTGCGCCGACTCGGCCGGCTCGGGCAGGTCGACCATGACCAGTCGCGCCAGGCGCGGCATCGCAGCGAGGAAGTAGTCGCCGGCACGGCGGCGATGTTGCGGGTCGGCGTCGAGCATGCCGTCCAGCACCCGGGCGAACTCGACGGGCAGGCCGAGCGACGTTGCCGGGATCGCGCGCCGGCCGAAGCGACACGACTGCGCCGAGGCCAGTGCATAGAGGGTGGCGGCCACACCCTGCTCATCGAAGCGCGGCGACGACAGGCCGCCGTTCAACTGCTCGTCGCCGATGAAATAGACATCGCCCAGCCGGGCATTGGTGTGCTGCAGGTCGCCGGACATCAGCTCCATGACACTATTGGAGACGAACTGGCCCCTGGCATCGAGCTGGGCGAACACCGAGGAGCCCCAGTCGATCAGCGCCACGCGCTCGGTGCGCGGGTCGAAGACCAGGTTGGAGGGCTTGATGTCGCCGTGAACCACCGGCTTGCCGTGCGGCCCGGCTTCGCGTCGCAGGCTACGCAGGATGTCGGCGAGCTGGGCGGCGATATGCACCACCAGGCGCGGCGGCAGGCGGCCGTGACGCAGCGAATACTCCTCGAGATTGTTCCCCGGCGCGCGCTCCATGACCAGGATCGACTGGCGGCGAATGCGCTGGAAGGCGACCAGCCTGGGCACTCGCGGATGATCGACCTGCTCGAGCATGAACGCCTCTTCCTCCAGGCGGTCCTGAAGGTGCTGCGGCAGGGTGATCCGCGAGAACTTGAAGACATGGCGCTCGCCGTGCGCCGAGACACCGGCGAAGACGAAACCGTAGGCGCCCTTGCCGACCAGCTCGATGTCGCGATAGCCGAGCTGCTCGAGCTGGGTGCGGCACAGCGCGACCCAGTCCTTGAGCTTGCGGGCATCGTCGTGACTGAGCAGATAGATCGACTGCTCTTCGGGGATGTAGAACTGTTCGAGCGTATCCCGGGCCATGCCGCCCTCTTCGCCATGTTCACGTCATGTCGAGCAACATCGTCTGCGGCGCCTCGAGGTAGTCCTTCCAGCGATTGCAGAAGCGCGAGATGGTGCCACCGTCGATGATCCGGTGGTCGCCCGACCAGGTGATGGTCATGATCGCGCGCGACACCACCTTGCCGTCGGCATCGAAGCGCGGCAGGGTCTGGACCCGCCCCAGGGCGACGATCGCCACCTCCGGCGGGTTGATGATCGGCGCCGCATAGGTGCCGCCCAGCGCCCCGATGTTGGAGATGCTGATGGTGCCGCCCTGCAGGTCGGCCTGACTCACCCGGCCCTCGCGGGCGGCCTCGGTCAGCCGCGCCACCTCGTCGGCAATCTCGCGCACGCTGAGCCGCTCGACGCGCTTGACGTTGGGCACCAGCAGCCCCGCCCGGCTGTCCACCGCCATGCCCACATTGCAGTGCGGCTGATAGTGGATCTCGCTGCCGTCGTCGCTGAGCCGACTGTTGAGGATCGGATAGGCCGTCACCGCCAGGCCCAGCGCTTTCATGATCAACGGCATCAGCGTCAGCCGGGTGCCGTCGCGCTCGGCCATCGGCTTGAGCCGTTCGCGCAGCGCCAGCAGCTCGGTGACGTCGATCTCGTCACCGTAACTGAAGTGGGGAATGGTCGCCGATGCCTCGCTCATGCGCCGGGCCATCGCCGCACGCACTCCGCGCAGCGGCTCGACCCGGACCTCGCCGTCCGCCGTACGCTCGGCCGTGGCATGGCCGGGCGTGCTCGACTCCGCGGGCGTCGGGGTCGCCCCCTTGCCGTCACGCGCTTTCTTGAAGGCGAGGATATCTTCCTTGAGCACCCGGCCGTGCTTGCCGGAGCCCGGCACGTCCGCGAGGCTCACGCCCAGCTCGCGTACCAGACGCCGCACCGCCGGGCTGGCGGGGATCCGCCCGTAGGGCCCCTGGCCCGTGCCGGCGGTGCGGCATGCCCGGGGGCTTTCGGCAGACGCCGTGTCGGTCGGGCCGCGCTCGGTCGGGCCGCGGTGAGACGACTTGTGACGGGGTGATGGAGCCGCCGCGTCGGCCTGCCGGTCACGGGGCACATAGGCAAACAGCGGCGCATGAACGCGGGCACTTTCCCGGGGCTGGTAGTAGAGCCGTGTGACGCGCCCGGCCCTGGGCGCGGTAATCTCGACCAGCGCCTTGTCGGTCATCACGTCGACCACCGGCTGGTCCTCCTCGATCTCGTCGCCCTCGCGGATGCGCCATTCGACCACCTCGCACTCGACGATGCCCTCGCCGATATCCGGCAGGATGAAGTCCTCGCTCGTCGCGTCTTCACCCTCGGGGCTGCCCGTGTCACTCGCGGCCGCAGACGACTCGGCCGCTGCAACAGCCACGCCCGATTCGTCCGTGGTTTGATCCTCCGGCTCGTCACGGCCGACAGCTCCCTGATCGGCGCCCTCTTCCAGCGGCTCGACGGCGAACAGTGGCGAGTGCACCCGGGCTGTCTCGCCCTCGCGGTGATAGAGCCGGGTCACACGCCCCGCATGAGGGGCGGGAATCTCGACCAGCGCCTTGTCGGTCATCACCTCGGCGACCGGCTGGTCCTCCTCGATGACGTCACCTTCCTGAATCAGCCACTTGACCAGCTCGCACTCGACGATGCCCTCGCCGATGTCCGGCAGAATGAAATCGCTCATGTCCTCTCTCCCGAACTCGCCGCTCAATAATCGATGGTGGCCTTGATCGCCTCGAAGACCTTCAGGTGGTCCGGCAGATACTCCTTCTCCAGCGTCAGCGGGAAGGGCGTGTCCAGGCCGGTCACCCGGGCGATGGGCGATTCCAGGTAGAGAAAGCAGCGGCTCTGGATGGTGGCGGCGATCTCGGCGGCGAAACCGCCGGTCAACGGTGCCTCGTGGCTGATCACCAGGCGGCCGGTCTTGAGCACGGATTCGGTCACGGTCTCGACGTCCCAGGGCAGGATGCTGCGCAGGTCGATGATCTCGCAGTCGATGCCCTCCTTTTCGGCGAGTTCCGCCGCCCTGTCGAGGACCTCCATCTGTGCTCCCCAGGCAAGCAGCGTGATATCCGTGCCCTCCCGGGTGATTTCCGCTTCGCCCAGCGGCAGCTCGTAGTCCTCGTCCGGCACCTCGCCCACCGCGGCGCGATACAGCCGCTTGGGCTCGAGAAACAGCACCGGATCGGGGGTACGGATCGCGGCCAGCAGCAGGCCCTTGGCCTGGTGCGGGTTGCGCGGCACGACGACCCGCAGCCCCGGCGTGTGGGCAAAATAGGCCTCCGGGGACTGCGAATGATAGTGGCCGCCGGCGATGCCGCCGCCGTAGGGTGTGCGGATGCTCAGCCCGCCAACGTCGAACAGATTGCCGGAGCGGTAACGGAACTTGGCGGTCTCGTTGACGATCTGGTCGAAGGCCGGAAAGATGTAGTCGGCGAACTGGATCTCCGCCACCGGCACCGCCCCCTGCGCCGCCAGCCCGTTGGCGAAGCCGATGATCCCCTGCTCGACCAGCGGGGTGTTGAAGCAGCGATCGCGCCCATACTTTTCCTGAAGGTGGCTGGTGGCGCGGAACACGCCGCCAAACACGCCGACGTCCTCGCCGAAGCAGACCACCTTGTCGTTGGCGGCCATCGCCGTGTCGAGGGCGCTGTTGATGGCCTGGAGCAGATTCATCTCAGCCATGGTCACGCCCTCCTGTCGCCTTGTCCCGATCCAGATAGGGGGCACTTTTCGGGTAGGCATCCGGATACTTGCGAATGTGCGACTCGAGCGCGGCGAGCTGCTCGGCCAGTGCCGGGGTCACCTGCGCGTAGACGTCGGTCACCAGCGTCTCGAGGGCCGGCGGCCGGCGCTTCTCGGCGGCCTTCATCGCCTCCAGCACCTCGCGGCGCCGGGTTTCCTGCTCGTGCTTTTCTTCATCGTCGCTCCACCAGCCCTGCGCCTCGAGCCAGCGCCGCATGCGCAGGATCGGGTCCTTCTCGCGCCAGGCATCCTCTTCCTTGCGGCTGCGATAGCCCGATGGATCGTCCGAGGAAGAGTGCGCCGCGAGCCGGTAGGTCATCGCCTCGATCAGCACCGGCTGGTTGTCCTCCACCGCCAGCTTGCGCGCCGCCCGGGTCGCCTGATGGACGGCCAGCACGTCGTTGCCGTCGACGCGGATCACTTTCATGCGGTACCCGAAGGCCCGTGGGGCGATACCGTCGGCATGGAACTGTTCGTGAGCGGGTGTCGAGATCGCATAGCCGTTGTTGCGGCACAGGAAGATCACCGGCACCTGGAGCACCGAAGCCATGTTGAGCGCGGCATGGAAGTCGCCTTCCGAGGCCGCCCCCTCGCCGAACACGGTCAGCGTGCAGAGACCCTCACCGGCCAGTTTCTGGCCATAGGCGTAGCCGGTCGCCTGGGGAATCTGGGTGGCCAGCGGCGAGGAGATGGTCAGGTAGTTGAGCGTCTTCGAGCCGTAGTGAATCGGCATCTGCCGGCCCTTGCCATGGTCGTGCTCGTTGCCGAACAGCTGGTCCATGAATTCGTCGAGGCCGAAGCCGCGGTAGGCCAGGGCGCCCTGCTCGCGATACTGGGCCATGATCATGTCGCCGGGATCGAGCGCCGCGGTGCTGCCGACCACGGTACCCTCCTCACCAGTGGACTGCATGTAGAAGCTCAGCCGCCCCTGGCGCTGGGCGGCCATCATCCGCTCGTCGAGCACCCGGGTGAACAGCATGGCGCGATAGATGCGCAATGCCGTCTCGCGCTCGAACTCGGGCGCGGCAGCCTGCGGATGCAGCGTCCCGTCCTGCCGGAGCAGCTCGAACCGGGGAATATGAAATTCATCACCGTTCAGGAAGGTCGGTTCATGAACGACACCCGCGGCTGTTGTTGTACTCATGCTCGTCGCTCCTTGTCGTATCCCGGATCGCGGGACACGCGAGTCACATCACAGAACCGGAACCGAGCGCCTCGTGAGCGAGCTCCGGATGGCAGTCGGCCGGGGCGGTGATCGCTGCCGTGCAACGCCCCTCCCCGTCACTGTAGTCGGCGGCACCGTCGAGGGGTGGGACGTGCGCCGACGCAATGCGGCCGGCTTTCAACGCTTGGCCGACCCGCGCTTATTGACGTTTACGTAACATAGAACATGCCATTCGCCGCGTCAGTCAGGCGACGTGCGACGTTAGTCGATCGGGAGCGGTTTTCTACACTGGGAGACAGGACGGCGATACATCGCAGGAAGGACCCGCACAAGGAGAGACCTCATGGCCATGAACGTGGCACAGAAGCTGATCGGCGCCCATCTGACACAGGGCCACATGACCCCGGGAGAACCGATCGCCCTGACCATCGACCAGACGCTGACCCAGGACGCGACCGGCACGATGGTGATGCTGGAACTCGAGGCGATGGGACTCGACCGGGTACGAACCGAGGTGTCGGCGCAGTATGTCGATCACAACCTGATCCAGGAGGACAACAGGAACCCCGACGATCACCGCTTCCTGCAGAGCGCCGCCGCCCGGCTCGGGGTGTGGTTCTCGCGGGCCGGCAACGGAGTCAGCCACCCCACCCACCAGCAGCATTTCGGCAGGCCCGGCAGGACGTTGCTGGGCTCGGACAGCCACACGCCCGCCGCCGGCTCGATGGGCATGCTGGCGATCGGCGCCGGCGGCATCGACGTGGCGATGGCCATGGCCGGCGAGCCCTTTCACCTCAAGATGCCCGAGATCTGGGGGGTCAAGCTCACCAATGCCCTGCCCGACTGGGTCAGCGCCAAGGACGTGATCCTGGAGATGCTCAGGCGACACGGCGTCGACGGCGGCACCGGACGGATCATCGAGTACTACGGCCCGGGGCTCGCCAGCCTCTCGGCGATGGATCGCCACGTGATTGCCAACATGGGCGCCGAGCTGGGCGCCACCACCAGCGTGTTCCCCGCCGACGAGGCGGTAAAACGCTTCCTCGGGGCAGTGGGCCGCCCCGATGACTTCGCCCCCCTCGAGGCCGACGACGGCGCCGACTATGACGTTCACGAGACCATCGACCTGTCGAACGTGGTGCCGCTGATCGCCAGACCCTCGAGCCCCGGGAATGTAGTACCGGTCCGCGAGATCGCCGGCGAAAGCCTCTCCCAGGCCTATATCGGCTCGTCGGCCAATCCCGGCTATCGCGACTTCGCCATCGCCGCGGAGATGGTCAAGGGCCGCCAGGTCAGCGACTGGGTGTCGTTCGACGTCAACCCCACCTCGCGCTCGATCCTCGAGACTCTGACCCGCGACGGTCACGTGCTCAACCTTCTGGGCGCCGGCGCCCGCCTCCACCAGGCCGGCTGCAACGGCTGCATCGGCATGGGCCAGGCACCGGCCAACGACACCAACAGCCTGCGGACCACGCCGCGCAACTTTCCCGGCCGCTCCGGCACGCGCGAGGACCGCGTTTTCCTGTGCAGCCCGGAAACTGCCACCGCCTCGGCGCTCAGGGGCGAGATCACCGATCCCCGTGACCTTGATTTCGATTACCCCAGGGTCAGCGATCCGATCGACCCGATCCTCAATACCCGCGACCTGATGCCGCCCCTGCCGGCATCGGAGTCCTCGCGGGTCCAGCTGATCAAGGGACCCAACATCGCCTCGCTGCCGGAGTTCGAGCCGATCGGCGACGACCTCGAGCTGACCATCCTGCTCAAGATGGCCGACGACATCTCCACCGACGAAATCATGCCCGCCGGCAACGAGGTGCTGCCCTACCGCAGCAACATCCCGCGAATCTCGGACTTCTGCTTCGGGCCCGTCGACGCGGATTACGTCGGCAACGCCCACGACAGCGGTGATCACGCGCTGATCGCCGGGGGCAACTACGGCCAGGGCTCGAGCCGCGAACACGCCGCCATCGCGCCACGCTATCTGGGCCTGCGGGTAGTGGTAGCCAAAAGCTTCGCGCGCATCCACTGGCAGAACCTGGTCAACTTCGGCGTGCTGCCGCTGCGTTTCGACAGCGACGCCGATTACGACGCGCTGGAGACCGGCCAGACGCTGCGCTTCTCGGGGCTGCACAAGGCTCTCCAGGACGGCGATACCCTGACCGCCGAGACGCCCCAGGGCAAGATCACCCTGCGCCACGATCTGACGCCGCGACAGGTCGAGGTGCTGCTCGACGGCGGGCTGATCAACTGGATGAAACGCCACCACGATATCTGATCGAACCAGCGAACCGGCGGTCGGCGCTCCGATGGCCGGCGGCCCGGTGCACCGGCGACGTCACCCCGGCCGGGGGACCAGCAGCGCGTCGTCGATCGCGATGAACGCCGCCGCCGAGTGCTTCAACGCCTCGGCGGTGAGTTCCGCCACACCGTAGACCTCGACCGGGATGGCGAAACGCTCGGCGAGCCGGTCCGCCAGCAGGGCGAAATCACCGTCACCCGAAACCAGCACCAGGCGTTCGACCTCGGTGGCGAGTTCGACGGCGTCGAGGGTGATTCCCACGTCCCAGTCACCCTTGGCGGAGCCATCGCGACGCTGGATGAACGGCTTGAGCTTCACCGTGAAGCCGATGCCGCGCAGGATGTCCTGAAAGCGACGCTGCTGGTCGTCGCCGCGGTCCACGGCATAGGCCAGCGCCTGGACGACGTGGCGGCCGGCAGAGGCCCGGCGCCAGAACGCCCGGTAATCGAAGTGCCGGCCGAAGGCCTGACGGGTGGTGTAGTAGACGTTCTGCACGTCGACCAGGATCGCAATGCGCTCCACGGCTCGGCTCCGGTGTCGAGGAAAAGGGGTCAGCCAGGCAACAGCGGCGAATGACCGTCATCTTCATGGGCCCAGACCCGAAACGCTGCCAGGCGATTGGGCCCGAAGGTGTTGGCGATCGGCACATCGGCGGCGTCCCGCCCCCGGGCGATCAGGATACGGCCGATCCGACGATCGTTGTTGCGCGGATCGAAAGTGTACCAGCCACCGTCGAGATAGGCCTCGAACCAGGCATGGAAGTCCATCGGCGCGTGCGGTGGCGAGATGTCGACGTCGCTGAGATAACCGGTGCAGTAGCGTGCCGGAATGTTCATCGCCCGGCACAGGGTCACCGCCAGATGGGCGAAGTCGCGGCACACGCCCCCCCGTTCGTGATAGACCTCCCAGGCCGACTTGGTGGCCCGGGCATACGGGTAACCGAAGCTGATGTGCCGGTGGACGAAGTCACAGATGGCCTGCACGCGCTGCCAGCCGGTGGGGCCATTGCCGAACAGCTGCCAGGCGATGTCGGAGAGCCGATCGGTCTCGCAGTAGCGGCTGCCGATCAGATACAGCAGGGTCTCCGCCGGCAGCCGCTCCACCGGCACCTGCTGCGCCTCGGGATGCATCAGGTCGGGCTGACCCGGGTCGTTGATCACCGCATCGGCGGCGATCACGGTGCGGCCGGGCGGCGCCACCAGCCGCACGCACCAGTTGCCGAACGAGTCGCGGTAGGGCTCGGTGGGCAGCGACGGCACCGTGATCAGGTAATCCGGCGCCACCAGGTCCGACGCCCGTGACGAGTGCACGTGCGTCATCACGATCATCGGCAACGCTTGCGGGCATTCGTAGACGATTTCGTAACCGATCCTCAGACGCATTTCCCTGCCCTCCCTCGCCACGCCAGTGTTGAGGGTAGCCGCTATGGCGGCAGGCGTCGTCGGGCTTCGGCGCCGGCCGGAGGGGCTCTCGCCGGGCCGAATGCAGCGCGAGGTGGCTGACGGCACCGGCTCAGGCCGGCATGGGCGTCCTGCGAGAGGCTTTCAGTGTACCGTCTCGGGAACCGAGGCCTCCTCGCGCTCGCCCTCCCACAGGGTCGTGCGCGTGATCGCGTGATCGATCATCTCGCGGGCCACCTCGAAGCGGCTTTCTCGCAGCAGCCCCGCGGCCTCTTCCGAGAAGCGGATGCGCAGCAGCGGTTCCCCCTCCCCCTCGGCGGGACGCAGAATAACCTCGCCATCGGCGAGCTCGACGATTTCCAGTACGGCGGTCTCAGACACGGTCACCTCGGTATGTCCTGTCATGACAACAAAAAACGACCACAGCGCATGGCCGTGGTCGTCATTGTCTTTGCCCCAGCTTACCACTCCCGCGCCGCGAGCGTCACCATTCGACGCTGGTTTCACGCAGGCGCGCCAGCTCGGCCTTGAATGCCTGGATGCCGGCCTGCAGCTCCTCGCCCAGGGGGCGACGATCGGCGATGGCGATCAGCGAGGCGTCGGCCTCGCGACGTGCCGCCCCCTCGACCGACTCGAGGGCGTCAAGCTGCGCGCACAAGTGCCCGAGCCAGCTTTGCGGGTCGGCACGCAGTACCCGCAGGCGCTGCAGCTCGGCAACGCTCTCGCCCTGCGATCCCAGCAGGTCGCGCCAGTCATGGCTCGCCAGGGCGGCATGCTCGGTCAGCTCGCGCAGCGCCGCGTTCAGTGCCAGGCCGAGCAGCGCCAGCGCCCCCTCCTCGCGCGCCATGCGGCGTGCCGAGGCATGCTCGTCATCGCCGACGGGCATGCCGAGCAGCAATTCGGCCTGATAGAGCAACTGGTTGGTGCGTCCCCGTGGCGTCATTTGCGCTTGTCCTCGATCTGCCAGCGGCCATCGTCGTAGGTCGCCTTCCAGCCGGACGCCTTGCCGTCCTTTTCGGTCATCACGTACTGGCTCTTGGTCTTGCGCGAGAAGCGGATCTGTGCCGGACGGCCGTCCGGGTCCTCGTCGGGCGCCTCGAGCAGGAAGCGATACTTCTCGGGCAGCGCCTCGGCATGCGCGCGGATTTCCCTGACCAGCGGCGCGCGTGTCTCGCGGTTCTTGGGAAACTGGCTCGCCGCCAGGAACAGCCCGCTCGCCCCGTCGCGCAGCACGTAGTGATCGTCGACCTTCTGGCAGGCCAGCTCCGGCATCGGGATGGGGTCCATCTTGGGCGGCGCCACCTCACCGTTGCGCAGCAGCTTGCGGGTGTTCTTGCAGTTCTCGTTGGTGCAGCCGAAGTACTTGCCGAAGCGCCCGGACTTGAGCTGCATGTCGGCGCCGCACTTGTCGCACTCGATGGTCGGCCCCTCGTAGCCCTTG
This sequence comes from Modicisalibacter sp. 'Wilcox', assembly GCF_010993675.1. NCBI lineage: Bacteria > Pseudomonadati > Pseudomonadota > Gammaproteobacteria > Oceanospirillales > Halomonadaceae > Modicisalibacter > Modicisalibacter sp. 'Wilcox'. The sequence continues at coordinate 134,838 of NZ_WNXF01000006.1, forward strand.
ATCTTGAACTTGCCGGTCTCGATCTCGTAGCCGGCGCAGTCGGGGCTGTTGCCGCAGATGTGCAGCTTGCGGGTCTCGTCGATCAGGTAGCTGTCCATCGCCGTGCCGCACTCGGGGCAGCGATGCTTGGCGCGCAGTGCATCGGTCTCGGCATCCTCGCCGGCGTCGGCGGCCACCGCCTCCTCGCCGGGGATCAGGTCGATGGTGGTCTTGCAGCGCTCCTTGGGCGGCAGGTTGTAGCCCGAGCAGCCCAGGAACACGCCGGTGGAGGCGGTGCGGATCTGCATCTTGCGCCCGCACTTGGGGCAGTCGATGTCGGTGGGCACCGGCTGATTGGGACGCATGCCGTCCTCGGCCTCGGCCCGCTCGAGCTGCTGCTTGAAATGCGCGTAGAAGTCGTCCAGCAGCCCCTTCCAGTTGCGCTGCCCCTCGGCGACCTCGTCGAGGTTGTCCTCCATGCGCGCGGTGAAGCCGTAGTCCATCAGGTCGTCGAAGGACTCGGCCAGCCGGTCGGTGACGATGTCGCCGAGCTTCTCGGCATAGAAGCGCCGGTTCTCGAGCTTGACGTAGCCGCGATCCTGAATGGTCGAGATGATCGAGGCATAGGTCGACGGCCGACCGATGCCGCGCTTCTCGAGCTCCTTGACCAGGCTCGCCTCGGTGAAGCGCGCCGGCGGCTTGGTGAAGTGCTGCTGCGGGTCGAGCGACACCAGCTGCATGGCGGTGCCCTCGGCCAGGTCGGGAAGCGTCTGGTCCTCGTCCTTCCTGCCGGTGGGCTTCATCACCCGGGTGTAGCCATCGAACTTGAGTACCCGCCCGCGGGCACGCAGCTCGTAGCCGTCGACCTCGACGGTCAGCGTGGTCGACAGGTACTCGGCGGGCGTCATCTGGCAGGCCACGAACTGCCGCCAGATCAGCTCGTAGAGCCGTTCGGCGTCGCGCTCCATGCCGCTGAGGTCGGCGGTGGTACGGGTCACCTCCGACGGCCGGATCGCCTCGTGGGCCTCCTGGGCGCCCTCCTTGCTGGAGTAGCGGTTGGGTGACTCCGGCAGGTAGCGTTCGCCGTAGGCCTCGCCGATGTAGGTCCGCACGCTGTCCACCGCCTCCCGGGAGAGGTTGGTGGAGTCGGTCCGCATGTAGGTGATGTAGCCCGCCTCGTAGAGCCGCTGGGCCAGCGTCATGGTCTTCTTGACCGAGAAGCCCAGCCGGCCGCTGGCCGCCTGCTGCAGGGTCGAGGTGATGAAGGGCGCATTGGGCTTCGAGCGGGTCGGCTTCTGCTCGCGGGCGGTGATCGCCAGCTCCGCCGTGCGCAGCGCGGCGATGCGCTCCAGGGTCTCGGCCTCGGAGGTGGGCCGGAACGGCTTGCCGTCCTGGCGGACCAGCTCGAAGCGCACCGGAGTGTCGTCACCGGCGGGCGTCAGGTCGGCATGCACATCCCAGAATTCCTCGGGGACGAAGGCGCGGATCTCGCGCTCGCGCTCGACGATCAGGCGCACCGCCACCGACTGCACGCGCCCTGCCGACAGGCCGCGGGCGACCTTGCTCCACAGCAGCGGCGACAGCATGAAGCCCACCACCCGGTCCAGGAAGCGACGCGTCTGCTGCGCCTCGACCCGGGGCATGTTGAGCGTCCCCGGCTCCTTGAAGGCCTCCTGGATGGCATTCTTGGTGATCTCGTTGAACACCACCCGCTTGTAGCGGTCGTTGTCGCCGCCGATGGTCTCGCGCAGGTGCCAGGCGATCGCCTCCCCCTCGCGGTCAAGGTCGGTGGCGAGATAGATGGCATCGGCCTTCTTGGCCAGCTTGGCCAGCTCCTCGACGACCTTCTCCTTGCCGGGCAGGATCTCGTAGTTGGCTTCCCAGCCGTGTTCCGGGTCGAGCCCCATGCGACGAACCAGCTGCGTCCAGGCCTTCTGCTTCTTGTAGACCGCCTTTTCTTCCGGCGACATCTTGCGGGTCGCCGCCGCCTGGCGCGCGCGCTCCTTGGGGTCGGAGGCATTCTTGCCCGAGCCGCTGGTCGGCAGGTCGCGAATATGGCCGACGCTCGACTTCACGATATAGTCGTTGCCGAGGTACTTGTTGATCGTCTTGGCCTTGGCCGGCGACTCGACGATGACCAGTGACTTGCCCATAGTGCTCCACTTTCGACTGGCCGGCTCCCGGCGTCGGGAACCGGCAAGGTGTCCATTGCCGACGGCGCCGGGCTGTCGGCGGAAAAATGCGCCTACCCTACCCCAGCCACCTGATTCACGCCAGTCACGGGTCGGGGCCGGCCGGGCCGCCTGCCGCCGGGCCGGCCTTCATGACACTAGCCATGACCCAAGTGCCTGCGCAAGCTTCCTCGTCGCCGCGGTACCTGCCTGCCCCGCGCGGACGAGTCTGTTTTCGGTGCTGACATCGTGCTGTAGTATTATGTAGTAAAATGACTACATAAAAGCATGGCGACGCGTGCTGGCTCGTGGAGCCCTCCCTGCCGGCCTGCAGTGGCGGTACTCGCGACGAGAATTTGCCACGCTGTTCCATGCATCGATGAAGCGCCCAACCAAGGAGACCCCCATGCCGGAAGCGTTGCACGGCCATGCCCCCATCCGTCGCACCAAGATCGTCGCCACCCTGGGCCCCGCCAGCGATCGCGAGGGCGTGCTCGACGCGATGATCACCGCCGGCGTCGACGTGGTGCGCCTCAACTTCTCCCACGGCAGCCCCGAGGACCACCGCCGCCGCCTGGTCGCGGTGCGCGAGGCCGCCGAGCGCCACGGTCGCACCGTCGCCGCCCTGGGCGACCTGCAGGGGCCCAAGATCCGCATCGCCCGCCTCAAAGAGGGCGCGGTCACCCTCGAGGAGGGCGCGCCCTTCGTCCTCGACGTCTCGCTCGATCGCGATGCCGGCGACGCCACCCGGGTCGGCTGCGACTACCAGCAGCTCGCCGAGGACGTGGCCCCGGGTGACGTGCTGCTGCTCGACGACGGCCGTCTCGAACTGGAAGTGGAGCGCGTCGAACCGCCCCGCGTGCACACCCGCGTGCGGGTCGGCGGCAAGCTCTCCAACAACAAGGGCATCAACAAGCAGGGCGGCGGGCTGTCCGCCGCGGCGCTCACCGACAAGGACCGCGAGGACCTGAAGACCGCCATCGACATCGGCGTCGACTACCTGGCGGTGTCCTTCCCGCGCTCGGCGGCCGACATGCAGCTCGCCCGCGAGCTGCTCGGCGAGGCGGGTGCCGAGATCGGCCTGGTGGCCAAGATCGAGCGCGCCGAGGCGGTCGCCGACAATGACACGCTCGACGGCATCATCCGCGCCAGCGAGGCGGTGATGGTGGCCCGCGGCGATCTCGGCGTGGAGATCGGCGACGCCCAGCTGATCGGCGTGCAGAAGCGCCTGATCCAGCGTGCCCGCACCCTCAACCGCGCGGTGATCACCGCCACCCAGATGATGGAGTCGATGATCGAGTCGCCGCTGCCCACCCGCGCCGAGGTGTTCGACGTCGCCAACGCCGTGCTCGACGGCACCGACGCGGTGATGCTCTCCGCCGAGACCGCCGCCGGCGACTACCCGGTGGAGACCATCGAGGCGATGGACCGGCTGTGCCTGGGCGCCGAGCGCGAGCGCAGCGCCCAGGAGTCGAAGCACCGCATCCACGAGGGCTTCTCGCGGATCGACGAGACGGTGGCGCTGTCCGCCATGTACGCCGCCAACCACCTTTCCGGAGTGGCGGCGATCGCCTGCATGACCTCGACCGGCTACACGCCGCTGATCGCCTCGCGGATCCGCTCGGGGCTGCCGATCGTCGGGCTGGCCCACAGTCCCATCGCCCAGCGGCGCATGGCGCTGTATCGCGGGGTGGTCTCGCTGCCCTTCGACACCACCGACATCCCCGCCGAGGACCTCGACGCCCGGGCCCTCAAGCTGCTGCGCGAGCGCGGCATCGCCGAGGGCGGTGATCACGTGATCCTCACCCGCGGCGATCACATGAACGCCCACGGCGGCACCAACACCATGAAGATCCTCGACATGGAAGCGACGTCATGAGCGCTCGCCCCGCCCGGGATGTCACGCGCACCCTGCCCGAGCGCAAGCGCATCGCGCTGATCGCCCATGACGGCAAGAAGGAGGAGCTGCTGGCCTGGGCCAGGCGCTGGAAGAGCATCCTGGCCGCCCACGACCTGCTGGGCACCGGCACCACGGCGCGGCGCGTCGCCGATACGCTGGGACTGCCGGTGGAAGGCCTGATGAGCGGCCCGCTGGGCGGGGACCAGCAGATCGGCGCGCGCATCACCGAGCAGCGCCTCGACCTGCTGATCTTCTTCTGGGACCCGTTCTCGCCGATGCCCCACGACCCGGACGTCAAGGCCCTGCTGCGGCTGGCGGCCCTGTGGAACGTACCGGTCGCCTGCAACGCGGCGAGCGCGGACTTCATGATCAGCTCGCCCTACGTGGCGGAAAACTACGACATCAACATTCCGGATGCCGGCGAGTGGATCGCCTCGCGCACCCGAACCTGACGACACCTCAGGCGCGAGGCAGTTCCGGCTTCGCGCCGCCCTCCGCCTTCTTCATCCGCTCCCTCGCGGCCTCGCGGGCGGTGTGAAACAGGGTCCGCACCCGCTCGAGCCGGATCTGGCTGCTGGCCGACAGTGGCGCGCTGGCCGCCACGACATGCTCGACGTGGGCCAGCTGCCGGTCGATGGACTCGACGGAGTCCGTGGCCAGCAGTGTCGGCAGCGCCTCGAGCGCCGCCACCGCATCGAGCTTGAGCACGAAGAACTGCTCGCGGACCACCGCCTTGAAATGCGCCAGATCGGTGCCCGGCTCGACCTCGGCCCGCGTCGCCTTCAGGCGCTGGAAGTTGCGCTCGTCGGTCGAGGGTGCGCCGCCCAGCACGAAGATGATCGCACGGACCACGGCGTCATGGCTGGTCCCCTGATCCATCTTGGCCCGCAGCTCCGCACGCCGCCGGGCGATGAAGTGCCGATGTTCCGGCGCACGACCGGGACGCCGGTTGGGCACCTCGCCCCGATCGGCGCCCAGGCCGGCCAGGATCTGCAGCCAGGGCTGCCCGTAGACTTCCAGGAACGCCCACTCGGTGGCGCGATCGCGCATGTCCCGGTAGGCATCGAGCCCGCGCACGATATTGTCGGACACCACCTGCTCGACGGCCCGCCAGGGGTTGCCGTCGCCGACCGGGGCGCGATTGGCACGCACGGCATCGGCCAGCACCGGCAGCGGCACGGTCGCCGGATTGCGATCCGACAAGAGCTTGTAGCCCAGGCGGATCGGATGCAGGCGGCGCATCCAGCGCGCGGCCTCGGGGGTCATCCAGGCACGCAGCCAGGGCTGCAGGTAGCGCTGGTAGAGCCCCAGGTTGATCTCGGAAAGCCGCGCCACGGTGGCAAAGCGCCGCTCGTCCTCCTGCAGCGGCTGGACCACGCCCTCGACATCGTCGAGCTCGCGCGGCGAGAACTCGAGCAGGTAGTCGCCGTCGACCGACCCGTTGGCCGACGCCGGCCGCTCGGTGACCTGGGTCTCGTACAGGCCCGGCGGCAGGATGTCGATGTAGTCCATGTTGGCGGTGAACTCGGCATGCTCCTTGCGCGAGACACTGCTCGAGACGAAGATCCCCAGGTGCCCGGTGGTGTCGTGAATGCAGTAGACGATGGTCTGCTCGTTGGCCTGGATGTCGTCGACGCTGTCGTAGAGGTCGGTGATCCAGCCCAGCGCCTGGGGCGGCGGCGTGATGTCGTCGCCCCGTGAGCAGAACACCACGATCGGCGAGCGGATGTTGCGCAGGTCGATGCGCCGGCCGTCGCGGGTCAGCAGCTGCGCGGTGCTCAGGCGGTTGCCGACGAACAGGTTGTCGACGATGTACTGGATCTCCTCGCCGGCCAGCACCACGTGCCCGCCCCACCAGCGCTCGAACTGCAGATAGCGTTCGGCCTCGCTGTCGATGTTGGCGAACAGCCGATACTGCTTGCTCCAGAGCGTATTCGACGGGTTGAGCTTCTCGAAGTTCTGCACCAGCCAGGCGCCGTCGAAGCTGCCGGCCCCCAGGTCGCTGGCCAGGGCCGTGATCCAGCTGCCGCCGGTCATGCCGCCGGTGTAGCGCATCGGTGCCTTGCCACGCTCGCCGGCCCAGTAGGACAGCGGCGCGCCGGCGATCAGGATCGGCCCGAAGCAGGCGGGCTCCAGCGCCGCCGCCATCATCATCTGCCAGCCGGCCTGGCAGTTGCCGACCACCATGGGCCGTTCCGTGGTCTGCGGATGCCGGGCGATGACGGCACGCAGGAACTCGACTTCCGCCTCGATTACGTCCTCGACGGTCTGGCCGGGCTCGGGGAACGGCAGGAAGCCGATGAAATAGCAGGGATGGCCGGCCCGCAGGGCCACGCCGATCTCGCTGTCGGGCTTGAACCCGCCGATCCCCGGACCGTGCCCGGCACGCGGGTCGATCACCACGAAGGGACGCTGATCCTCGTCGATCTCGACCCCCTCGGGGGGCAGGATGCGCAGCAGTTCGTAGTTGACCGGCCGCGCCAGCGTCCGGCCGTCGATCAGCAGCTCCGCCTCGAAACCCAGCACCGAGGGGCGCGTCTGCTCCATGTGCTCGAGATACTGATTGCCCCGCTGGCGCATGACATCCAGGTAGAGCACGCTGCGCTCGAGGGTGTCTCGCCAGTAGTCGACGGCGGCCTGGCCCAGCCCCAGGGGGTCCCACAGGGCGGTCAGTGACGTGGCAAGCGAGGCATTGACGGGAAACATGGGTCGACTCCGGAAGTGAGTGCTGCACTGCAAGATAAGCATACGCTTCCCCCGCCGTCGATACAGCCCACCGGCTCTGCAAATTCATGCGCATTTCGGGCGCAAGCCAGTGCCGGCCGGGCACCCGTCTGGTGCAGGATCGATGTCGCGACGCGCCAAAACAGTGCACGAAAAGCGCCATTCTGGTGAGGCTCGACAACAACTCGCTGTTTTCACGATGAAAAGAAAGCTGGCATGCATCGTGCTTGAAAAGGGTCCGCGCTCGCCTTCTGCACCGCGGCGTGCACCAGGAACCCACACAACGACACAACACGCCATGACTGACATGCCTTCCAGCTCCGACGTCCTGTTCCTGCTTCTGGGCGCCTGCATGGTACTGGCCATGCACGCCGGCTTTGCCTTCCTGGAAGTCGGCACGGTACGCGCCAAGAATCAGGTCAACGCCCTGGTCAAGATCATCACCGACTTCGCCGCCTCGACCGTGGCCTACTTCACGATCGGCCACCTCATCGCCTACGGCTCGGGGTTCTTCGTCAGCGCCCAGAGCCTGTCGGCCGATCATGGCTATGGCCTGGTCAAGTTCTTCTTCCTGCTGACCTTCGCCGCGGCCATACCGGCCATCATCTCCGGCGGCATCGCCGAACGGGCCCGCTTCTACCCGCAGTTCACCGCCACCCTGCTGCTGGTCGGGCTGGCCTACCCCGTCTTCGAAGGCATCGTCTGGAACGACAACTGGCAGCTTCAGGACTGGCTGACCCGGACTTTCGGCCATCCCTTCCACGACTTCGCCGGCTCCGTGGTGGTGCACGGCTTCGGCGGCTGGGTGGCGCTGATGGCGGTGCTGGCCCTGGGTGCGCGGCGTGGGCGCTATCCTCGTCATGGCGCGGTGGCCGCCCACCCGCCGTCGAGCATCCCCTTCCTGGCGCTGGGCGCCTGGACCCTGACGGTCGGCTGGTTCGGCTTCAACGTGATGTCCGCGCAGACCCTCGACGGCATCAGCGGCCTGGTCGCCGTCAACTCGCTGATGGCGATGGTCGGCGGCATCCTGGCGGCCATGGCGCTGGGCCGCAACGACCCGGGCTTCATCCACAACGGGCCGCTGGCCGGGCTGGTGGCGGTCTGTGCCGGCTCGGACCTGATGCACCCGATCGGCGCCCTGGCGACGGGCGCCGTGGCCGGGGCCCTGTTCGTGTCGCTGTTCACCCTGACCCAGAACCGCTGGCGCATCGACGACGTACTGGGTGTGTGGCCGCTGCATGGCATCTGCGGCGCCTGGGGCGGCATCGCCGCCGGCCTGTTCGGTCAGTCCTGGCTGGGCGGGCTGGGTGGCGTCAGCCTGGCCGCGCAGCTCGTGGGCACGCTGGGCGGCATCGTTCTGGCGGTCGTCGCCGGCGGCATCGTCTACGGCGGGATGAAGCGGCTGGTGGGTATCCGTCTCAGCGAAGAGCAGGAGTTCGAGGGCGCCGACCTGGCATTGCACCGGATCAGCGCCACGCCGAATCGCGACTGAAGCGCCGCCATTCTACTCAGACAGACGGCGGGTCCTCGCCCCGCGGCGGAACTGCCGGCGGCTCGCCCGAGGGCGATTCGAAGACTTCGGGCGGCTCGGCCGTGCCGGTCGAGCCGCCGGGTGCCGCGGCTTCCGAGGGCCTGCCGCGCTGTCGCTCCCGCTCCCGCCATGCCAGGGCCCCCAGCCCCGCCACGGCGCCGTACTTGATCACCTTGCCCAGGGCACTGCGACCATGGCGGCTGCTCAGCAGCAGCCCCAGTGCCCCGCCGGTCAGCATGCTGCGCGTATCCAGGCGACATGCCTGACCGCAGCAGCGATCGAGCCAGCGGCCCACTTCCTCCTTCGCCTGCCTGTCATCCATGCGATTCTCTCCTGTGTGTCGATGACCATGCACCTTGCGCCCCGCACGCCGTGCGGGGCCATCATGCCCGGGCGTCTCAACCGCCGTTCGCGGTCCTGGCCTCGAGCGCCTCGACCACCTCGCTTCCCAGCCCGAGCGAGGCGGCAAGCTGGTCGAGCCAGGCTCGCTCCATCGGATTCTGCACGTCGATGATGGCGACACTGGCCAGATACATTTCACGCGCCGCCTGGGGCGAGTCGGCGTCCATCGCCAGCTGCCCGGCATCCAGCGGCGCCTGGAGCTGCTCGTCCACCCAGGCCAGCAACGGCGGGTCGGCTCCCAGCGCATCGATCTGCTCGACCAGCTGGGCGCGCTCGGCGGCATCGATATGGCCGTCGGCCCGGGCGGCGGCGATCATCGCCTTGAGCAGCGCCATGCTGCGAGCTTCAAGGGCCTCGCCCTGCAGCTGTTCCAGTGGCTCGCCATCGTCGGGCACGGCCGTTTCGCTCGTGTCCCGACCGGCCTGGTGCGACTGCCAGGCGCGCCAGGCCAGCGTTCCCAGCCCGGCCAGGGCGCCGTACTGGATCGCCCGTCGGCCGGCACGCCGCCCGCGATGGGTTCCCAGCAGGATTCCCAGGGCGCTGCCGGGCACCAGTCGGCGTGGATCCGGGCTGCGCTTGCCGCGGCTGCCGGCCTGCTTCATCAATTCCTCGAGCATTCCCCTGGCGTTCATGACACGCTCCCGATCCGCCTGAAGACGCTGTCAGCATAGGTGATAGCCGCCCGAGACGAAAAAGCCCGGCATTGATGCCGGGCAAGCAAGTGGTGTCGAGCGTGCCGTGTCACTCGATCTCGATCAGCACCTCGCCGGGGGTCACCCGGTCGCCGCGCGACACGTGCACGGCCTTGACGCTGCCGGCGACCCGGGCATGCACCTCGGTTTCCATCTTCATCGCCTCGGTGATCAGCACGGCCTGCCCCGCCTCGACCGCGTCGCCGACCTCGACCAGCACGTCGACGATGTTGCCGGGCATCGAGGTGGTCACGTGACCGGGCGCGGAGGCCTTGGCGCGCCCCGACTCGCCGCCGCCGACATAATCGTCCTTGGCCTCGAAGACCACCTCCTCGGGCATGCCGTCCAGGGTCAGGTAGACCTGGCGCTTGTCGCCGGTGCGCCCCACGCCGGTGATCTGCACCTCGTAGGACTCACCGTGCACGTCGATGACGAACTCGGTGGGCACGCCCTCGGTCACCGGGCGCTCGGCCGGCTCGGCGCTGGGCAGCGGCTCGGGCGACAGCGTGCCGTCGCGGCGACCCTGCAGGTAGTCACGTCCCAGATCGGGGAACATGGCGAAGGTCAGCACATCCTCCTCGCTCTCGGCCAGCTCGCCGATCTCGCCGGTCAGGCGTGTCATCTCGGGCGACAGGCTGTCGGCCGGCCGCCCCTCCTCGACCGGCTCGTTGCCGATGGCCTGGCGCCGGACGGTCTCGTTGACCTCGGCCGGCGGGTGGCCATAGCCGCCCAGCAGGTAACGCTTGACCTCGTTGGTGATGCTCTTGTAGCGCTCGCCGGTGAGCACGTTCATCACCGCCTGGGTGCCGACGATCTGCGAGGTCGGCGTGACCAGCGGCGGGTAGCCGAGGTCGGCACGCACCCGCGGGATCTCGGCGAACACCTCGCGGATCTTGCCCAGCGCGTTCTGTTCCTTGAGCTGGTTGGCGAGGTTGGACATCATGCCGCCCGGCACCTGATTGATCTGTACCGAGACGTCCTCGCGGGTGAACTCGCTCTCGAAGGCGGCGTACTTCCCGCGCACCTCGCGGAAGTAGTCCCCCACTTCCTTGAGCGCCTCCAGATCCAGCCCGGTGTCGTAGCCGGTGCCCTGCAGGGCGGCGACCATCGACTCGGTGGAGGGATGGCTGGTGCCGCCGGCGAACGCCGAGTTGCAGGTATCGATGTGCCGGCAACCGGCCTCGATCGCCTTGAGCTGGCACAGCGCCGAAAGCCCGGAGGTGGCGTGGGCGTGCAGCTGGATGGGTACGTCGACGGCCTCGCTCAGCGCGGCGACCAGCTCCTCGGCGGCATACGGCGTGAGCAGCCCGGCCATGTCCTTGATGGCGATGGAATCGGCGCCCATCTCGACCAGCCGCCGCGCCTGGTCGACGTACATCGCCAGGGTGTGCACCGGGCTGACCGTGTAGCACAGCGTGCCCTGGGCGTGCTTGCCGCTGGCCTTGACCGCGGCCATCGCGGTCTCGAGGTTGCGCAGGTCGTTGAGCGCATCGAACACCCGGAAGATGTCGATGCCGTTCTCCGCGGAACGGGCGACGAAGCGCTCCACCACGTCATCGGCGTAATGCCGATAGCCGAGCAGGTTCTGGCCGCGCAGCAGCATCTGCAGCGGCGTGCTGGGCAGCGCCTCCTTCAGCGAGCGCAGGCGCTCCCAGGGGTCCTCTTTGAGGAAGCGCACGCAGGCGTCGAAGGTCGCCCCGCCCCAGACCTCGAGGGAGTGGAAGCCGATGGCGTCCAGCTGCGGGCAGATCGGCAGCATGTCCTCGGTGCGCATGCGGGTGGCGATCAGCGACTGGTGACCGTCACGCAGCACGACGTCGGTGACGTGGACCCGGTCGGGTTGCTTCGGGCTCATGAATCTCTCCTTATAGTCCGGCGTGGGCGGCGATGGCGGCAGCGATGGCCAGCGCGACCTCTTCGGGGTTGCGCTTCACCGAGTAGTTGAGCAGTTCGGGATGCGCCGGGACGAAGCCGGTATCGAACTCGCCGCTGCGGAAGTCGGGATGGCGCAGGATCTCCTGGTAATAGGGCGCGGTGGTCTTGACCCCCTGCAGACGCATGTCGTTGAGTGCCCGGATGCCCCGGTCCAGGGTTTCCTCCCAGGTCAGCCCCCAGACGATCAGCTTCAGGCACATCGAGTCGAAATACGGCGGGATCGTGTAGCCGGTATAGATTGCCGTGTCGGTGCGCACCCCGGGGCCGCCGGGCGCGTAGTAGCGGGTGATGCGGCCGAACGACGGCAGGAAGTCGTTGCGGGGATCCTCGGCATTGATGCGGAACTGGATCGCGTAGCCGTGGTGGTGGATGTCCTCCTGGCGGAAGGCCAGCTTGAGCCCGGCGGCGATGCGGATCTGCTCACGGACGATGTCGACCCCGGTGATCGCCTCGGTGATGGTGTGCTCCACCTGGACGCGGGTGTTCATCTCCATGAAGTAGATCTCGTTGCCCTTGACCAGGAACTCCACGGTGCCGGCGTTCTCGTAACCCACCGCCTTGGCGGCGCGCACCGCCAGCTCGCCGACATAGGCGCGCTGCTCGGGGGTCAGCTGCGGGCTGGGGGCGATCTCGATGAGCTTCTGGTTGCGGCGCTGGATCGAGCAGTCGCGCTCGAACAGATGGATGACGTGACCGTGGCGATCGGCGAGGATCTGCACCTCGATGTGGTGCGGCTCGACCACGCACTTCTCCATGAACACGTCGGCGCTGCCGAAGGCCTTGGTGGCTTCGGAAATCACCCGCTCCCAGGCCTGCTCGAGCTGCCGGGCATCGTCGCAGCGGCGGATGCCGCGCCCGCCGCCGCCCGAGGTGGCCTTGAGCATCACCGGGTAGCCGATCTCGTCGGCCAGGGCGAGGGCCGCCTCGCGGCTTTCCAGGTTGCCCTGCGAGCCGGGCGTCACCGGCACGCCGGCCTCTCGCATCGCCGCGCGCGCCGCGGTCTTGTCGCCCATCCGTGCGATCACCGAGGCATCCGGGCCGACGAAGGCGATCCCCGCCTCGGCGCAGATGCGGGCCAGGTCGGCATTCTCGGAAAGAAAGCCGTAGCCGGGGTGAATGGCATCGCAGCCCGTCTCGCGGGCCAGGTCGACGATGCGGCGCGGATCGAGATAGCCCGCCAGGGGATCGTCGCCGACGAAGTGGGCCTCGTCGGCCCGCTTGACGTGCAGCGCGAAGCGATCCGGCTCGGTATAGATGGCGACGGAACGGATCCCCATTTCGGCACAGGCGCGCACGATCCGTACGGCAATCTCGCCGCGATTGGCGATCAACAGTTTCCGGAACACAGGCTGTCCTCCAGGGTTGCGTCCACGACGGGCATGCGAAAAACTCAAGGGTGGCTTGTCCGTTGCCGCGGCCGTGTTGGGTGTGGCTTTTACGCTACCCCGGGCAAACACCAATAGAAAAATTGATATTTTTTTGCCAACCTATAAGGTAGCGCTTATACCTGTAACGGAAACCGCCATGTCGCGCCCGCACCTGCTCAACAGACTGACCTTTCGCCAGCTTCAGGTCTTTCAGGCCGTTCACCGCCAGCAATCCTATTCGCGCGCGGCCGAGCAACTGGGGCTCACCCAGCCCGCGGTCAGCGCCCAAATCCGTCAGCTGGAACAGGCTCTCGAGCAGCCGCTGTTCAAGTACGCCGGCAAAACCCTGCACGTGCTGCCCGCCGCCGACGCTCTGGCGGCCACCGTGCAGTCGATCTTCGGCCAGGTCTCGAGCCTGCAGATGGAACTGTCCGAACTGGCCGGCACGATCCGCGGCGAGCTCATTCTCACGGCAGTCTCCACCGCCCAGTATGTGGTGCCGCACATCCTGGCGCGTTTCCGTGCCCGCTATCCGGAAGTCCACATCCGACTGCGGGTGTGCAATCGCGGTCAGGCACTGGAGCGTCTCGCCGAGCGACGCGACGACCTGGTGATCATGGGCATGGTGCCCGACGACGCCAACCTGGCCTTCATGCCGATTCTCGACAACGAGATGATTCCCATCGTCTGGCCCGGGCATCCCTTGCTCACCGCCACGCAGCCCACGCTGGAAGACTTCACGCGCCATTACGTGCTGATGCGCGAACCCGGCTCCGGCACGCGCACCGCCTTCGAGGAGTTCGTCGCGCGCGAGCGTGTCTCCCTGGCGCACACGCTGGAAATGGGCACCAACGAGGCGATCAAGCAGGGCGTGATGGCCCATCTCGGCGTGGCGGTGCTGCCGCGCCTGGCGGTTCAGCTCGAGCTGGCCTCGGGGCTGCTCGCCTCCCCCGACCTGCCCGGCTTTCCGCTCAAGCGCTCCTGGTGCACGGTCTACCCCAAGGACCGCTACCCGACCCCGGTCACCGAGCTGTTCATGCGTTTCGTGCGCGAACTGCTGCCGGAGCTCAACGCCCATTTCAAGGCACCGATCGAGCCCGCCCCCGGGCCCAGCTTCGTGTGCCTGCCGATGGTCGACGCCTGAGCGCCGCGCCGGCAGGGCAATCGCAGTTGGCTTCGACGAGGGCGCCGGGGGCAGGCTGGAGAGGAGGTCCGATGCCAGGGATGGCATCGGTAGCGCCCAGGGAAGGGTCTACAGCGCCTCCTCGCAGGCCTGCCGTCGGCTCAGCCCGAGCCATGTTTCAGCTATCGGCAATAGCCCTGGCCAGGCCGGCGCTCGCTGTCCAGAACCGGGCCTCGTGTGGTATGTTGAGGCCATCGATCCACGCATCATCCGTCATGCCCGGCCGCCCGGAACCGCCATTCGGCGCAGCGCCCATGCCCCCGCGGCAGTGCCGGCGTTCCGGCGCCAGCGGCCGGCTTGCAGAGAGGCTCAAGAACCATGAGCGACACCCCCTCCCAGCGCGTCACCAGCGGCAAGAAATACCGCAACGATCACGGCATCGCCGCCATCAAGGATGGCATGAAGTCTCGCAACCAGAGCGAAGGCGGTGGCGTCGGCGGGCGCAAGCCCCAGTGGCTGCGCGCCCAGATTCCCGGCGGCGGGCGTTTCGACGCCGTGAAGCGCAACGTCGCCGAACACCGGCTGAGCACCGTCTGCGCCGAGTCACACTGCCCCAACATGGGCGAATGCTGGAGCAACGGCACCGCCACCATCATGCTGATGGGCTCGGTGTGCACCCGGGCCTGCCGTTTCTGCGCCGTCGACACCGGCAACCCGCGGGGCTGGCTCGACGCCGAGGAACCGGCCAACACCGCCAAGTCGGTGGAGCTGATGGGGCTGCGCTACGTGGTGCTCACCTCGGTGGACCGCGATGACCTGCCGGACGGCGGCGCCAGCCACTATGCCGACTGCATCCGCGCCATCAAGGAACATACCCCCGAGGTCGCCGTGGAAGCCCTGACCCCGGACTTCGACGGGGCGCCCAGCGCCATCGAGCAGGTCGTCGACTCGGGCCTCGAGGTGTTCGCCCAGAACGTCGAGACCGTGGAGCGCCTGACCCAGCGCGTGCGCGACCCGCGGGCCGGCTATCGCAAGACCCTCGACGTCCTCGCCCATGCCAAGCGCCATCGCCCCGAGGTGATCACCAAGACCAGCCTGATGCTGGGCCTGGGGGAAACCGAGGAAGAGATCCTGCAGACCTTCGATGACCTGCGGGCCATCGGCGTCGATATCGTGACATTGGGGCAGTACCTGCAGCCGACGCGCAACCACCTGCCGGTGGAGCGCTGGGTCACCCCCGAGGAGTTCGAACGCTACCGGGTGCTGGGGCTGGAAAAGGGTTTCATGGAAGTGCCCTCGGGTCCGCTGGTGCGTTCCAGCTATCGAGCGGATCGGGTGTTCGAGAAGAACAACCTGGGCCTGGCAGCCCCCGCCGAGGTGCCCGGGCAGTCCTCCGATCCGAACCGCATCGACGCCGTCAACGTCGGCTGAGCGCCGCCCCCACGCATGAAAAAACCCGGCAGCCTGTAAAGGCCGCCGGGTTTTTCATGCCCGCTTTTCCCGCACAGGCTATGCCTCGGCCAGGATTAGCTCACGACCCAGCTCACGGGCCAGACACTCGGCCAAGCGCCCGGCCACCGTATCGACATCCGGGCAGTCATCGATCAGATCGGCAAGCCGCGTCATCGCCATGCCGGCATACCCGCAGGGATTGATGCGCAGGAAGGGCGACAGGTCCCCATCGACGTTGAGGGCCACGCCGTGAAAGCTGCACCCGCGACGGATACGCAGCCCCAGCGAAGCGATCTTGGCCTCGCCCACGTAGACCCCCGGGGCATCGGGGCGTGCCTTTGCCGTCACGCCGTACCCCGCCAGCAGGGCGACGACCGCGTTCTCCAGCGCCGTCACCAGATCGCGCACGCCCAGGCCGGCACGCCGCACATCGAGTAGCGGGTAGAGCACGACCTGACCGGGGCCGTGATAGGTCACCTGACCGCCGCGATCGGTGGCCACCACCGGGATATCGCCGGGCATCAACAGGTGCTCGGGCTTGCCGGCCTGCCCCTGGGTGAACACCGGATCATGCTCGACGAGCCAGAACTGGTCGGGCGTGTCGGCGTCACGCTGGTCGGTGAGCTCGCGCATCGCCTGCCAGACGGGCAGATAGTCGCGCCGCCCGAGGCGCTGCACCTGAACCGGCAGACGGCCGCTGTCGCTCGTCATCACACCACCATGTGCACACGGCCGGTCGCCTTCAGCGAGGCGAACAGCGCCTCGAGCTGGTCATGGCCGGTCGCGGTGATGGTCACGCGAACGGAGCGAAAGCGCCCGTTGCGGCTGTCCACGGCATTGATGGTGGTGCGATCGACGCCCGGGGCATGCTGCTCGACGATCTCGATCACGACTTGCTCGAAGTCCGGCGCGGCATCGCCGACGATCTTGATGGGATAGTCACAGGGGAACTCGACCCGAGGCCGCTCGACCCCGGAGGTCGGCGTCTCGACCCGCAGGTCGCGCAGGGATTTGTCGTTCATGAGGGTCACTCGGTGAAAGCCATTTCCGAGTATTCTACGCAACCTGTACCGGTCGACCAAGGTCGACCGGTACCCAGGGCAAGCATGGCGCCCGGCAATCGACCACCACCGGGCGCGGGTGGCCTCAGAACAGGCCGGTCACGAACAGCACGATCGCATCCCAGATACGCTTGAAGAAGCCGCCCTGCTCCACGCTCTGCAGCGCCACCAGCGGCTGCTCGCGGATCACCTTGCCACCCAGCTTGACCTGCAGCGTGCCCAGCTGCTGACCGGCCTGTACCGGCGCCTTGATGGTCTCCGGAATGTTCAGCTTGGCGGTCATTTCATCACGCCGGCCCTGCGGCACGGTCAGGTAGATGTCCTGGGTCACACCCAGCTTGAGGGCATCGCTCGCCCCGCCCCAGATACGCGGCTGATTGAGTACGGCACCCCGCTGGTAGAGCTTGAAGGTGTCGAAGAAGCGGAAGCCGTAGCTGAGCAGTTTCTGCGACTCCTGGGCGCGGGCCTCGTCGGACTTGGTGCCCATCACCACGGAAATCAGCCGCATGTCGTCCTGCTTGGCGGAAGACACCAGACAGTATCCGGCCTCCTCGGTATGCCCGGTCTTCAGGCCGTCGACCGCCGGGTCCCGCCACAGCAGGCGGTTGCGGTTGGGCTGGCGGATATCGTTGTAGGTGAAGTACTTCTTGGAATAGATCTGATAGTGATCCGGATAATCCCGGATGATGTGTCGGGCGATCGTCGCCAGGTCCCGGGCGGACGAGTAGTGATCCTCGTGGGGCAGGCCGGTAGCGTTGGCGAAATGGGTGTTCTTGAGTCCCATGCGCTGCGCCTGCTGGTTCATCAGGTCGGCGAACGACGACTCGGAACCGGCGACGTATTCGGCCAGGGCAACACTGGCATCATTGCCCGACTGAATGACCACGCCATGAAGCAGGTCATCGACCTTGACCTGGGTGCCCTCGCGCACGAACATCCGCGACCCGCCGGTGCGCCAGGCATGCTCGCTGATGGTGACCATGTCGTCGTCGGAGATGTTGCCGTCGTCGATCTCCTTCTCGACGATATAGGCGGTCATCATCTTGGTCAGACTGGCTGGCGGCAGCCGCTCGTCGGCATTGTGCTCGACCAGCACCTCGCCGCTGTTGGCGTCGAGCAGGATCCACGACGACGCAGCAAGGCTCGGCGGCGAAGGAATCATCGGCTGCGGCAGGGTCTTCTGCTGCTGCTGGGAATCCGGCTGGGGCTGCTGTTCGGCCATCACGGGCTGGACTATCGCGATACAGAACGCGGTGACGGCAACAGCCAGACCATGCCAGGGACGAGAGGGAAAAAGGGACAGTCTCATGACGCGTGTTTCTCGTTGCTGGTTGTCAGGGAAATCCATCGGTCATCATTGCTGACCGGCGGTAACGGTGAAAGCCTGCGCGAAGCCGGCCTGCTGAAGCTCGCGCCGCAGCGCCTCCAGCGCCGGACGATCGGCCACCGGGCCGACCTGAACTCGATGTAGCCGGCCGCCGTTGTCGATGCGCACCGGTCGATCGAGACGGGACTGCAGGCGCTCACGCAGCCGCTCGGCATTGCCGGCCGACCCCAGCGCCGCCACCTGCAGATAGAACATGCCTTCTGCCGGCCCGCCCGACGCCGAGCCGGTGTCGGACGCCTTGCGCGGCGACAGCGACACGGCCCGGGGCGGAGCCTTTGCCGGAGCGGCCCGTGTCGCCACTGCCGCCTGCCTCTTCGTCGGCGACTTCGCGGCGGCGACCGACTCGCCCTCGCCCGCCGTCGACTTGCCATGCCGAGCCTGCCAGGCCACCGGGTCGATCGCCTCGACCCGCACATGCCCCGTGCCGTGGCGAAGGATACCCAGCCGCGCCGCAGCCGCATAGGAAAGATCGATCAGCCGGTTGCCATGAAACGGCCCCCGGTCGTTGACGCGGACGATGACCGAGCGGCCGTTGTCGGTGTTGGTCACCCGGGCATAGGTCGGCAACGGCAGGGTCCGATGCGCCGCCGACATCTTGTACATGTCGTAGGGCTCGCCGCTGGCAGTGTCATACCCCTGGAACTTCTTGCCGTACCAGGAGGCGGTGCCCTCCGCCTCGTAGCCTCGCGGGTCGGAGAGCACATGATAGGTCCTGCCCCACACCCGGTAGGTCGAGCGGTTGCCGCTCTCGGCACGTGGTTCGACCCGGGGCACGGCATCGGGAACCTGCGAGACATCGGGCGGGCTGTCGGGATAGGCATCCTCGCCCATGGCATAACGCCCGCCGCCCTGCCGGGCCCCGTCACCGGCACAGCCGGCCAGGACCAGCAGCGCGACCAGCATCGCCGGCAGCCACCACGCGCGTGTCATGCCGGCGCCTCCAGGGCCTCGCGAATGCGCTCGGCCAGGGTGGCCACCGCCATGGCATAGAGGTGGCTGTGGTTGTAGCGGGTAATGACGTAGAAGTTGCGGAAGCCGAGGCGATAACGGGTCTTGCCGTCGGCCACGTCGAGGGCCAGCGGAATCACCTGGCGATCCGCCGCCAGGCTCGAATCCTCTGCCTGGACACCGGCGGCGGCCAGGGCGTCGACGCGCTCATAGGGCGGCTGGGTGCGATTGAAGGCGATGGCATCGGGCGGTGTGGCCGGGCCCGTCGCCTCGGCGACAATCGGCGCCCCCGCCTGCCAGCCATGCCGGGCGAAGTAGTTGCCGACACTGCCGATGGCGTCGACGGGGTCATGCCACAGGTCCCGCTTGCCGTCGTCGTCGAAGTCTACCGCGTAGGCCTGATAGCTGGTGGGAATGAACTGGGGATAACCCATCGCCCCGGCATAGGAGCCTTCCAGCGAACCGGGGTCGACCCCCTGCTCGCGGGTGATGGTCAGGAAGGCCGCCAGCTCGCCGCGGAAGAACTCGCCTCGCGACGGATGGTGGAAGGCCAGCGTGGCCAGCGAGTCGAGCACGCGATGACTGCCGGCATGGCGGCCGTAGTAGGTTTCCACGCCGATGATCGCGGCGATCACTTCGGGCGCCACGCCGTAGGTGTCCCGGGCCCGCGCGAAGGCGTCGCGATGCGCGCGCACGAAGTCGGCGCCCGCCTGGATGCGCTCCGGCTGGATGAAGATGTCACGATACTCGTCCCAGCGCAGGTGGCGCTCGGGCGCCTTCGACATCGCCTCGAGCACGCCCTGGCGATACGCCGCCTGCTTCAGGGCCTTTTCCAGCCAGCCGCGGTCCGCGCCGGAAGCCACCTGGGCGTCGACCCAGCGGGCGATCGCCGGATGCGTGCCCGGGTCGAACGTCTCGTCGGCGCCCACCGCCGGCAGGGCCGCCAGCAGGCAAACGCCACCCAGCAGCCCTGCCCGCAGCACGCGTTGTCGACGGTCCAGCCACTTGCTCATTGTCGTCGAATCTCCCTGTTGGCCGATGGTCGCCGCCACCGGGAATGGCGGTTCAGCGCGGCAGCAGCCGCCGGTGCCCGTGAATCGCCATGAGAATACCGAAGCCGGTCAGCAACGTCACGCTGGAGGTCCCGCCGTAGCTGACCAGGGGCAGCGGCACCCCAACGATCGGCAGAATGCCGCTGACCATGCCGATGTTGACGAACACGTAGATGAAGAAGGTCAGGATCAGGCTGCCGCCGACCAGCCGGCCGAAGGTATCGTGGGCCTGATTCGCCATCACCAGCCCGCGGCCGACGATCAGCAGGTAGACCGCCAGGAAGCTCAGCATGCCGATCAGCCCCAGTTCCTCGCCGAGCACCGCGACGATGAAGTCGGTGTGGCGTTCCGGCAGAAACTCCAGCTGCGACTGGGTGCCCAGCGTCCAGCCCTTGCCGAAGATGCCGCCGCTGCCGATCGCCGTGGTCGACTGGATGATGTTCCAGCCCGAGCCCAGCGGATCGCTTTCCGGGTTGAGGAAGGTCAGCACGCGCTGACGCTGGTAGTCATGCATGTTCATCCACAGCAGCGGCAGCGCCGAGCCGGCCAGCAGCCCCAGCACGGCGACGATGCGCCACGAGATGCCGGCCAGCAGCACCACGAACACGCCCGAGGCCGCCACCAGCAGCGAGGTGCCCAGATCGGGCTGCCGGGCGATCAGCAGTACCGGGACGGCGATGATCACGGCGCACACCAGCAGGTCCGGCAGGCTCGGCGGCAGCGCCCGGCGATGGAGGTAGGCGGCGATCATCATCGGCATCGCCACCTTCATCAGTTCGGAGGGCTGGAAGCGGATCACTCCGGGAATCACCAGCCAGCGCTGCGCGCCCATGCCGATATCCCCCATCAGCTCGACGGCGATCAGCATCAGCAGCCCGGCCCCGTAGGCCACCGGCGACCAGCGACACAGCGTCTTCGGCGAGAACTGGGCGACGATCACCATCGCCGTGAGCGCCACCCCGAGGCGCATCGCCTGGGCTTCCACCACCGATAGGCGCTGACCGCTGGCGCTGTAGAGCACCACCAGCCCACCGCCCAGCAGCAGCAGCAGAAAGGCACATAGCCAGGGATCGAGATGAATACGCGTCCACAGCGTCACCCGACGCTTGACGCGGGCGTTGCGCGGATAGTGAAGAAGGGCCGAATCACGGAGTCGCATGGGTCCCTCGCTCGCGGATTTCCGCCGCGGCCTTGTCCAACGCGTTGTCGTCGGGCAGCAGCCAGGCATCGGTGATCGCCCGCGCCAGCGGCGCGGCATGGGAGCTGCCGCCGCCGGCGTTTTCCACCACCACGGCCACCGCGATCTGCGGGTCGTCGATCGGCGCAAAGGCGGTGAACAGGGCGTGGTCGTGCAGGCGATTCTCGAGCTCGTCGGCGTTGTAGCGCTCATCGTTGTCCAGCGTGAAGACCTGCGCCGTGCCCGACTTGCCGGCCATGCGGTACTCGAGCCCGGCACCGACACGCCGCGCGGTGCCCTCGCTGCCGCTCATCACCCGCCCCATGGCGTCGCGGACCAGATCCCACCACTTGTCGTCGAGCTCGATATCGGGCTTGGCGGGCGGCGGCTTGACCGGCTCGTCGCCGATCCGCTTGGCCAGGTGCGGCGTTACCCACTTGCCGCGATTGGCGAGTACCGACAGCGCCGTGGCCATCTGCAGCGGCGTGGCCAGCCAGTACCCCTGGCCGATGCCGACCGAAAGGGTCTCGCCGGGGAACCACACCTGCCCCTTGCGCTCGCGCTTCCACTCCCTTGACGGCATCAGCCCCTTCGAGGCGCCGTAGACGTCGTAGCTGGTATCCTCGCCGAAGCCGAAGCGGTGCATGAAGGCCGACAACCGATCGATACCCAGCTCATGGGCCAGGCGATAGAAGTAGGTGTCGTTGGACACCTCGATGGCCCGGCGCATGTCGACACGCCCATGCCCCCAGCGCAGCCAGTTGTGATAACGCCGGTCGAAGCCCGGCAGCTTGTAGTACCCGGGGTCGAAGATCGTCTTGTCGGGCGAGATCACCTCATTGGCCAGACCGGCCAGCGCCATGTAGGGCTTGACCGTCGAGGCCGGCGGATACTGGCCGCGCGCCGCCCGGTTGTAGAGCGGCAGGTCGAGGTCGTTGCGCAGGGCGCGGTAATCCTTGCGGCTGATGCCGGTGACGAACAGGTTGGAGTCGAAGCCCGGCGACGACGCCATGGCGAGGATGTCGCCGGTCTTGGGCTGTATGGCGACGATCGCGCCGCGCCGGCCGTCCAGCAGGTCATAGGCCAGCTGCTGCAGGCGCTCGTCGATGGTCAGCACGATGTCCTTGCCGGGCACCGGATCGGTGCGCCCGATCTCCTTGACCACCCGCCCCCGCGCGTTGGCCTCGACCTGGCGCAGGCCGGCCTTGCCGTGCAGGACCGACTCGTACTGCTTCTCCACCCCGGTCTTGCCGATGAAGTGGGTGCCGGCATACTCGCCGCTGTCCAGCTCGCGAAGTTCCTCGGCATTGATGCGCCCCACGTAGCCGAGCACATGGGACATGATCTTCGGGTCGGGGTAGTAGCGCAGCAGCTGCGCCTCGACCTCGACCCCCGGGAGACGATAGCGATTGACGGCCAGCCGCGCGATCTGCCGTTCATCCAGCTCGCTCATCAGCAATGCCGGCTGGTAGGGACGCTGCCGCTGGTAGGCCCGTTCGTGAAAGATCTCGGCCTTTTCGGGCGGAAGATCCAGGATATCGACCAGCAGCTCGAGCGTGGCGTCCAGATCATCGACCCGCTCGGGCACGATGGTCAGGTTGTAGGTGGGCCGGTTCTCGGCCACCAGCCGGCCGTTGCGGTCATAGATCAGCCCGCGGGTCGGCGGCAGCGGTTCGACCCGCACCCGGTTGTCCTCGGAGCGCGTGGTGTAGACCTCGTGCTGGACCACCTGCAGATAGACCAGCCGTGTCACCAGCGCGCCGGACATCAGCACCACCAGCGCCGCCGCCAGCAGCGAGCGGTTGCGAAAGACGCGCAGCTCCTGCTCGGGGTTCTTCAGCGCATCACGACGTTTACGCATCGCGACCCGGGCATGGCATCAGGCATGACGTGGCGGCGTGCGCTCGGGATCGGCGGTGGTGGCTGCTACATGGTGACATCGATACGTCGTCAGCGGTGATAGGGATGGCCCACCAGGAGCGTCCAGGCCCGGTAGAGTTGTTCGGCGAGGATCAGCCGCACCATGGGGTGCGGCAGGGTCAGGGCCGACAGCGACCAGCGCTGGTCGGCCGCCGCCGACAGCCCCGGCTCGAGACCGTCCGGGCCGCCCACCAGCAGCGCCACGTCACGCCCCGAATGACGCCAGTCGTCGGCTTCCCGGGCCAGGCGCTCGGTGGACCAGGCCTTGCCGCCGACTTCCAGCGCGACCGTCAGCTCGTCGCCGCGCAGGCGCTCGCGCATGCGCTGTCCCTCGAGCGTCACGGCCCGGGCCACGTCGGCATTCTTGCCGCGTGCCCCGGGAGCGATCTCGACGATCTCGAGCGCGAAGTCCCGCGGCAGGCGCTTGCGGTACTCGTCGACACCGCGCTCGACCCAGTCGGGCATGCGGTTACCCACGGCGATCAGGCGTACCTTCACGCCCGCCCTCCGCCGACCCGCTCCTCGACGTCGGCAGGCATGTCGGCCCACAGGCGTTCCAGATCATAGAGTCGACGGGTTTCCGGCATCATCACATGCACCACGACATCGCCGAGATCGATCAGCATCCATTCGTCGCCGGCCTTGCCCTCGACCCCCAGAGGGCGCACGCCGGCTTCCTTGGCCTTCTCGACCACGTTGTTGGCCAGTGCCGCCACGTGGCGGGACGAGGTCCCGCTGGCCACCAGCATGATATCGGTGACGCTGGTCAGCGCCGAGACATCGAGTTCGGCGATGTCCTGCCCCTTGAGTTCCTCCAGGGCATCGATCGCCAGGGTCTTGAGTGCGTCGGTCTGCATAGCTCCTCGTAAGCAACGGTCTCGTCAGACGCCATTCTACCCCGACAATTCCTGCCAGCGGTAAAGATCGTGCACACGAATGTAATCCTCCACCGCCCGGGGCAGCAGATAACGCACGCTGCGCCCCTCGGCCAGCCGCTCGCGCAGCCCCGTCGCCGAGATCGCCATGCGGCTGGGCAGGCGCAGGTGCAGCACGCCGCCGGCGGAACGGGCGAACAGCGCGCCGGCGGTGTCGACCTCGCGCCCCGCGATCAGGCGATTCACTTCGGCGGGCAGTGCCTGGCGATGGTCGGGGCGATCGATCACCACCACGTGGGCCAGCTCGAACAGCCGCTGCGGGTCGCGCCACTGATGCAGCTTGAAGAAGGCATCGGCTCCCACTGCCATCACCAGCCGTGCCCGGGCGCCGTAGTCGCGGCGCAGGGAGGCCAGGGTGTCGCCGCTGTAGGAGGGGCCCTGACGACGCAGCTCGCGATCGTCGGCGACCAGCCCCGGGGTGTCGCCGATCCCCGCCTCGAGCATCGCCAGGCGCCGGGCGGCGTCGACCCCGGGGGCGCGGCGATGCGGCGGCACGTGCGCCGGGATCATGTGCACCCGATCCAGCCCCAGGGCCTCGTGCAGTTCCACCGCGCTGCGCAGGTGCCCCAGGTGCACGGGATCGAAGGTGCCACCCAGCATGGCGATGCGGGCGGGACGGCCCGCGGGATCACCCACGGATCTGGCCGTCACCGAGTACCACGTACTTGCGCGTGGTCAGCCCTTCGAGTCCCACCGGGCCGCGTGCGTGCAGCTTGTCCGTGGAGATGCCGATCTCCGCGCCGAGGCCGTACTCGAAGCCATCGGCGAAGCGCGTCGAGGCGTTGACCATCACCGAGCTGGAGTCCACCTCGGCCAGGAAACGCCGTGCCAGCGAATAGGATTCGCTGACGATGGCATCGGTGTGGTGGGAGCCGTAGGTCTCGATGTGGGCGATCGCCTCGTCGATGCCCTCGACCACGCGGATCGCCAGCACCGGCGCCAGGTATTCGGCATGCCAGTCGGCCTCCTCGGCCGGCGTCACCTCGGTCAGCACGGCCCGCGTCCGCTCGCAGCCGCGCAGCTCGACGCCATGTTCCGCGTAGGCTTCGGCCAGCCGCGGCAACAGCTCGGCGGCCACCGGTGCGTCGATCAGCAGCGTCTCCATGGTATTGCAGGTGCCGTAGCGCTGCGTCTTGGCATTCACGGCGATGGCCAGCGCCTTGTCCAGGTCGGCCGTGGCATCGACATAGACGTGGCAGACCCCGTCGAGGTGCTTGATCACCGGCACCCGCGCTTCCCGGGACACCCGCTCGATCAGCGACTTGCCGCCGCGCGGGATGATCACGTCGACGAACTCGGGCATGGCGATCAGCCGGCCCACCGCGGCGCGGTTGGTGGTCGCCACCACCTGCACGGCCGCTTCCGGCAGCCCGGCCTCGGCCAGGCCGGCGGCGATGCAGTCGGCGATCGCCGCGTTGCTCTCGCTGGCCTCGGAGCCACCGCGCAGGATGCAGGCGTTGCCGGACTTGAGACACAGGCTGGCGGCTTCCAGGGTCACGTTGGGCCGCGACTCGTAGATGATCCCGATCACCCCCAGCGGCACCCGCATCTGCCCCACCTGGATGCCGCTGGGCCGGGCGCGCAGGCCATCGATCTCGCCGACCGGATCGGGCAGCGCGGCCACCTGCTCGAGCCCTTCGATCATGGTGTCCAGGCGTCGGTCGTCGAGCGCCAGACGATCGAGCAGCGCGGCATCGAGCCCGCCGGCACGCCCGCGCTCCAGGTCGCGGGCATTGGCGGCCAGCAGCGTCTGCCGCGACGCCTCGACCTGGCGTGCCATCGCCAGCAGCGCCGCGTTCTTGCGCCCGGTCGGCAACCGCCGCAGCGCCACGCTCGCCTGACGCGCCGCGCGCCCCAGCTGCTGCATGTAGGTTTCCACGTCGGTGATCGCTGAGTGTCGTGACATGCCCGGAAATCTCTCCATACTCGACACGTCGTGCCGGCCCCGGAAGATCGGGCGGCCGTCGTGATTCAGGAAAATGCGTAATACGAGTCGTCGCCGAAGGGGCGGGTATCGTACAGTGTCGGCTATTCGAAATGGAGATCAATACTAAGCCACCATGGAGAGCAAGTTCAAAGCGAGGGACCACCGCCGGCTCGTCCTGATGACCGCCGCGACCCTGCTGCTGCTGGCGGCGGGGGCGCAGGACACCCTGTTGCGCCTGGTACTGGCGCTGGCCGCCCCGGGCCTGATCTGGCTCTGGCACCGCGCCGACGGGAACTGGCGCGCCGCGGAGGTGTGGCTGCCGGCCCTGCTCGCGATGCTGCTGACCCTCGCCCTGCTCGAAGCCCCCGAGCGCTATCCGATGTGGCTGTGGGGCTGGGTCGGCGTGCTCGCCCTGCCCCAGCCGCTGCCGATGCGCCTGGCTGTCCTGCTGCTGACGGTCGTCGGTTACTGGCAGGTCCAGCCGCTGCTGCCCACCGAGACACGCCTGCTCGCCGCCCTGGTGCTGGCCGCCCTGGGGCTGCTGGCCTGCGGCCAGGCCGTGGCCTTTCAGCGATCGCGACGTCATGCCGACTGGCGCCCCCTGACCCTGCCCGGCATTGCCGTTCACTCACGCCGGCAACTGGAGCGCGACCTGAGCCGCGAGATCGCGCGTACCGACCGCGAGGGCTCTTCCGCCATGCTGGTCCTGCTCCAGGCACGCCCCGGCCAGCTCGCCGAACTGGCGCGCCTGCTGGATCGGCATGTGCGCCGCTACGAGGGGCTCTACCAGTGCGATCGTCGCACCCTGGCCGCCCTCTTCATCAGCCGGACCCCGGCGGAATCCCGTCAGCGCCAGACCCACCTGCAGGCCGCCCTGCCGGCCGGCGCCCATCTGCGCCTTGCCGGCCTGACCCCGGCGCTGGCGCTGGCGCTGCCCGAGCAGATCCGCGCCCTGACGCTGCAGAACCAGCCGGTCACCGACGCGGGAGCCCTGTGAATGCGCGACTTCTCCCAGCGCGACTACGACCGCCTGTTTCTCGTCGTGTATATCGGGGGGATGCTGCTGATCGCCAGCCACGCCCTCTGGCACTACCTGATGGGGCATTACGAGGCGATCCTGCTGCCGGCCCTGCTGACCCTGCTGCTGGCCGGCGCGCTGTTCGTGCGCCTGGCCAACCCCGGTCTGCACCGCATGGCGACCTATGCGGTCCTGATCAGCGGCTACCTGCTGACCGCCGCCGACCTCGCGGCTCATGACACTCAGGCTTGGCTCTGGCTCGGCGTCCCCCCGACCCTGACCTTCCTGCTGCTGCCGCTGGCACCGGCGACGCTGCTCAATCTGTCGCTGACCCCGGTCTGGCTGCTGCTGGCCGTCCCGATCCCGATGCTCTGGCAGGCCGGGCTCGCCTACCTGACCCTGATCGGCCTGTTGTCGCTCCCCGCCCGACTGGCGCTCCAGCGTCGCTTTCCGCGGCGGGACAGCGAACAGCCCGATGCCCAGTGCGATGCCCTGTCACACCATGCCCTGGCACTGCGCCTGACGGCCGAAGTGGAGCGTGGCCGCGCGCTCAAGCGCCCGCTGGCCGTGCTGGTGATCCACCTGCCCCAGCTGGAAATGGCCGAGGAGCAGTTCGGCAGCCATCTGCTGCAGGCCCTGCTCACTCGCGCCTGCGCCACCATCCAGGCCAACTGCCGCCAGCACGATCTGCTCGGCCGGGAGCGCGACTCGCTGTTCTGGCTGCTGCTGCCGGATACCGGCGAGGCCGGCGCCCTGATCGTTCGCGAGCGACTCCTGCAGGCCCTGAACCGTGACGTCTTCGCCGAAACCGGGGCCATTCAGGCACGCATCCGCAGCGAACACCTGCTGCCCGGCGACACCCTCGAACGCTTCGAACAGCGCCTGGCGGCGGCCGGCCTGAAACTGCTGGAGCCAAGTCCGTGACCGCAACCGACTGGATCTCGACGCTCACCCCGTCACCCGGCTGGCTGTACCTGATCTTCCTGCTCATCGCCCTGGTCGAGTCGCTGGCTGTGGTCGGCCTGCTGGTTCCCGGGGTGGTGCTGATCACCGCCGCCGCCTCCCTGGCGGGGCATCACGAGCTGTCCATCACCCTGGCCCTGCTGGCCGCCGCCGCGGGCGCCATCCTCGGCGACGGCATGAGCTTCCTGCTGGGCTACCGCTACCGCGAGCGCATTCCCACGCTCTGGCCATTCCGGCGCCACCCCGAATGGCTGGCCCGCGGCGCCCGCTTCTTCCAGCGCCACGGCGTGCTCTCGGTGCTGATCGGGCGTTTCGTGGGGCCGGTACGTCCGGTGGTGCCGTTGATCGCGGGCATGATGCACATGCGACCCGCCACCTTCCTGTGGTCCAACATCGGCTCGGCGCTGCTCTGGGCCCCGGCCTATGTGCTGCCGGGCTATCTGCTGGGCCGCACCTGGCAGCAACTGCTGGCCCTGCCCCACGACAGCCGACGCTGGCTGATCATGCTGGCGATGCTGGTGGTCGGCCTGCTGGTCACGTTCTCGCTGCTGCGCCGCCAGCTCGACCATGACGGCTGGACCTATCGCCGGCTGGCCGCCCTCGCCGACCGCCACCCGGGCGGGCGCCGGCTGTGGGAGGCACTGGTGCCCGCGGGCACCGACAGCGGCGTGCCGCTGGCGTCGCTGCTGCTGCTGCTGACCAGCCTCGCCGCCCTCTCGGGGTGGACGCTGTGGGTGCTGCACCAGGACGGCCCGCTGCCCATGGACCAGCAGCTCCAGGCCCTGCTCGTCGATCTCCAGCATCCGCGGCTCACCCGACTGGCCGAGCTCATGGCCAGGCTCGGTGACACCTACGGCGTCATCGCCCTGGTCGTCCCCTGGCTGGCCTGGATGGCCCGGCGGAAACTGGTCGCCCTCGGACTGCACTGGCTCGGCGCCCTGGGCGGCATCGCCCTGGCCAACACGCTGTTCAAGCACCTGGCAGGGCGCGTACGCCCCGACATCCCCGACTACCTCGCCGGATCATTCTCCTACCCCAGCGCGCACACCTCGACCGCCGTGGTGCTCTACGGCCTGGCCGCCGCCTTCGTCGCCGACGGCCTGGCACCGCGCTACCGGGCGTCGGCCTACTGGCTGGCGGTGCTGATCTGCGTGCCCATGGCCCTGTCACGCCTGGTGATCGGCGTGCACTGGCTCAGCGACCTGGTGGGTGGCGCCCTGCTGGGGCTGGTGGTCTGTGCCCTCGTGCGCCTGAGCTACCACCGCTTCGCCGCCCGCCGGCCGCCACGCCCGCCGTGGCTGGCCCTGCTGCTGGCCTCCGCGGTCCTGCTGGCGGCGCGCCTCGCCTGGCTGCCGCACGCCTGAGCCGTGCGCAGAGGGAGTTTACAAAAGTCACGAGCGACGGTCAGGCAAGGCGAAATCAGCCGCGAAAGCGGACTGGGCTTGCACACGAGTTCACGAGAGGGTAAATGAGCCTTTTGAAACTGATTTCAACGCCGTATGGCCGAGCGCAGTCATTTGTAAGCACCCTCTCAGCCCAGCGCCAGCCAGGCCCCCACCCCGACCATCAGGGTCCCGGCAATGCGGTTGAGCAGGCGCACATTGCCACTGCGGCTGAGCAGATGGCTCGCCGTGCGCCCGCCGACGGCATAGAGCAGCAGACAGCACAGTTCGATCGACAGGATCATGCCCACCAGCCAGCTCAGCTGCGGCGCCAGCGCCAGGCGGGCATCGAGAAACGGCGGCAGCAGGGCGATGAAGAAGGCCCAGCCCTTGGGGTTGGCCACGGCGGTGACGAACCCCTGGACGAACAGCTGCCCCCGCGAGACGTCGCGGGCGGCGCGCGGTTCATCGGGAATCGCCATGCGTCCACGCGAGCGCCACATCTGCCAGCCCAGCCAGGCGAGATAGGCCCCGCCCAGCCACTTGAAGATCGCGAACAGCGCCGGCTGGCGCAGCATCAGCGTCGCCACCCCGCCACCGGCGGCGGCCGCCACCAGCCCCACCCCCAGCAGCTCGCCGATCATCATCCACAGGGCCCGGCGCACCCCCACCGTCATGCCCAGCACCATCGACAGCGTCATGCACATGCCCGGGGTCAGCGACACCATGAAGAAAGTCGGGATAAAGACCGACAGCAGCGAAGGATTGATCATCAGGCAGGGTTCCGTGTTGCGAATCCGAGAATCGACAGGGTGACGGCCTGGCCTACTCCCCCCAGCGCGGCATCAGCGTGTGAGCGATGCCCAGCTGGTTGAGGATCCGTGCGACGATGAAGTCGATCAGCTCGTCGACGCTCGCCGGGCGGTGATAGAAGCCGGGCGCCGCCGGCAGTATCACCGCACCCAGGCGACTGAGCGCGAGCATGTGCTCCAGGTGGATCGCCGACAGCGGGCTCTCCCGCGGCACCAGCACCAGTTGCCGGCGCTCCTTGAGCGCCACGTCGGCGGCGCGCTCGATGAGGTTGTTGCTCGCCCCGGTGGCCACCGCCGACAGCGTGCCCGTCGAGCAGGGGCAGATGACCATGGTGCTCGGCGCCCCGGAACCCGACGCCACCGGCGCCATCCAGTCCTCGCGGCCGAAGCAGCGGATCTGGCCCGGTCTCGCCCGGCTGCGTTCGATCAGCGCCTCGGCCAGGCGCGCCGGCTGGGCCGGCAGGTGCACGTCGGTCTCGGTGGCGATCACCATGTGCGCGGCCTTGGAAATCATCACCCAGACCTCGTGGCCGGCCGCGACCAGGCAGTCGATCAGGCGCAGCCCGTACTGGGCGCCGGAGGCCCCGGTCAATGCCACCGTCACCGGCGGCTCGAAGGTTTCGCGCTCAGCCATGGCGGGCCTCCAGGGCGGCCAGCAACTTCTCGTGGATGCCGCCGAAGCCGCCGTTGGACATCACCACCAGCCGATCGCCGGGGCGCGCCGTCTCGGCGAGGGTCGCCACCAGCGCCTCGAGGTCGTCGGCCCGCTGTGCCGGCACCGGCGAGGCGGCCACCACCGCATCCAGCGACCAGTCCAGGCCGGGCGGCTGATACCACCACACGGCATCCGCGTCGGCCACGCTCTCGCCGAGGCGCGCCTTGAGGGTGCCCAGGCGCATGGTGTTGGAGCGCGGTTCGATCACCGCCAGCAGCCGCCCGTTCGGGGTCGCCGCGCGCAGGCCGTGCAGGGTGGCCTGGATGGCCGTGGGGTGATGGGCGAAGTCGTCGATCACCTGAATGCCGGCGACCTGCCCGCGCACCTCCTGGCGCCGCCGCGGCGAGGCGAAGCGCGAAAGCGCCGCGCAGCCCCGCGCCAGATCGACGCCACAGGTTGCCGCCGCGGCCAGCGCCCCCAGGGCATTGCGGGCGTTGTGCGCGCCGCTCAGCGACCACTCGACCACGGCATCCTCATTGCCGTGCATCACGCGAAAGCGCCCGTCGTCGGCACGCTCCGAGGCCCAGCGCCAGGCGCTGTCCGCCGCGTCCCCGAAGCGCTCGACCGGCGTCCAGCAGCCCATTGCCAGGACCCGCTCGAGGGCCGGCTCGCCATCGGCGGCCAGCACCCGCCCGTCGCCGGGCACGGTGCGCAGCAGGTGATGGAACTGGCGCTCGATGGCCGCCAGGTCGGGGAAGATGTCGGCATGGTCGAACTCCAGGTTGTTGAGCACCACCACATCCGGCCGGTAATGCACGAACTTGGAACGCTTGTCGAAGAAGGCCGTGTCGTACTCGTCAGCCTCGACCACGAAGGGCGCATCGGGGGCGCCGAGGCGCGCCGAGATACCGAAGTTGCGCGGCACCCCGCCGATCAGGAATCCCGGACTCATCCCGGCGGACTCCAGCAGCCAGGCCAGCAGGCTGGCGGTGGTGGTCTTGCCGTGGGTGCCGGCCACCGCCAGCACGCGCCGCCCGGGCAGGATGTGCTCGGCCAGCCACTGGGGCCCGGAGACATACGGAAGGCGGGCCTCGAGCAGCGCCTCCACTTCCGGGTTGCCGCGGGAGAGCGCATTGCCGACCACCACCAGGTCGGGGCGCGGCGAGAGGTTCTCGGCGGCATAGCCGTCGCACAGGGCGATGCCGGCGGCCTCGAGCTGGGTACTCATCGGCGGGTAGACGTTGGCATCCGAGCCGCTGACCGTCAGCCCCCGCTCGCGGGCGAGCAGGGCCAGGCTGCCCATGAAGGTGCCGCAGATACCAAGGATATGCACATGCATGTCAGGAGTTCCCCGCCGGAGTGAGTCGCCGGGACGCCGTGCGGGCGCCGCCACAGGCGGGTGAGCCTAGCATGGGGCTCTCGACCGGCGCCACAGGCCCGCCGCCGTGCAGCTGGCGCCGCTTTCGGCTATGATGCACGGTCGTTCCCCCCTCGCAAGCCCAATGACCAGCAGGAGCAAAGGAAGCCCCATGGCCCAGCACAATGCCTTCTATGCCCAGTCCGGTGGCGTCACCGCCGTCATCAACGCCAGTGCCTGCGGCGTGATCGAAGCGTGCCGCCGTCACGGCGATCGGATCGGCAAGGTGTATGCCGGACACAACGGCATCATCGGCGCCCTGACGGAAGACCTGATCGACGTCTCCCAGGAGTCCGACGAGGCCATCCGTGCCCTGCGCCACACCCCGGGCGGCGCCTTCGGCTCCTGCCGCTACAAGCTCAAGGACATCGAGAGCCACCGCGCCCAGTACGAGCGCCTGATCGAGGTCTTCAAGGCCCACGACATCCGCTACTTCTTCTACAACGGCGGCGGCGACAGCGCCGATACCTGCCTCAAGGTCTCCCAGCTCTCCGAGAAGATGGGCTACCCGCTGACCGCCATCCACGTGCCCAAGACGGTCGATAACGACCTGCCGATCACCGACAACTCGCCCGGCTTCGGCAGTGTCGCCAAGTACATCGCCACCTCCACCCGCGAGGCGGCGCTGGACATCGCCTCGATGTGCGCCACCTCGACCAAGGTCTTCGTGCTCGAGGTCATGGGGCGCCACGCCGGCTGGATCGCCGCCGCCGGCGCGCTGGCCGGCAACGGCGAGGGCGAGCCGCCGCACCTGGTGATCTTCCCCGAGGTGGCCTTCGACCGCGGCGCGGTGATGAAGCGTGTCGAGGAGTCGGTCAAGCGCTATGGCTACTGCGTGGTGGTGGTCTCAGAGGGCGCACGCTACGCGGACGGCACCTTCCTGGCCGACGCCGGCAACACCGACGCCTTCGGTCACCGCCAGCTGGGCGGCGTGGCGCCGACCCTGGCCGGCATGATCAAGCAGGATCTGGGCTACAAGTACCACTGGGCGGTCGCCGACTATCTGCAGCGCGCCGCGCGCCACCTGGCCTCGAAGACCGATGTCGACCAGGCCTATGCCGTGGGCAGGGAGGCGGTGGAGCTGGCGCTGGCCGGCAAGAACGCCATGATGCCGGCCATCAAGCGCGTCAGCGACGACCCCTACGAGTGGCGCGTCGAGGCCGCCCCGCTGGCCGAGGTCGCCAACAAGGAGAAGTTCATGCCCCGCGACTTCATCCGCGAGGACGGCTTCGGCATCACGCCCGTCTGCCGGCGCTACCTGGCGCCGCTGATCCAGGGCGAGGACTTCCCGCCGTTCGAGAACGGCCTGCCCATGTTCGCCTCGCTGAAGCTGGCCAAGGTCGAGCGCAAGCTGCCCACCTTCGAACTGTGAGGGCCGCCCCCGCCCGCCGCGACTTGCCGGCGGGCGGGGCGAACTCAGCGAATCAGCCAGGACAGCACCAGCAGCAGCAGCAGCACGCCGGCGACCGCCTGCCAGAGGTTGGCCGGCTCGCGCAGCGCGGGCCTTTCCTCCTCCGCGGAAGCACGGCGCGGGTCGCGCAGGGCCAGCAGGAACTCCGACAAGCGGCGGAAGCGCAGCGCCCGCTGCGGGTCCAGCGCCCGCTTGAGGGCTTCGTCGAGCGCCACCGGCACCTCGGGATTGACCAGCCGTGCACTGCGATAGTGCATCTGCTCGAGGCCGGTGTGGCTGCGCAGCTCATGCGGTGGCTGCGCATAGGGCAGCCTTCCGGTCAGCAGCCAGTAGATCACCGACGCCAGCGAGTACTGGTCGCTGCGCCGTCCCACCTCCGTGTCCAGGGCATACTCCGGCGCGCTGTGCTCGCTGAGCCCCACCTCGCGGGCCAGCTCGCGGGCCATGGCGTCGTCCTCGCGCCGGTGGCAGGCGCCGAAGAAGCCCAGCACCACCCGCCCGTGCGGGTCGAGCAGTATCGTGTCGGGCCTCAGCTGCTGGAAGAGCACGTCGCGCCGGTGCAGGGCCTGCACGGCCTTGGCCAGCTGGCGCGCGATGTCCAGCCGCTGGGACAGCGTGGCCTGCGGGTGACGGCGCGCCCAGTCGGCGAGCGTCTCGCCGTTCACCGGCTCCGTCAGGTAGTAGAGGTAACGGTGGGGGCGCCCGATGTCGATGCGCCGGGGAATGAACGGCGAGCGTACCCGATCGACGATCCACTGCTGCAGCAGAAAGTGCTCGAGGTAGGCATTGCGGCTGGAGAGCTCGGGACTCGGCGCGCGCAGCACCATCTCGCGCCCGCCGTGGACGTCGCGTACCCGGTAGACCCGTGTCTTGGCGGTCCGCGACAGCACGGCCAGCACCTCGAACCCGTCGAGGCGCTCCCCCACGTCCAGCTCCGGCGGCACGGGCATGCTGCCGTACACCGGCTCGGGGGCGTCGGGCTCACGCTCCGGCAGGCGATCGATGCGCACCAGCTGGAAGCAGAACTGCTCGGCATCGTAGCCGCGTGCACCGGCACGCTGCTGGGCGGCCTCGGCCAGCCGCTCGCAGGCCGCGTCCAGGTCGCTGACGTCGGAGCGGATCAGCTGCACGTAGTCGGAAGGCATCAGGGTGCCCCGCACCGCGCGGGTGGTGAACAGGAAGAGGTCGCCCTGCTTCAGGGGCAGCCGGTCATAGTCGATGTCCAGGTTGCCGTCGAGCCCCAGCGCGCGGGACGGGTAGCGGTAACCGCCCAGGTCGGTGACGTGGTCGCGCGAGAGCTGCTCGAACTCAGCCCCGCGCAGGCGAAAGACCAGGGTGTCGCCCATGTGGAAGAGGTGCGCCTCCGCGCCACGGAAGACGATGGCCGACATCGAGCTGACGTAGCTGCCTCCCTCGATGTAGCGGCTCTGGCTATGGCTCCAGCTGTTGAGCGCCCGCAGCACCCGCGTGGCCGAGTCCTTGACCTCCCAGTGGGCCGGGGTCGAGTAGTAGTCGGTCAGGAAGCCCCGCACGCTGAGGTCGCCGGCCTGCTTGGCGATCGCGTTGCGCCAGATGGAATCGCTGATCAGCGCACAGACCCCCTTGGCCCCCAGAGCCGCGGCATCCTCGGGCACCAGCACCGACATCGAGCTGCGATGCCGGCGCCGCTCGGGCGCCACGAAGGCCTGGCCATAACTCAAAGACAGCGCTTGTTCCGCCAACCGGGTCTCCTTGCTCGTCACGCGGCGTGACTATCATACACGCTCGCACGGCATCGGCCATGACGGCGACGGCCCCTCGGGCGGCATGGCAATCGCCGGATACAGTTCGTATAATCCGGCCAGTCTTTCTGTCATCCAGCCCAACAGCCCAACGCAAGGATTCGACGATGAGCTTCAACCAGATTCCCGCCGGCAAGGATCTCCCCAACGACGTCTACGTGGCGATCGAGATTCCGGCCAACCATGCGCCGATCAAGTACGAGATCGACAAGGATATGGATGCGCTGGTCGTCGACCGCTTCATGGCCACGCCGATGTTCTACCCGGCCAACTACGGCTTCATCCCCAATACCCTGGCCGACGACGGCGACCCGCTCGACGCCCTGGTGGTGACGCCGCATCCGGTCCAGCCCGGCAGCGTGATCCGCGCCCGTCCGGTCGGCGTGCTGAACATGACCGACGAGGCCGGCGAGGACGCCAAGCTGGTCTGTGTGCCGCACAGCAAGCTCACCTCCCTCTACGACGAGGTCGAGGAGGTCACCGACCTGCCCGAACTGCTGCGCCAGCAGATCGCCCACTTCTTCGAGAACTACAAGGATCTCGAGAAGGGCAAGTGGGTCAAGGTCGAGTCCTGGGACAATGCCGAAGCCGCGCGCAAGGCCATCGAGAAGGCCGTCGCCGCCTACACCAAGCAGTAAGACCGACTCGCCATCCCTGACGCGACGGGCCGCATTCAGCGGCCCGTCGGCGTTTTCAGGCTCCGGCAGGGAGCCGGAGCCGGCGGTCAGTTCGCGCCGGTCTTGCCGGTCGCCTCCGGCGTGGCAGCCTCCGGCCCGGTAGACTCCGGCGCGGTGGAAGACGATGCCGGAGCCTCGCTGCCCTGCGCCCCCGCCGAGGCGGGCGTCTCCGCCCCCTTCACCGCCTGGCCGGCAGCAGCCTCGTCGGCCGCCGGCTGATCGGCGGTCTTGCCGGAAGCCGGCGCGGGCCGGGAGACCGTGACATCCTGCACCCGAGCGGCCAGCGAGCGTGCCAGCTCGGCGATGGCCTGGGTGTGGTTGGCCAGCACCAGCGAGTGATTGGCGAAGAGCCCGAAGCCGCTGCCGTTGAGAATCACCGGGCTCCAGACGCGCCGCTGGGCCAGTTCCAGCTCGGCGATCAGCCGTTCCCAGAGTTCGCCGGCATCGGCCGAGGCGATGAGGTCGGCATAGTCACGCCGCGTGGCACGCAGCAGCTGCGTGAACGCCCAGGCCTCGCCACGGGCCGTGTAGAAGACATTGTCGATGCGGAACCAGGGCGTGGCCTCGGGCAGTTCCGCGTCGCTCACGCCCAGCTCGCGAAGGGCGTCGGGATCGTCCACGTTGGCCAGCAGGTGCTGGGTCTGGCGCTGGAAGTGGCGGGCCGAGGCGTTCAGCCACGCCGCCAGCGGCTTGCCGTCGCCGACGAAGCCGGACATCGTCGACTGGGCCAGGGCGTCCTGATAGCCCTGCAGCGCACCGACCGCCTTGGCATAGCGCCGCTCGGCGCCGGGGTACAGCCAGTCGCCGCGATCGGCGTTCAGTGCCGTCTGCGCGTCCTCCAGCGCGGCCGGCGTCTGGCCGCTCAGCTCGGGCAGGGCCGCCGCCATCACCCGCGCCTGATCCAGCACGCCGCCTTCCCAGCTCGGCATGTTGTC
This sequence comes from Modicisalibacter sp. 'Wilcox', assembly GCF_010993675.1. Taxonomy (NCBI): domain Bacteria; kingdom Pseudomonadati; phylum Pseudomonadota; class Gammaproteobacteria; order Oceanospirillales; family Halomonadaceae; genus Modicisalibacter; species Modicisalibacter sp. 'Wilcox'. The sequence continues at coordinate 171,572 of NZ_WNXF01000006.1, forward strand.
CAGCCAGACGCCGGGCGGGAAGACATCATTGCTCAACAGGCCACCGGGCTTGTCGAGCAGGGTCTCGACCACGCCCTCGAGCGCGGTCACCGTCGCCAGACCCCGCACCGGCGAGGGGGTGTCGGCCGCGTCGGCGGTGACGACGTCGCCGGGGCGCTGGCTCCACCAGATGCCCAGTCCGAGGCAGACCACCAGATAGACGACGACCAGCGTCAGCAGCGGTTTCCAGATCCATCCATACTCGGGGCGTTCGAGCACCTCGACGCGACGCTTGCGGTTGCGAGATAGAGCCATGTCCACGACGTCCTTGGGCGTGACGAATGAGAATTGGGTCAATGAGAAGGGTATCCTATCATGCGATGCTCGGCGCCCCACGCCGGGCCCTCAACGCCGCACTCGCGGTCGCCGCCGCCCCAACCCGAGGACGACTCGTCATGCGTCATGCGTCATTCGCCGCCCGGCTGCTGCTGATCACGCCCCTGTTCATGGCCGTGTTCCTTCTCCAGTCCGCCCATGCCGGCTGGCTGGCGGACAACCAGGCCGACGGCAGCGGCTTCCTGCCGGTTGACGAGGCCTTCCGGGTCAGCGCCTGGCGCGACGCTGACACCCTCTACGTCGGCTTCACGCCGGCCGAGGGCTACTACCTCTACCGACAGCGCTTCGCCGCGACCGGGAACACCCCGGGGGCGTCGCTGGGCGCACCGCAGCTGCCCCCGGGCACCTTCAAGAGCGACCCCTACCTGGGCGACGTGCACGTCTTCCACGACCCGGTGGTGATGCGCGTGCCCATCAAGGGCGACGTGGCGGACGACCAGCCCCTGTCGGCCCGAATCACCTTCCAGGGCTGTGCCGAGGCCGGGCTGTGCTATCCCCCCGAAACGCTCTCGTTGACCGCCCGCCCCGGCTCGCCACCGGAGCGCTTCGCGACGGCCGACGGCCTGGCGGACACGTCATCGAATGCCCCCCGCGCGGCGTCCACGGACTCGGTGGGCGATCCGTCGACCACCCCGGCTCTCCCGGCCTCCGCCAAGGCGTCGATTCCCGCCGCCGACGCCCCGGACAGCGCTTTCAGCGCCCTGCTCGACAACGATGTCCCGGCCTGGCTGGTCCTGACCGGCTTCTTCCTGGCCGGGCTGGGCCTGACGTTCACGCCCTGCGTGCTGCCGATGATGCCGATTCTCGCCGCGATCATCGTCGGCCAGCGCTCCGGCCACCGGCGGGCACTGCTGCTGTCGGGCAGCTACGTCGCCGGCATGGCGGCGACCTATGCCATCGTGGGCGTGCTGATGGGACTGTTCGGCGCCGGGCTCAACCTCCAGGCCCGCCTGCAGTCCCCCTGGGTGCTGATTCCCTTTGCGCTGCTGTTCACGCTGTTCGCCCTGGCGATGCTCGATACCGTCAACCTGAGCCTGCCCTCGCGTCTCGGCCAGCGCGTGTCGGCCTGGCAGACTCGCCTGCAACGCAGCGGACCGGCGGGGCTCGCCCTGGCCGGCGCCCTGTCGGTCGTGGTGGTGTCGCCCTGTGTCTCGGCCCCGCTCGCCGGCGCCCTGGTCTACATCGCGGCGACCGGCGAGGCGCTCTGGGGTGGTGCTGCGCTGCTGGCCCTGGCACTGGGCATGGGCGTGCCGCTGCTGCTGGTGGGGACCTTCGGCGGCGCCCTGCTGCCCCGGGCCGGTGCCTGGATGAACGGTATCAAGAGCGCCTTCGGCGTGCTGATGCTGGGCATCGCCATCTGGCTGGTGGAGCGCCTGCTGCCCGGCCCGGTGACACTGCTGCTGTGGGCCGCGCTGGCCATGGGCACGGCACTGATGCTCGGTGCGCTGTCGCCGGGCCTGGGTGCCGGCTGGCCGCGCCTGCGCCAGACGCTGGGGCTGTTGCTGCTGGGCTGGGGGCTGGCCCTGGTCCTCGGTGCCGCCCAGGGCGGTGATGACCCGCTACGCCCGCTGCGCCTCGGCTCGACGGATGACACCCGCGCCGCGGCGCCCACCTTCACCACCGTGACGACACTCGAAGGCCTGCAGCGCGAGCTCGCCCGGGCGAAACAGCGCGGCCAACCGGCCTTCGTCGACATCAGCGCCGAGTGGTGCATCGCCTGCCGGATCATGGAGCACGAGGTGTTTCCGGCCCCCGCCGTCGCCCGGCGCCTGGCCGACTTCCACCGCATCCGCGCCGATGTCACCGACACCGACGCGACCAGCCGCGCCCTGCTGGATCACTTCGGCCTGTTCGGCCCGCCCGGCCTGCTGTTCTTCGCCGGCAACCGCGAACTGAAGGTGTCCCGGCTGCTGGGCGAGGTCGATGCCGAGACCCTGGCCAGGCACCTTGATGACGTGCTGAACCAGGTCGACGCCGCCCCCGCCGCGAGTCGCTGAAAACGCTGTTCGCGGCGCGGCTGGACAAGCCCCCGGTTTTTCGGCAAACTCCGCCAGCACTGCGTTATTGATGTTCAGGGACGGCATCTTGCGGCAACCTGCCGTGATCTGAACGAATCCGGAACAGGTTAACAGCGCCATTTCAAGGACACGGTCATGGTCCGACCCCCCCTACACCACGACCCTTTCGTCGCCCGGACGCCATTGCGGCCGGCGGCAGTTCCGTCCCGCGCGCTGGCAAGCGGCCACCCACCGCCCGCTTTCTTTCCCGAGCTCGAGCACCCGCTGTCGCTGGTCACCACGCAACGCTTTTCCGCGGCGGCCGCGGGCCCGGCCCGGGCCACCGGCACGTCACGCCCTGCCGGCTGACGCTGCCAGCACGACACGCCCCATTCATCCATTCGAGAGACGCCGACACATGGACATTCGCAAGGTCAAGAAACTCATCGAGCTGCTCGAGGAATCCAACATCAGCGAGATCGAGATTCAGGAAGGTGAAGAGTCGGTTCGCATCAGCCGCCACCCGAACGGCGCCGCGGCGCAGCCCATGGCGCCCGCGCCGCAGTGGAGTCACGCACCTGCAGCGGCACCGAGCGCCGAGCCCGCGGTACCGGCCGATCCGGCCCCGGCCCAGCCCAGCGGTCATGCCGTGACCTCGCCGATGGTGGGCACCTTCTACCGTTCACCGGCCCCGGGCGCCAAGGCGTTCGTCGAAGTCGGCCAGAGCGTCAAGAAGGGCGAGACCGTGTGCATCGTCGAGGCCATGAAGATGATGAACCAGATCGAAGCCGACCAGGACGGCGTGGTCGAGGCGATCCTGGTCGAGGACGGCGAGCCGGTCGAGTTCGACCAGCCGATGCTGATCATCTCCTGATTCACGCGACAACCTGGCGGATCACATCATGTTGGAAAAGGTACTCATCGCCAACCGCGGCGAGATCGCCCTGCGCATACTGCGTGCCTGCAAGGAGCTGGGCATTCGCACCGTCGCGGTGCATTCCAAGGCCGACCGTGACCTCATGCACGTGCGCCTGGCCGACGAGGCGGTCTGCATCGGTCCGGCGGCCTCGGCCCAGTCCTACCTGAACATCCCGGCGCTGATCAGCGCCGCCGAGGTCACCGACGCCGACGCCATCCACCCCGGCTACGGCTTCCTCTCGGAGAATGCCAACTTCGCCGAGCAGGTCGAGCGCTCCGGCTTCGTCTTCGTCGGCCCGCGCGCCGAGACCATTCGCCTGATGGGCGACAAGGTCAGCGCCATCGAGGCCATGAAACAGGCCGGCGTGCCCACCGTGCCCGGTTCCGACGGCCCGCTGCCGGATGACGACGACGCCGTGCTGGCCACCGCCCGGCGCATCGGCTATCCGGTGATCATCAAGGCCGCCGCCGGCGGCGGCGGGCGCGGCATGCGCGTGGTGCACACCGAAGCCCACCTGCTCTCCTCGGTCAGCGTGACCAAGACCGAGGCCAGCAGTGCCTTCGGCGACGGCACGGTGTACATGGAGAAGTTCCTCGAGGAGCCGCGCCACGTCGAGGTCCAGGTGCTGGCCGACGGCCAGGGCAACGCCATTCACCTGTACGATCGCGACTGCTCGCTGCAGCGCCGCCACCAGAAGGTGCTCGAGGAGGCGCCCGCGCCGCACATCGATCCCGAGGCCCGCGCCCGGGTGCTCAAGGCCTGTACCGATGCCTGCCTGGAGATCGGCTATCGCGGTGCCGGCACCTTCGAGTTCCTCTACGAGAAGGGCGAGTTCTTCTTCATCGAGATGAACACCCGCGTGCAGGTCGAACACCCGGTCACCGAGATGGTCACCGGCGTCGACATCGTCAAGCAGCAGCTGCTGATCGCCTCCGGCCAGCCGCTGTCGATCCGGCAGGCCGATGTCGAGGTCAAGGGCCACGCCTTCGAGTGCCGGATCAACGCCGAGGACGCGCGCACCTTCATGCCCTCCCCCGGCAAGGTGGACCTCTACCACGCTCCCGGCGGGCTCGGCGTGCGCATGGACTCGCACCTGTACACCGGCTACAGCGTGCCGCCCCATTACGACTCGCTGATCGGCAAGCTGATCACCTGGGGCGCGGATCGCACCAATGCCCTGACGCGCATGCGCAACGCCCTCGACGAGCTGCTGGTGGAAGGCATCAAGACCAACATCGACCTGCAGAAGGATCTGGTCCGCGACGGCGCCTTCCAGCAGGGCGGCGTCAACATCCATTACCTGGAGAAGAAGCTCGGCGAGTGAGCCGGGCTTGCCGAGGAGACCGTCATGCCCTGGCTGCAACTCAAGGCCCGCATCGCGCCGGACCAGGCCGAGACCCTCGAGGACCTGCTGCTCGCCGAGGGCGCCCAGGCCATCACCCTGCAGGACGCCCACGACGACCCGGTCTTCGAGCCGGAGCGCGGCAGCACGCCACTGTGGCAGGAGACCGTGCTGACCGGCCTCTACGATGACCTTGAAGGCGTCGAGGCGATGCTCGAGCGGGTCCGTCAGGGCTGGGCGGCGGCGATGGGCGACGAGCCCTGCCCGGCCATCGAGTACGAGCTGCTCGCCGACCGTGACTGGGAGCGCGAGTGGATGGATGGCTTCGAGCCCCTGCGCATGGGGCAGCGGCTGTGGATCGTGCCCAGCTGGCATGAGGCGCCGGATGCCGGGGCCGTCAACCTGCGCCTCGACCCGGGCCTGGCCTTCGGCACCGGCACCCATCCCACCACCGCGCTGTGCCTGGGCTGGCTCGACGGGCTCAGCGTCGATGGCCTCCTCGACGGCCAACGGGTGCTCGACGTCGGCTGCGGTTCCGGCATCCTGGCGCTCGCCGCCCTCAAGCTGGGCGCAAGCGCCGCGACGGGCACCGACATCGACCCCCAGGCGCTGCTGGCGACACGTGACAACGCCGAGCGCAACGCCATCGCCGCGGACCGGCTGCTCCTCCACCAGCCCGAGACGCTGCCCGCGGAACGTTTCGCGGTCGTGCTCGCCAACATCCTCGCCGGGCCGCTCGTCGAACTCGCGCCGACCATCGCCGGCCACGTCGCCCCCGGCGGCCGCCTGGCGCTGTCGGGCATTCTCGCCCACCAGGCCGAGGACGTGCTCGCCGCCTACCGCGATCAGGGACTGGCCATGGACGAGCCGGTCGAGCGTGACGGCTGGGTGCTGCTGACCGGTCGCGCCTGAACGTCCGGCCGGCGGTCGTGCCATCAGCGAGCGGGGTCGCGGCCTTCAATCTGGGCGGGCAGGTGAGTATCATAGGCGGCCCCTTGAGCCGAGACCCCCGATGACGATGTCAGCCACTGCCAGCATCGCACCCCCCGCCATTGGCCCCTACCAGCTGCCCAACCGGGTCATCCTGGCGCCCATGGCCGGTGTCACCGACCGCCCCTTTCGCCAGCTCTGCCGGCGTCTCGGCGCGGGCCTGGTGGTGGGCGAGATGGTCACCTCGGACCCCAGCCTGTGGCACACCCGCAAGTCGCGGCTGCGCATGGACCACAGCGGCGAGCCGGGCCCGCGCAGCGTGCAGATCGCCGGCGGCGATGCCGAGATGCTCGCCGAGGCCGCCCGACTCAATGTCGAGCGCGGCGCCCAGATCATCGACATCAACATGGGCTGCCCGGCCAAGAAGGTCTGCAACAAGGCCGCCGGTTCGGCCCTGCTGCGTGACGAGCGCCTGGTGGCCGAGATCCTCCACGCCGTGGTCGCCGCCGTGGACGTGCCGGTGACCCTGAAGATCCGCACCGGCTGGTGCGAGCGCAGCCGCAACGGCGTGCGCGTGGCGCGCCTCGCCGAGGACGCCGGCATCCGGGCCCTGGCCGTGCACGGCCGGACCCGCGACCAGCGCTACTCGGGCCAGGCCGAATACGACACCATCGCCGCCATCAAGGCCAGCGTGTCGCTGCCGGTCTTCGCCAACGGCGATATCGACTCCCCCGCCAGGGCGGCCGAGGTTCTCGACTATACTGGGGCGGATGCCGTCATGGTCGGTCGCGGCGCCCAGGGCAACCCCTGGATCTTCCGCGAGATCGACCACTTCCTGCGCACCGGAGAGACCCCGAGCGCACCGTCCCGCGCCGAGCAGCACGCCGTCATGCACGACCATCTCGAGGCCCTGCATGCCTTCTACGGCGAGGTCATGGGCGTGCGCATCGCGCGCAAGCACATCGGCTGGTATCTGAGCACGCGGGACGACGCTCCGGCGCAGCGCAAGCGCTTCAACGCGCTCGAGACGCCGGACGCGCAGCAGCGTTTCGTGGATGAACTGTTCTGCCGGACCGGGTGTCCGGCAACCGATGGAATCAGCGCAGCATGACCAGCAGTCAACCCCTATCCCCCGAAGCCGCGACGGAGGAAGAGCCGCTCGCAACGGCCCTGCCCCGCGGACAGACCCTGCGCCAGGCCGTGGATGACGCCATGCGCCGCTACTTCGCCCACCTCGAGGGCGAGACGGTCACCGACCTCTATGCCATGGTCATGGCCGAGGTCGAGGCGCCCCTGCTCGGCGCCGTGCTCGAGTACGCCGGCGGCAATCAGACCCGTGCCGCCGACATGCTGGGGCTGAATCGAGGCACGCTGCGCAAGAAGCTCAAGCAGTACGACCTGATCTGATCCCGGCGGCACCGGCGGTCCAGCCCCCGGTGCCGCCACCGTCGCTGCAATCCCCGTGAAACCGCCACCCCAAGAGTGACACCATGGCCGAACAATCTTCGCAGACCCGTCCCCAGCCCGTACGGCGCGCCCTGATCAGCGTGTCGGACAAGGCCGGCATCGTCGACTTCGCCCGCGCGCTCGCCGAGCGCGGCGTCGAGCTGCTCTCCACCGGCGGCACCTACCGCCTGCTCCAGGAGAACGGTGTCGCCGTCACCGAAGTCTCCGAGCACACCGGCTTTCCCGAGATCATGGACGGCCGGGTCAAGACCCTGCACCCGAAGATCCACGGCGGCATCCTCGGGCGCCGCGGCCAGGACGATGCCGTGATGGCCGACAACGACATCGCACCCATCGACATGGTGGTGGTCAACCTCTACCCCTTCGCCGCTACCGTCGCCCGGCCCGACTGCACGCTGGATGAGGCCATCGAGAACATCGACATCGGCGGCCCGACCATGGTGCGCGCCTGCGCCAAGAACCACGCCCACACCAGCATCGTCGTCGACAGCGACGACTACGCCCGGGTACTCGATGACATGCAGGCCCACGACGGCGCCGTCAGCGATACCCTGCGCTTCGACCTGGCGGTCAAGGCCTTCGAGCACACCGCCGGCTATGACGCGGCCATCGCCGACTACCTGGGCCAGCGCGTCGAGGGCGGCGAGCCCGGCTTCCCGCGCACCTACAACCTGCAGTTCCACAAGAAGCAGTCGATGCGCTACGGCGAGAACCCGCACCAGAGTGCCGCCTTCTATGTCGAGGCCGATGCCGGCGAGGCCAGCGTGGCCACCGCCGTGCAGCGCCAGGGCAAGGCGCTCTCCTACAACAACGTCGCCGATACCGACGCCGCCTTCGAGTGCGTCAAGGCCTTCACCGACACCGCCTGCGTGATCGTCAAGCACGCCAACCCCTGCGGCGTGGCCCTCGGCGAGACCCTGCTGGCCGCCTATGAAAAGGCCTTCGCCACCGACCCGACCAGCGCCTTCGGCGGCATCATCGCCTTCAACCGGCCGCTGGACGCCGAGACGGCCCGCGCGATCATCGATCGCCAGTTCGTCGAGGTGATCATCGTGCCGGGCGTCAGCGACGAGGCCGCCGCCGTCGTCGCCGAGAAGAAGAACGTGCGCCTGCTCGACGTCGGCGCCCACTGGCCCGGCGAGCGTCGCCCGGCGCACGACCTCAAGCGGGTCACCGGCGGCCTGCTGGTCCAGGATCGCGACCTGGGCATGGTCGGTCGCGACGAACTGCAGGTGGTCACCGAACGTGCGCCCAGCGAGCAGGAGCTTCGCGACCTGGCCTTCGCCTGGAAGGTCGCCAAGTACGTCAAGTCCAACGCCATTGTCTACGCCAAGGGCGGCCAGACCATCGGCGTCGGCGCCGGCCAGATGAGCCGGGTCTACTCGGCGCGGATCGCCGGCATCAAGGCCGCCGACGAAGACCTCTCGGTGCCCGGCTCGGTGATGGCCTCGGATGCCTTCTTCCCCTTCCGCGACGGCATCGACGCCGCCGCCGAGGCGGGCATTACCGCGGTCATCCAGCCCGGCGGCTCGATGCGCGATCAGGAAGTGATCGACGCCGCCAACGAGGCGGGCATCGCCATGGTGTTCACCGGGATGCGCCACTTCCGCCACTAGGGCGCGGAAAACCCTGGAACTCGGCCAGCCGTTTTCTCTGGTGTCTGGAAAGAAAAACCCCATCGGTCATGGCCGATGGGGTTTTCGTTTCTCAAGCTTAAGGCTTACGGCTTACCGCTCCGGGTGAAGCCCGGTCAGCCCAGGTCGATGCACAGGTACTTGGTCTCCAGGAACTCGTCGAGCCCCTGATGACCGCCCTCGCGACCCAGGCCGGACTCCTTGACCCCGCCGAACGGCGCGGCGGGGTTGGAGATCAGCCCGGTGTTGACGCCGACGATGCCGTATTCCAGCGCCTCGCCGACCCGCCATACCTGACTCAGGTCCCGCGAATAGAAGTAGGCGGCCAGACCGAACGGGGTATCGTTGGCCATGGCCACGGCGTCTTCCTCGTCGTCGAAGGGGAACACCGCCGCCAGCGGACCGAAGGTTTCCTCGGAGGCGACCAGCATGTCGCTGCTGGCCTGATTGACCAGCGTCGGGGTGAAGAAGTTGCCGCCCAGCGGATGGGGATGGCCGCCCAGCAGCAGCTCGGCGCCCTTGTCGACGGCATCACGGATATGCCGGTTGACCTTCTCGACCGCATTCTGGTCGATCAACGGCCCGATGTTGACCCCGTCCTTGGTGCCGTCACCGACATGCAGCTCGCTGTTCATGGCCGCGGCCAGCTTCTCGCAGAAGGCGTTGACCACGCTCGACTGCACCAGGAAGCGGTTGACGCACACGCAGGTCTGGCCGCCGTTGCGGAACTTGGAGGCCATGGCCCCTTCCACGGCGGCGTCCAGGTCGGCGTCCTCGAAGACCAGGAACGGCGCGTTGCCGCCCAGTTCCAGGGAAATCTTCTGGATGTGCTGCGAGGCCTGCGCCATCAGCTTGCGGCCCACTTCGGTGGAACCGGTGAAGGTGATCTTGCGCACCAGCGGCGACTCGGTCAGCGCACCGGCGATCTCGCTGGCCTGACCGGAAACCACGTTGAACACGCCGCGCGGCACGCCCGCGCGCTCGGCCAGCAGCGCCAGCGCGGTGGCCGAGAACGGCGTCTGGCTGGCGGGCTTGACCACCGTGGTACAACCGGCGGCCAGTGCCGCGCCGACCTTGCGGGTAATCATCGCCGCCGGGAAGTTCCAGGGGGTGATGGCGCCCACCACACCCACCGGCTGCTTGGTCACCAGGATGCGCTGATTGGACTTGGCGGCGGGTACCGTCTCCCCGTAGATCCGGCGCGCCTCCTCGGCGAACCAGCGCAGGAAGCTGGCCGCATAGACGATCTCGCCCGCCGCCTCCTTGAGCGGCTTGCCCTGCTCGAGGGTCATGATGGCGGCGAGCTCGTCCTGATGCTCGAGCATCAGGTCGTACCATTTCATCAGAATGTCGGCCCGCTCCTGGGCGGTGTGCGCCCGCCAGCTCGGCAGCGCCGCATCGGCGGCCTCGATGGCGCGCTGCGTCTCGGCGCGCCCCATGCGCGGCATCCTGCCGATGGTCTCGCCCGTCGCCGGATTGTCGACCTCGATCTGTTCGCCGCTGTCGGCGGCGACCCAGCCGCCGTCGATATAGGCGAAGGGACGAAACAGCGAACTGTCCTGCAACGACTCCATGATGCTCTCCTTATCCTTGCGACGACCGGGAAGCGATCGCCGATGACTGCCGCCCGGCCGTGTCGCCGGGCATGACGTTGACATGGGCACTGGCGGGGGGCGCCGGTGCGGTCGCGAGCAGCCCGGAGAGCAGCGTCACCACCGCCGCCAGGCCGATGGCCACCCAGCAGAAGAGCCGCCCCCTGTAGCGCTCGGGGGAGCGACGAATCTGATACAGGCCGAACAGGGCGAACAGGACCGCGACGGCGCCGAACAGCGGCGCCAGCACATCGAAAAACAGGCCCAGCAGGGCCACCACCACGGCGGCGATGGCGGCATTGGCATGACGGGGGGTCTCGGCGCCGGAACGGGCCGCCGGGGGGCACGGCCGGGCTCGGCGCTGGGGTTCGGGACGGTTGAGGACCTGGCGCGCACGCTGGCCCCGGGGATCGAAACGCACGGCAGTGCCCGGGCCGGGAAGTCCGCGTCCGCGCCAGTCCGCCAGGCCGAAGTCATAACGCTGGCCATCCGGCGTCTCGATGGTCCCTTCCTGTGCTGCATCGTCGAACGCGATGATCTCGCCGTCCAAGGCCTTCTCCCTTACGCTGGGGCGTCCTTCATGCTAAGCGCTTTGCCGGCCGGACACCAATAGCCAAAGGTCGCCGCCCGGCTCAGGCCAGCCAGCGCCCGCCCTCCAGGGCCAGACGCTGCTGCTCCAGCGTGCGAATGTGCTGGTCCCAGTAATCCTCGCTGGCCACCCAGGGAAAGGCACGCGGGAAGGCCGGATCCGCCCAGCGCGCCACCAGCCAGGCGCTGTGGCGCATCAGACGCAGGGTGCGCAGCGTTTCGATCCACTCGAGCTCGCGCCGGTCGAAGTCGTGGTATTGCTCGTAGCCCTCGAGCAGTTCCGACAGCTGGGCCCGCCATTCCGGGTCGCTCTGAGCGGTCAGCATCATCCACAGATCCTGCACCGCCGGTGCCATGCCGCAGTCGTCGAAGTCGACCAGGGTGAACTCGGCGTCGCGGCCCAGGATATTGCCCAGATGGCAGTCGCCGTGCACGCGGATCAGCGAGCGGGCCGGCCAGGCGTGCGCGACGAGCAGCGGCTCCAGCGCCTCGCTGATGCGCAGGTAGGCCTGACGCTGACGCCGGTTCAGCCAGGCGCCGGCCAGCACCTGTTCGCGACTGTATGCCACGCGCTCGGCCGGGTTCAGCGTCGGCCGCTCGACGAAGGGCCGACGGCTCGACACCGCATGCAGCCGACCAATCAGCTCGCCCAGCGCGAACAGGTGCTCGGGATTCTCGAGTTCCGGCGCCTGCCCGACTACCTGCGGAAACAGCGCAAACCGGAAGCCGGCATGGGTGTGCAGGGTCTCGCCGGCATCATCCCGCCACGGTGCCGCCACGGGCACCGCCGCATCCGCCAGTTCCTGAAGGAAGGCGTGCTCCTCGCGAATCTGGGCGTCGCTCCAGCGCTGCGGGCGGTAGAACTTGGCCACCCAGCGCCGGCCTTCATCGTCCCGGAACTGGAAGACACGGTTCTCGTAGCTGTTCAGCGCGAACGGCTCGCCGGGCAGCATCAGGCCCAGCGACTCCACGGCCGCGACGATGCGCTGGGGGGACAGGGTGTCGAAGGGGTGCAGATTGGCAGTCATGTGCGCATCCTTGGCCGTTGATGAGGGGCATGCTAGCAGACCGGACACCGGCTCGTTAGCGCCCACCCGCCAGCGGGGTGCGCGCCGCCGCCCAGGCCTCCACGTGCTGGGCCCCCGCCTCGCGGCAGACCTCGGCCAGCGCACCCAGCGAGGCGCCGGTGGTCATCACGTCGTCGACCAGCGCCACCCGGGCCGGCAGCTCGCGCCCGACGACGAAGGCATCGCGCAGATTGCGCCGCCGCGCGCGTCGGTCGAGCCCGCGCTGGGTCGGGGTATCGCGCCGCCGCTGAGGGGTATACCACGGCAGGCCCAGCGTCCGCGCCAGGCGCGCGGTCAGCCACGGCCCGGTATCCAGCCCCGCCTCGCGGGCCCGCCGCCGGTGCCGCGGCAGGGCGATCAGCAGCTCGGGGCGCTCGGCCGCGTCCAGCGTCGCCAGCTCCCGGGCCATCAATGCCACCAGCAGGGTGCCGGCCCGCGGGTCGGCGGCGAACTTGAAGCGCTGCAACAGGGCGGCGACCTCCGACTCGTAGCGCAGCCCCACCCGCGCGCCGTCGAAGGCCGGCGGCGAACTCAGGCAGCGCCCGCACCAGTCCGGCGCACCGGGCGGCAAGGGCTCGGCGCAGCGCCGGCAGGCAGGCCGATTCCACGGCAGCGCCGCCAGGCAGGCCTCGCACCAGGGTGCCTGCGGCGGGCAGGGCCCCAGGCAGAAGGCGCAGCCGCCGGGCAGCGTCGTGCGCAGCCCGCGGTCAACCCTCGCCGAAAACGAGGTTGACAGGCGGCGCGCTCGCCCTATCATCACAGTCAACTTATGCAAAGACACCATGTTAACCACAGGAAGCCGAACCTGACATGAGCGTACCGTCCTCCCCGACTCCACGTCACGACTGGCGGCTCGACGAGATCGAGGCCCTGTTCGCCCTGCCCTTCAACGATCTGCTGTTCCACGCCCAGCAGGTGCATCGGGCGCATTTCGACGCCAATGCCGTGCAGGTCTCGACACTGCTGTCGATCAAGACCGGCGCCTGCCCCGAGGACTGCAAGTACTGCCCGCAGTCCGGCCACTACAACACCGGGCTCGGCAAGGAAAAACTGCTCGAGATCGAGAAGGTGGTGGAGCAGGCCCGGGCCGCCCGTGACGCCGGGGCCAGCCGATTCTGCATGGGCGCGGCCTGGCGCAGCCCCCGGGAGCGCGATCTGGACGTGGTGCTGGAAATGGTCCGTCGGGTCAAGGCGCTGGGGCTCGAGACCTGCATGACGCTGGGCATGCTCGACGATGCCCAGGCCGCCCGGCTGGCCGAGGCGGGTCTCGACTACTACAACCACAATCTCGACACCTCGCCGGACTACTACGGCGAGATCATCACCACCCGCACCTACGCCGACCGTCTCGATACCCTGGCCCATGTGCGCGACGCCGGCATGAAGATCTGCAGCGGCGGTATCCTCGGCATGGGGGAAGCGCCTCGCGATCGCGCCGGCCTGCTCCAGCAGCTCGCCAATCTCGACCCGCACCCCGAATCGGTGCCCATCAACCAGCTGGTCAAGGTGCCCGGCACACCGCTGGAGAACGCCGACGACCTGGACCCGTTCGACTTCGTGCGTGCCATCGCGGTGGCGCGCCTCCTGATGCCGCGGAGCCACGTGCGCTTGTCCGCGGGCCGCGAACAGATGGACGACGCCACCCAGGCCCTGGCCTTCCTGGCGGGCGCCAACTCGATCTTCTACGGCGACCGGCTGCTGACCACCGAGAACCCGGAGGCCGACCGCGACCACCGGCTGTTCGAGCGCCTGGGCCTGCACCCGGAAACCCGTGACATCACCGACGATGCCGAGCACGGCGCCGTGGCCGCCGCACGCCCGGCGCCATCCGCCCTCTACTACGACGCGGCGGCCCGGAGCGCCTGAGATGTGGCGCGAGACCCTCGCCCATCGACTCGAGACGCGGCGCGCCAAGTCGCTGTGGCGCGATCGGGCACTGTACCGCCCCGCGGGTGACGCCGGCCTGATCGGGAGCGGGCGCCGCCTGCACGACTTCGCCGGCAACGACTACCTCGGCCTGGCCCGCGACCCGCGCCTCGCCGAGGCTCAGGCCGAGGGCGCACACCGCCACGGCAGCGGTGGCCGCGCCTCGCACCTGGTGTGCGGCCACCTGCCGCCCCATCATGCCCTCGAGGAACGCCTCGCCGCGCTGACCGGGCGCCCCCGGGCGCTGCTGTTCTCGACCGGCTACATGGCCAACCTGGCCGTGCTGCAGGTGCTCGGCGACGGGGCCCGCGTCTTCCAGGACCGCCTCAACCACGCCTCGCTGCTGGACGGCGCGGCCCTCGCCGGCGCGCGCTCGCGGCGCTTCCATCATGCGGACCTCGCCGATCTGGAACGCCTGCTGGCGCGTGCCCCGGCCGATTCACCCCGCCTGATCGTCAGCGACGGGGTCTTCAGCATGGATGGCGACGTGGCCGATATCGGTGGGCTCGCCGACGTCGCTCGCCGCCACGAAGCCGCGCTGGTGATCGACGACGCCCACGGCATCGGCGTGCTCGGCGAGCACGGCGATGGCAGCGTGGGGTGCCGACACCCTGTCGATGCGGTGCCGGTGCTGGTCGGCACCCTGGGCAAGGCGCTGGGCAGCGCCGGGGCCTTCGTGGCCGGCGACGACCTGCTGATCGACGCCCTGACCCAGCTCGCCCGCCCCTACATCTATACCACCGCCCAGCCACCGGGCGTGGCCTGCGCCACCCTGCGGGCCCTCGACATCCTCGCGGCGGAGCCCGAGCGGCGCCGCCACCTGCAGGCCCTGATCACTCACTGGCAGACCCGGGGCGCCGCACTCGGCCTGCCGCTGCTGCCCTCGGCCACGCCCATTCAGCCGGTACGGCTCGGCGACAGCACGCGCACCCTGCACTGGGCCCGGCGGCTGCACGAACAGGGCTTTCTGGTCGGCGCGATCCGCCCGCCCACCGTGCCCCGTGGCCAGGCCCGGCTGCGCATCACCCTCAGCGCCGCCCATGACCGCGCCACCCTGGATGAGCTGCTCGACCGCCTGGCCGCGCTCGCCGCCGAGGAGGCGTCATGAAGCTGGTGCTGCTTTCCGGCTGGGGAATCGATGCGCGCATCTGGCAGCCGCTGGCCCCGTACTGGCCCGACGGGATCGAGGTCATCACGCCGGACTGGCCCGGCTACCGCGCCAGCCCGGGGCTCGAGCGGGCGAATGACCTCGCGGCGCTGGCCGAGGCGATGCGCGGGACGCGGCCGGCGGAGGCCGTCTGGGTCGGCTGGTCGCTCGGCGCCCTGCTCGCCGCCGCCCTGCTCGACCACCTGCCGACCCCGCGCGGGCTGATTCGGCTGGGCATGGCCGAGCGTTTCACCGACGCCCCCGGCTGCCGGGTGTCCGTCGCCGAGCTGCGCGCCTTCCGGCGTGCCTTCCGGCGCGATCCCGAGGCCATCCGGCAAGGCTTTCTGGCGCGCCAGCTGGGTGGCGAGGCGCAACCCGACCAAGCGCTCCAGGCCCTGACGCGACTGATCGGCCCCCGCCCCCCGGCGGACACCGCGACCCTCGACGCCGGCCTTGCCTGGCTGGCCACCCTGGAGACGACGGGGCCGCTCGCACGCAGCGGCTGCCCAAACGCTACGCTGATCGGCGAGCACGATCCGCTGTTCGATGCCGCGGCCCTGAGCGAGGCCGAGGTGCTGCCCGGTACCGGCCACTGCCCGCAGCTCGCCGTGCCCGAGCGCCTGGCCCGCACGCTCGTCGCCACCGCCCGCGCCCTGCTTGCCACGGGGGCCACCGCATGACCGCCGCACTCACCGACACGCCGAACACCGCGCATGACCGGGACTGGCGGCGACGCGTCGCCCGTGCCTTCGGCCGTGCCGCCCCCCACTATACCCGCCGTGCCCTTGCCCAGGCCCAGCTCGGCGAGCATCTCTGGCAGCGCCTGCCGAGCACAGCCTCGCGCATCGTCGATCTCGGTTGCGGCCCCGGCGACTGGACGCAGCGCCTGACGGCCCGTTACGGCCGCCCGGCACTGGGCATCGACCTGGCCTTCGGCATGCTCGCCGAGGCTCGCCACCGTCATGCCCGCGACGCGCACTGGCTGTGCGCCGATGCCACCCGCCTGCCGCTGGCCGATGGTGCCCTCGACCTGGTGTTCTCCAACCTGGCCATCCAGTGGTGCCGGAACCTCCCGGCCCTGTTCGCCGAGCTGCATCGCGTGCTGGCCCCGGGCGGCGTGGCGCTGATCAACACCCTGGGGCCGGGCACGCTGGCGGAGGTTGCCGATGCCTGGTCGCACCCCGACCGCCGCGCCGCCGTGGAGCCCTTCGTTTCCGCCGCCTGCTACCGGGCGCTGATCCGCCGTGCCGGCCTGCACGGTCATCTCACACCCCGGGTGGCGCGCTTTCACTACCCGGACCTGGACGCGGTCATGGCCTCGATCAAGGGCGTCGGCGCCCAGGTGGCCCGTCCCGGCGCGCGCCTCGGCCGCGCCGACCTGGTCCGCGCCCGGGCCCGCTTCGAGCGTCACCGCGAGGCCGCCGGGCTGCCGGTGACCTACCACTGCCTCACCCTCGAACTCACCCAGCCGCCACGGAACACCCCATGAGCCTGCATTTCGTCACCGGAACCGACACCGACACCGGCAAGACCCTGGTCAGCGCCGGCCTGCTGGCCCGCGCCCGTGCGCAGGGGCTGACCACCCGCGGCATCAAGCCCGTGGCCTCGGGCAGCGTGCGCACGGCTCAGGGGTTGCGCAATCGCGACGCCCTGTGGCTGCAACGCTACAGCGCGCCCGCCGTCGACTACAGCGAGGTCAACCCGATCGCCCTGGAGCCGGCCGTGGCGCCGCACCTGGCCGCCCGCGAGGCGGGCATGACGCTGGAGGCATCCCGCCTGATCGCCCACATCCGGCAATTGCAGGCATCACCGCGCCAGTTCGGCCTGGTCGAGGGCGCCGGCGGCTGGCGGGTGCCGCTCAACCGGCAGGAAGACCTCGGCGAGATCGCCCGAGTGCTCGCGTTGCCGGTGATCCTGGTCGTCGGCCTGCGCCTGGGCTGCATCAACCATGCGCGCCTGAGCGCCGAGGCGATTCGTGCCGACGGCCTGCGCCTGGCCGGCTGGGTGGGCAACCACATCGATCCCGAGTACGCGGAAACCGAGGACACCCTGGCGATGCTCGCCCATCACCTGGACGCCCCCTGCCTGGGGCACGTGCCCTGGATCGACGCCGCCGAGGAGCACGGGCCGGAGGTTGCCGCCCGCTACCTGCGCCTGCCCGGCGAGGCACATTGACTCGACGTCGGACATCCGTACAATACGGGCGTCTTTCCCCCTGCGGATGTGGTGGAATTGGTAGACACGCTAGATTTAGGTTCTAGTGCCGAGAGGCGTGGGAGTTCGAGTCTCCCCATCCGCACCACTGATCTGACTGCAGGCCGCATTCCCAGGCCATTCGCTCCCGCAGATCCTGTAAACTTCAGTCCCCGTCGAGTCCCCGCGTTTTGCTCGAACACGCGAGAATGCTCGCGTGACGCGGACGCATTCACACGATGGGGGGGGTCGGTGGTCCCGAGCCCCAGGCCAAACCGAGGCCCCGGGCCCATCCGGCGCCGCTTCAGCGTCTTCCTCGAGCGCATCGTTCTCGAACTACAGGGCATCTCGGCGCCGTGCGCACCGCACGCCGAGGTGGACGGCACGAGGGGATGAACTGCTGGTGACAAAGGCTCGCCAGCCCCTCAGAGAGAAGGCCCGCCCTCTTCCAGGCACGGGCCTTCAATCGCTGCGTTTCCTTGCTAGCTCACCACGAGCTTCCTGCTCGTGCCTCCCTGGCGATTCGGGCTTCCTCTTTCCGTTCTTCCCTGTCAGGCATCCATGCCTGAAGCCGCGTTACGCGCCTTTTTCTCCGCGCAAAGACAACATGGGTTATCAGTAGCGGGGAATAGGCAATTTGGGTTGATGGGTTTGCCTTTGACTCATTTGGGGTTCAAGGTAAGGAAACAGTTTCACTACCTGGCATCGCGACTCAAAGCCTCTGCCCCTTCACTATCCCGCACACCGTGGCCCCACGGAATGGAGGCCCACATGGCAACAGCTCCCCAAGAGGTCTGTGTCACAGACAACCTCATGCACTTCCTCGAGCTATCCGAGACCGACAAGCGCCTGCTGGCCACTTTGGAGCAGACACCCCAGCCGGTTGCCAAGGGCCAACAACTCTGGAAAGCCTCGGAGCGACCTGACACCCTGTACACCCTGCGCCGCGGCTGGGCCTACAGCATGCACCGGTCCGAGAGTGGCGAGGAGCAAGTACTGGATATCTTCCTCCCCGGCGACTTGATGGGGATTCGCGAACTCACCTTCCCAGCACACTCGACCGACGTCGTCATGCTGACCTCTGGGGTCGTCTGCCCCTTCCCCGCCGAGCGCTTGCTCGACATCTACCAGCGCTCCCCTTCACTGACCCTGGCCATCCATGCCGCTGCCGCCCGGCAGCAGGTCATCATCAGCAAACGGCTGGTCAACATTCTCCGCCACGATGCCAGGGCAAAAATCGCTCACTTCGTACTCGAGCTGTACTATCGCCTTAAGCGCGTGGACGAATCTGTTCACAGGAACTTCGCCGTGCCGCTACTTCAGAGTGACTTTGGCAAGCTACTTGGCATGACCAAGGTGCATGTCAGTCGGACCCTGAGCGAAATGGAAAACCAGGGCCTGTTGCGCAAGACCCGAAAGGACATTCAGATCCTGGATCTCGACCGGCTGCTGGAGATCTCCGCCTTCGACCCTATGAAGCTGACCGACCAGCTTAACCCCACCCTGACGGCTGCCCTCCCCAGTCCGGGGCCGTCCTGATCGATCACCGGGCAAAACAAAGCCCGGCCAAGAGGCCGGGCCAATAGTTTACGTTCCTGGACAACTTCCACCAGCACCCTCGCCAGTGCTTCCCCTGGTCAATGCTCCCTGGATGTCCCATCCCTGGATGCCATGCCTGATACAAGACTAGCCGGGAAATGGCACGAGCACATTGACCCGATTTAACGCTCGTATGGGCAAGACTGAGGGAAAGAGCATGCTTGAATGAAAAACCCCCTCCTCAAGGGAGGGGGGATCCCAGCGGGACAAGGGGATGAGCCTCCTCAAGATAGCGGGAGACAAAGCGCATGAGGTTACAAAACGCTTTCCGGCAGTGTTGCTTTGTTACCCATCCCTTCAGCCCCTCCACTACGCAGCTTCAACGGCGACACGTCGTCATCGACAGGGCCCCATGGCCCAGGTGGCATCAGTCGGGCTGCAAGTAGACAAAGCCCCACGGAGGACGTGGGGCGAAAAAAGGAGAAACGGGCTGGAATAACCACATCGTTCAGGTTGACCCTTGGACGGGCAGCGCAAAGTAGCCGTGACGATGTCCATCATGTAAATGCTCACCAACATAAGCATTAGCGTCTTACGCCGGATTGATAGTCCTTCGCCCTCGTTCTTCGGCGAACCGACGCGCTTGCTCACCGCCCAAATGGTCAATGCATCGACGGGCAGGTGATGGACGATATGACGGATCGACTCGCGGTCGGGTCAGCTCGCGCTCGCTCAGCGGCACACCGAGACCCCGGGCGAGCCTGGAAGGGGAGCTGTAGAGCGCGAAGCGACCGCACATGAGAGCAGGCCTCAACCGTCGTCGATGGCACGGGGGCGTTCCTATCCCCAATATCGTGCGCCTTGCGCATGAATACCAAGTCCATGTCACCCCGGGCGGCAGCCCGCGAGGGTGACATGGCGGTCGGCTTTCGTTCGACGCGAAGACGAAGCCGTCCCTCCCGGCGGAAGTGACTGAGAGGCCGTGGCCGGCCAGATCGATCAGGCGCTCAGGCGCCGTTCGGGCTCGGTGAGCACTTCCTTGAGATGAGCAAGATCCTCCGCCGTGCTGGCTTCGGTGAACCGGGCCAGCACACGTTCCGCCTCCTGATGGATGGCGTCACGGATATAGTCGTCGTAGAGGGTGACGAAACCGTCACAGCCGCGACAGTACAATTCGTCCGTCGGGCCGGGATTCCCCTTCCAGAAATTGGTTTCACTGCAATGGGGGCATGTGACTTGGCGACTGCGATTGAACATATGGCCTCCTGCCAGATGACACCTTCGGCCCCGTCGAGGGCTGAAGGGCGAATGACGATCGATTCCGTTGATCGTCGACTCTCACAGGATAGTGATTTTTCGCTCTCATACAAGAGTGGTACAAGGGGCAACCGGCCCGCTTCCCGACCGGCCCGGCTGCGCCAAGCAGAGGGAGGGCCTATACAGAAAAGCCGCCCGCTCCAGGCAAGGAGCGGGCGGCTTTTCGTAAATTCGTTGGTGGAGCCTAGCGGGATCGAACCGCTGACCTCAACACTGCCAGTGTTGCGCTCTCCCAGCTGAGCTAAGGCCCCATCGTTGTTGCGCTTCGGGTGCTTCAACCTGCACCTGCCGTGCGACAACGGGGCGTATCTTACGAACATCGAGCGATGCCGTCAAGCGATTTCACGGACTCGAATCGCTAGCATCCAAACATTAGTTCCCAGTAAACTGAGAGCCACGCAATGGCGACGCCAAGCTCGCCCCGTCCTTGCCGAGGGATGTCAGGAGCACACTTGATCAGGGTTCTAGTTGCAGACGACCATCACCTGGTTCGCACCAGTATCGCCCACATGCTCGATGCCGAAGACGGCCTGAGTGTCATCGGCGAAGCCGCGGATGGCGAGGACGCCATCAGCCAGGCGCGCCGGCTGCGCCCGGACATCGTGCTGATGGACATCCGCATGCCGGGCATCGGCGGCCTGGAGGCCACCCGGAAGATCGCCCGCGGCATGTCCGACATCAAGGTGATCGTGTTGACCGCCTACCTCGAGGACACCTTCGCCCAGCGGCTGCTGGAGGCCGGCGCCAGCGGCTTCATCAGCAAGGGCACGGAACTCGAGGAAATGGTGCGCGCGATTCACGGCGTGCAGGCCGGGCAGCGTTACATCAGTTCGGAAATCGCCCAGCGCCTGGTGCTCGCCCGGCTCGACAATCAGGAGAACCCCTTCGACCAGCTGTCGAGCCGCGAGCTGCAGGTGGCCATGATGATCGTCAACTGCCACAAGGTCAGCGACATTTCCGACAGCCTCTTCCTGAGCCCCAAGACGGTCAACACCTACCGCTATCGGATCTTCGAGAAGCTCGGCGTGCACTCCGATGTGGAGCTGACCCACCTGGGCCTGCGCTTCGGCCTGATCGACGGTTACCAGCTGCCCGACTGATCCTCCGGCTCGGGCCGAGTCTGTTATCCTCGAGGCTTTCCGTCATCGGTGAAGCGAGCCGGCATGAGTTTCGACGCCAAGCACTTTCTGAAGACCGTCAGTGAATCGCCGGGGATCTACCGCATGCTCGACGCGGAGCGCAACGTGCTCTACGTCGGCAAGGCCAAGCGGCTCAAGGCGCGTCTGGCGAGCTACTTTCGCGGCGCACTCAACGCCAAGACCCAGGCCCTGGTGGCACGCATCGCCGACATTCAGGTCACCATCACCCGCAGCGAGACCGAGGCCCTGCTGCTCGAGCAGACGCTGATCAAGGAGCTGCGCCCGCCCTACAACATCCTGCTGCGCGACGACAAGTCCTACCCCTACGTCTTCGCCAGCGATCGCCACCCCTTCCCGGCGCTGGAGTTCAAGCGGGCACGCCAGAAGCGCAACGATGGCCGCTACCTGGGGCCCTTCCCCAGCTCGACGGCGGTGCGCGAGAGCCTGGCGCTGATGCAGAAGATCTTCCGCATCCGCAACTGCGAGGACAGCGTCTTCGCCCACCGCGACCGCCCCTGCCTGCAGTACCAGATTCATCGCTGCAGTGCGCCCTGCGTCGACTACATCAGCGAAAGCGGCTATCGCCGCGACCTGGAAAACGCCATCCTGTGCCTCGAGGGCAAGAGCGAGCAGGTCACGCAGCAGCTGACCCGCGACATGGAAGAAGCCAGCCGCACGCTGGACTTCGAGGAAGCGGCCCGCCTGCGCGACCAGATCCAGCAGCTGCGACGCCTGCAGGAACGCCAGATCGTCGACACCGGCAGCGGCGACGCCGATATCTTCGCCCTCGCCCAGCGCCCGGGGGGACTGTGCATCAGCGTCCTCACGGTGCGCCAGGGGCGGGTGCTCGGCGCCCGCCACCATGCGCCGGACAACGGCCTGGATCTCGCCGAGGAAGCCCTGCTCGGCGAATTCGTCAGCCAGTACTATCTCGGCCAGGGCCGCGACCTGCCACGGGAGGTGCTCACCAGCCACCCGCTGCCGGATGCCGAACTGCTGCAGTCGGCGCTCGCCCGGCAGGCCGGCCGGCAGGTCCGCCTCGCCCATCAGGTCCGCGGCCATCGCGCCCAGTGGCTGCAGCTGGCCCGCACCAATGCCGAACAGCACCTGGCCACCGAACTGGCCAACCGCACCCAGCTCACCCGTCGCTTCGAGTCCCTGCAGGACGCCCTGACGATGGATGCCCTCCCCGAGCGCATCGAGTGCTTCGACATCAGCCACAGCCACGGCGAGGCCACCGTGGCGTCCTGCGTGGTGTTCGATCGCGACGGCCCGGTCAAGTCGGATTACCGGCGCTTCAACATCGAGGGCGTGGCCGCCGGCGACGATTACGCGGCCATGCGCCAGGCGCTGGAGCGCCGCTTCAAGCGGCTGCGCAAGGGAGAAGGCAAGTCACCCGACATCCTGCTGGTGGATGGCGGCAAGGGGCAGCTCAACATGGCTCGCGAGGTGTTCGAGACCCTCGGGGTAGTCGGGGTACGCCTGATCGGCGTCGCCAAGGGCACCACCCGCAAGCCGGGGCTCGAGACCCTGTTCCTGGAAACCGTCGATCACACCCTGACACTGGAAGGCAACGCCCCGGCGCTGCATCTGATCCAGCACGTCCGCGACGAGGCGCACCGCTTCGCCATCACCGGCCACCGCCAGCGTCGCGACAAGGCGCGCCGCACCTCGACCCTGCAGGACATTCCCGGCGTCGGCCCCAAGCGCCGCCGTGAACTGCTGCGCTTCTTCGGCGGCCTGCAGGGGGTGCGCCAGGCGACCCGCGAGGAGCTCGCCCGGGTCCCGGGCATCAGCGCGCAGCTGGCCACGGCGATTCATCAGGCGCTGCATGGATGAAGCCACGGCCGACGGTTACAATGAAGCCCTCCAGTTACCGGCAAGGGATCTCGGCGTAGCGATGAACATACCCAATCTTCTCACCCTGGCGCGAATCGTGTTCATCCCCCTGCTGGTGATCCTGTTCTACCTGCCCTTCGCCTGGAGCTACACGGTCACCGCCGCGCTCTTCGCCCTGGCGGCGGTGACCGACTGGCTGGACGGTTTTCTCGCCCGGCGCTGGGACCAGAGCACGCCGTTCGGCGCCTTCCTGGACCCGGTGGCGGACAAGGTCATGGTGGCCGTGGCCCTGGCGCTGCTGATCGAGCGCTTCGACAGCGTCCTGCTGACCCTGCCCGCCCTGGTGATCATCGGCCGCGAGATCGTCATCTCCGCGCTGCGGGAATGGATGGCCGAGATGGGCAAGCGGGCCAGCGTGGCCGTCTCCTGGATCGGCAAGATCAAGACCACCCTGCAGATGGTCGCGCTGCTGCTGCTGCTGGCCACGCCTCCCGGCACCGGGATCGCCGATATCGGCACGGTCACGCTGTACCTGGCCGCCCTGCTCACGCTGTGGTCGATGCTGCAATACCTGCGCGCCGCCTGGCCGGAACTCACTCGTTCACTGTAGCGGGCAATAATCGTTTGACAGTCACGCACTTATCCGTATAATTCGCTCTCGAGTCAAGCGGGAATAGCTCAGTGGTAGAGCATCGCCTTGCCAAGGCGAGGGTCGCGAGTTCGAATCTCGTTTCCCGCTCCAGATTCCCACCCCGGTGGGAGAGTGGAATGACGCAGGTCGCGAGCCGGAACGCCGGCCCGATCGATCTCGTTTCCCGCTCCATTTCTTGCTTCGGCAAGAGACGACGCGACTCATGAGGCTGGATGGCAGAGTGGTTATGCAGCGGACTGCAACTCCGTGTACGCCGGTTCGATTCCGACTCCAGCCTCCATTTCCCCCTTCCCATCACCGGCAATTCGAATCCGCTTGTCACGCCCGGATGGCGAAATTGGTAGACGCAAGGGACTTAAAATCCCTCGGTGGCAACACCGTGCCGGTTCGAGCCCGGCTCCGGGCACCAGGCCTGTCAGTGACCGACTTGCCCGAGGCGCCCCGCTCCTGCAAGCCGTCGATCTCCGGCTCGACCCCAGACCTGTCCCGCATCGCCCTTGGCCCGTCGAGCACGCTTCACCCAGGGAGTGAGCCATGATGGCGCTGCGCCTTCGCGACCCCTACTTCAACTATCATCATCGCCATCGCCTGCACGTGCTGCGCACCAGCCTGGCGCTGGTCGTCACCTATGCGCTCATCGAGGGCCTGCAACTGCCCCACGGCAGCTGGGCGCTGGTCAGCGCCCTGATGGTCATGGGCAACCTGCCGCATATCGGCGGCGTGCTGGACAAGGGGCTGCAGCGCCTGCTCGGCACCCTGCTCGGCGCTGTCTGGGGCATCACGCTCATCCTGATCCCCGACCCGCCGCCCGGGGTGATTCCCGCCTGGACCCTGATCGGCATCGCCGTCGCCACCCACGCCACCTTCGCCACCCGCTACGGCTACAGCGCCCTGATGTTCGGCATCACCCTGCTGCTGGTGGTCGGCAACGGCGAGCACGAGCTGAGCGTCGGCCTGTGGCGGGCGGCCAATGTGCTGCTGGGCACGCTGATCGGCATCGTCATCACCCTGACGGTGCTGCCCCAGAAGGCCACCGACGTCTTCCGCTTCCTGCTGGCCGACAACCTCGACAAGCTGGCCCGCCTCTACCATGCCCACACCGCCAGCGCCGCCGCCATCGATGTCGACACCCGCGAACTGCTCAAGACGACCACGGCACAGCTGGTCAAGCAGCGTGGCCTGGTCGACGCCATTCACCGCGAACGCCGGTTGCGTCGCGACGCCCTGGAGGCGATTCTGGCGCTGGAGCGCCGCGTGCTCTCCACGGCCGAGCTGCTGCTGGAAACCCACTGGACAACGCGGGAGGGGCACGAGCGTATCGATGCCATGCATGGCCTTCGCGAGGAACAGCACCATCTGGCCCGCACGATGGGCACCCTGGCCTTCCAGATCCGCACCGGGCAGCCCATCGAGCTGCAGGTGCCCCGCTTCGACCTGGATCGCTACGCCCCCCAGGCGATCGCCGCACGCGGCGTCGACGGACGCATGCTCTTCAGTCCCAGCGGCTACCTGTGGCTCAATCGCGAACTGGCCCGGCTCACGCAGGAGCTCAGCCATCACCTGGCCGGCCTGCCCCGGCTGCCCAGCCAGCGCCTGCGCCGCCGTGCCAGCCGGCATACCCTGATCAGCGATGCACGGCGCCTGGCCACCGGTTCGGATCTCGACAATGGAAAAAGGAAGGAGCCCAATGACGCGCAGTGAGCATGACGTCCTCGTGATCGGCGGTGGCGCCGCCGGCCTGACCCTGGCCCTCGAGCTGGCCGGGCACCGCCACGTCACGCTGCTGCGCCCGGCCGGCGACGATATCGGCGCCAGCCGCTGGGCCCAGGGCGGTATCGCCGCCGTGCTCGATCCCCGCGACGCCGTGGACGACCATGTGCAGGACACCCTGATCGCCGGTGACGGCCTGTGCGACGAACGCGCCGTGCGCTTCACGGTGACCCACAGTACGGCGGCCATCGAGTGGCTGGTGGCGATGGGCGTGCCCTTCACGCCGGACACCTCGCCGCAGGCTCCCTACCCCTTCCACCTGACCCGCGAGGGCGGGCACGGAACGCGACGCATCATCCATGCCGCCGACGCCACCGGTCAGGCACTGGTGCAGACCCTGCTGGCGCGGGTCGCCGACGACCCGCGCATTCGCCTGCTCGACGACCGTCAGGCCCTGGAGCTGGTCGCCGACGACCGCGGCGCCTGCCGGGGCGCCCTGTGCCTGACGGCCGAGGACGACCACGAGCTGCTTGTCGCCCGCGACGTCGTGCTGGCCACCGGTGGCGCCAGCGGCCTGTTCCGGCATACCACCAGCCCGGCACCGACCTGCGGCGAAGGCATGGCCATGGCCGCCCGGCTCGGCGCGACCCTCGCCAACCTGGAATTCCAGCAGTTCCACCCCACCTGCCTGTACGACCCGCAGGGCGAGGCCTTCCTGATCAGCGAGGCGGTACGCGGCGAGGGCGGACGCCTGCGCGACATCCACGGCCGGGCCTTCATGGTGGACTACGACGCCCGCGCCGAACTCGCGCCCCGCGACATCGTCGCCCGGGCCATCCACGCGGAAATGCAGCGCACCCGCGCCAGCCACGTGCTGCTCGACATCACCCACCTGCCCGCGGAACGCATCGCCCACCACTTCCCGACCATCCTCGCCCACTGCCGCGCCCGGGGGCTGGACATCACCCGTGAGCCGATCCCCGTGGTACCGGCCGCCCATTACAGCTGCGGCGGCGTGGCCACCGACCTCGACGGCGCCAGCGACGTGCCCCATCTCTACGCGATCGGCGAGGTCGCCTGCACCGGGCTGCACGGCGCCAACCGCATGGCCAGCAACTCACTGCTGGAATGCCTAGTCTTCGCCCGCGCGGCCGCCGCGGCCCTGCGCCGCGCGGACGCCACGCCGCGGCGGGAACCGGTCGTGCCGCGCTGGCAGGCCCTGCCCCCCCTGCCGGACGAGCAGGCCGACGAGGGACTCATGGCACTGCGCGAGATCATGAGCGAGGCCGCCGGCATCGTGCGCAGCGACGCCGGGCTTGCAGCGGGCAGCGCCGCTGTCGACGCGCTGGAAAAGCAATACGCGCCACTCTGGCAGGACCGCCCGCCGAGTGTCGCCGCCACCCGGCTGCAGCAGGCCCTGAGCCTGGCCGCGCTGCTGCTGGAGGCGGCCCGGCAGCGGCGCGAATCCCGCGGGCTGCATTACAACCGGGACTGTCCGGCCCACCTGCCGGGGCCGGCCCGGCCATCCCGTTCACGCCTGATCCGGCGCCCATAGCAGCAAGCGCCGCAGCTGCCAGCGCTGGCGCGCGTCGGTGCTGTCGGGCCAGACCCAGCAGCGGCGCCCGCCGATGCGCACCCCCAGCAGCCAGGGCCCGAGATAGAAGCTCGCCACCCGCACGGTTTCCCAGTGTCCGGCCCGGTATTGCTGCCAGCCACGCCCCGGGCCCGGCACCCAGCGCAACTGCCGGGCGTCCGCGCGGCGCCATTCGAGCCACAGGCCCGCAGCCAGGCCCGGCGCCGCCAGCAACGCCAGCCAGGGTGGCCCATAGCAGGCCGCCAGCGTCACCACAGCGCCGGCCAGCACGGCCGCCAGCAGCCGCGACAGCCTAGAGGGTGCGATACTGATCGTTACCGGTTGTTTCCGCATACTCGACGATCATCTTGACGACACGCCGCAGCGCCGGCTCCTCGGGCCACTCTCGACGCATCAGCCACACGAACAGGTCCTGGTCCTCGCACTCGATCAGGGCCTGGTAGGCCTGCTGGTCCGCCGCCTCCAGCGCGGCGTAGCGATGCTCGAGGAACGGCAGCAGCAGCAGGTCCAGCTCCCACATGCCGCGCCGTGAGTGCCAGTAGAGACGTTTCAGCGTGGACGCTTCACTCACCGGGAAAACCTCGCTTTGACAGGGTGGAATGTCCGGGCAGTATACCCGAGGCGGTGCACGGACGACATGCGCCGGGGCCGCCGGAACGGCGCGGCCTGACATGGCTAGTGCGTTGTTTTCTCACGACTTGCCGAGTATGCTGACAAAAACAAAAAGACACGCCCGCAGGCGGGTCAGCCGTGTGGAGACGACCGATGACCAAATCAGAATTGATCGAGCAGATCGCCATGCGACAGCCGGAGCTGTCGATCAAGGAAGTCGAAGCCGCCGTACGGATCATCCTCGACGACATCACCACTGCCCTGGCCGATGGCGGACGGGTCGAGATCCGCGGCTTCGGCAGCTTCTCGCTTCACTACCGTGAACCCCGCATCGGCCGCAATCCCAAGACCGGCGACCCGGTCGATTTGGATGGCAAGTTCGTGCCACACTTCAAGCCGGGCAAGGAGCTGCGCGAGCAGGTCGACGCCAGTCGAGCCCTGGGCTACTAGCCGCTCTGCCCGAGAGATCGTCACAAAGGAAACCACTATGCGTTGGCTAAAAGGCCTGCTGCTCGCAATCATACTGCTGGTCGTTCTGCTTCTCGGCATTCTCTTCGCCGTCAACAACCAGCAGGCGGTCCCCCTGAACCTCATCTGGGTCGAACTCCCCGCCGCGTCCCTCTCGCTGTGGCTGCTGGTCGCCCTGGCCTGCGGCGTGATTCTCGGCATGCTGGCCATGACCGGCGTCTACCTGCGCCTGCGCACCCTGCTGACCCGTGCCCAGCGTCACAACCAGCAGCAACGCAAGGAACTCGATCGCCTGCGCATCCAGGAGTTCAAGGAAATCCCCTAAATGCCCGATCTGATGCTGCTGGCCTTGTTGTTGGCGGCAATTGCCATCGGCTGGTGGCTGGGACGCCGTGAGCAGGGACGCTCGACATCCGCTTCGCATCCGACGAACCGCCTGTCGCGGGACTATTTCGTGGGCCTCAACTACCTGCTCAACGAGCAGCCCGACCAGGCCATCGAGACCTTCGTCCAGGCGCTGGAAGTCAACAGCGACACCATCGAGACGCATATCGCCCTCGGCAACCTGTTTCGCCTGCGCGGTGAAGCCGACCGGGCGGTCAAGATCCATCAGAACCTGCTGGCCCGCCCCGCCCTGACGGCCGGGCAGAGCGACCAGGTGCAGATCGAACTGTCCCGCGACTTCCTTCACCTCGGCGTGCTCGATCGCGCCGAGCGACTGCTGCAGCCGCTGGCGCGGGAGTGCCCCGACGAGACTCGCCGCCAGACCGCCAAGCGCCTGCTGGTCGACCTCTACGAACGCGAGCGGGAATGGCACAAGGCCCTGGAGACCGCTCACCCGCAGCTGACCCGCCAGGATGCGGCAACACGCCGAGCCGCCGCCCACTGGCTCTGCGAACTGGCCGAGCAGGACATGCACTCCGCCAGCCCGGCGCTGGCCCGCAAGAAGCTGCGCCAGGCCCTGAGCATCGACGACCAGTGCGTGCGCGCCAACTGGCTGCTGGCCACCCTGGAGCGCGACACCGGCCACTACAAGCAGCAGATTCGCCTGCTGCAGCGGCTCGCCGAACAGGATCGCGACTTCATCCCCATCATTCTCGAACCGACGCGCGACGCCTACCTGAAGCTGGAGGACGAGGACGGCCTGGAGCGCTGCCTCAAGCAGTGGATCGAACGCGCCCCGCACATCAGCACCATCATCATGCTGGCCCGCCAGATCGAGCAGCACGACGGCCTCGAGGCCGCCGCGCGCTACGTCAGCGAGCAGCTGGCACGGACCCCCAGCCTGCGGGGGCTGGACTATCTGATGAGCCTCTACCTCGACACCCCCGAGCCCGACCAGCGTCAGCCCGTCACCCTGCTCAAGCAGCACACCGCCAAGCTGCTCGAGGCCCGGCCACGCTTTCGCTGCCATCGCTGCGGCTTCGCCGGCGGCCAGCTGCACTGGCAGTGCCCGCGCTGCCGCCAGTGGGGCACCACCAAGCCGATCACCGGGCTGGAGGGCGAGTGATATTCAGCGTCCGGCCAGCTCGTCCTCGATCGCCGCCAGCGCCGCCATCGGCTCCCGCGCCTGGGTGACCGGGCGCCCCACCACCAGATGCGTGCTGCCTGCCGCCATCGCCCGGGCCGGGGTCAGCACGCGCCGCTGATCGTCGGCGGCCGCGGCGGCCGGACGGATCCCCGGGGTCACCTTCAGGAACGCCTCGCCGCAACTCGCGGTGATCGCCGCCGCCTCCCGGGCCGAGCAGACCACGCCGTCCATGCCGCTGTCCCGGGACAAGCGGGCCAGGCGCTCGACCTGCTCCGCCGGCTCGCTATCGACCCCCACCTCGACCAGATCCTGGCGCTCCATGCTGGTCAGCACCGTTACCGCGATCAGATGGGTCGACAGGCCATGCGCATCGAGACGTTCGCGCGCCGCCGTCATCATCCGCCGCCCGCCCGAGGCATGCAGGTTGACCATCCAGACGCCCTGCTCGGCCGCGGCCTGCACGGCACCGGCCACGGTATTGGGAATGTCGTGGAACTTGAGATCCAGAAACACCTCGAACCCCCGGCCATGCAACGCCTCCAGCACGGCGGGCCCGCTGCGCGTGAACAGCTCCTTGCCTACCTTGAGCCGGCAGCGTCGGGGGTCAAGCTGGTCGGCCATGCACAGGGCCGCGTCCAATGAAGCGTAATCCAGGGCGATAATCAGCGGGGAATGAGTGGCTGCCATGAGGACTCCAGCATGGATGAGATGAGGGATGAATGGCGCGCAGTATATCAGCCTTGCCGGGTTGGTCGGATCCAGGCCGGATCAGCATTCGCTTACGCTTATATAAGAGATATCTTACAAGAAGGTCAGCCATGTCGACTGACGTCGCGCTCTACTTTTACTTAGCGTTGAAATCACTGGTACGGCCGTGCCAGTTCGCCAGACGACAACAAGGAGGCCCCATGAAACGCTATCTACCGTCCCTGCTGCTCGCCCTTGCCCTGGGCATCGGTGCCACCGCAGCCCAGGCCCAGGAACCCGCCAGGCTCGACATCAACAGCGCCACGGCCGAGCAGCTGGCCACCCTGCCCGGCATCGGCGAAGTCCGTGCCCGGGCGATCGTCGAGGATCGCAAGGCCCACGGCGACTACACGTCCGCCCAGGACCTGACACGCATCGACGGCATCGGCGAGGCCACGGCCGAGGGCCTCAAGGATCGCCTCGCCTTCTGATGAGCCAGCCGAGCGCCCTGCACCTGCATACATAAAGAGGGCGTGGCCCGGCGGCCACGCCCTCTTTTCCCTGCCTCGTCGAGCGCCCCTCCCACCGGTTCGGCGGAAGGGGTACGGCAACTTACAGCCGCAGGGCGCCATCGCACTCCAGAACACGCCCGCTGAAGTAGGCGTTCTCGAAGATGTAGCGCACGCTGTCGGCGATATCCTCCGGCTGCCCCAGATGCCCCAGCGGCACACCCTTGGTGATCTTCTCGAGCATGTCGGGGCGCATCGAGGCGGTCATTTCGGTCTCGATGAAGCCCGGGGCCACGGCGCCGACGCGAATACCGTGCCGGGCCAGCTCCTTCGCCCAGGTCACGGTCAGCGCCGCCACACCGGCCTTGGTGGCGGCATAGTTGCTCTGGCCCATGTTGCCGGCCCGCGAGATGCTCGAGATGTTGACGATGACTCCCTTGTGGCCGGCCTCGATCATCTGGCTGGCCGCCTCGCGCCCGCACAGGAAGACCCCGGTCAGGTTGACGTCGAGGACCTGCTGCCACTGCGCCAGCGACATGGTCTTCTCGACCTTGCCCTCCTTGGCCTTGACCAGCAGCCCATCCCGCGTGATGCCCGCATTGTTGACCAGCCCCGAGACCGGCCCCAGGCGTTCGGCGATGGCGGCGAACGTCTCGGTCACCGAGCCCTCGTCGGCGACGTCGGTCACGAAGGGCTCGGCATGGATCCCGCTTTCCTTCAGGCCATCGACGGCCGACTGCAGCGACTCCGCCTCGCGGTCCAGCAGGGCCAGGCGCGCGCCGTGCGACCCCAGCATCCTCGCCATGGCCAGACCCAGGCCCCGCGCCCCGCCAGTAATGGCAATAACGGCACCGTCCAGTTGCATGTTGACTCCTCCCTACTCCAGCCAGTTTTGTGCACTGCAATATAACTCCAAGATAGCATGACGGCACGTCAAGGACCATGACACCATGGCCTGAGTCCACCGCGCCGGGCGGGCACTTGCAATCGGCGCCGACGCCTCCATCTTAAGGGCATCCATTGTTCTGGAGCGCTTATGCCGGTTCTGCTCTTCTTTACTCTGTTCGCCCTGCTCGACTTCGTCATCCTGTTCAGCGTCGGCGCCAAGATCGGCCTGCTGACCACCCTGCTGCTGGTGCTGGGCACCGGCTTCCTGGGCCTGCACCTGATCAAGCGTGAAGGCGTCGCGACCCTGCGCCGCGCCCAGGAACGCTTCGCCCGGGGCGAGATTCCCTCGGAGGAGCTGATGACCGGCGCCGCCCTGATCTTCGGCGGCGCCCTGCTCATGGCTCCGGGCTTTCTCTCGGACACGCTGGGCTTTCTCTGCCTGCTGCCCGGCACGCGCCGCTGGCTGGGTCATCTACTGCAGCGCCTGCCCGCGCACATGCGCGGTTTCAGCGTCTATACCTACCGCAGCGGCGACGCCGGCTGGCAGGAAAGTGCCCGCCACGACACGGACGCCGAGCGCCGCCATACCCGCCATGGCGAGGGCGAGCCCCTGGAAGGCGACTTCATCGCCAAGGACGAGCCCCGACAGTGAATTTTTTTCATTCCGGCCCCTTGAAAGCCCTCCCGGCGGCCCCATCAAGGGAACAGCCAACGAGCTTCGGCCTTCGTCAGTCGCGCAGGCCTTTGACACCGGGGGGCTTTTGCCCTCCGCCCGTGAGCCTTGCTCAACAGGGAAATGCATTCTAGTCATGCAACCATCAGGAGAACGTGAGCAATGAACATCCGTCCCTTGCACGATCGCGTCGTCGTCCGTCGCGTCGAAGAAGAACAGAAAACCGCTGGCGGAATCGTGCTTCCGGGCAACGCCCAGGAAAAGCCGACTCGTGGCGAGATCCTCGCCGTCGGTAATGGCCGGATTCTCGACAGCGGCGAAGTGCGCCCGCTGGACGTCAAGGTGGGCGACACCGTGATCTTCAAGGAAGGCTTCGGCGTCGAAAAGCAGAAGATCGACGGTGAAGAAGTCCTGATCATGAGTGAGTCGGACATCCTGGCCGTCGTCGAAGGGTAAGTCGCGGGTTTCTCCGCTCTCTTTTCACGTCAATCTCGTTCATCGCACTGACAGCAGGAAGTAACGAAAATGGCAGCGAAACAGATCAAGTTCTCAGACGACGCTCGCAAGCGCATGGCGCGTGGTGTCAACGTCCTCGCCGACGCCGTCAAGGCCACCCTGGGGCCGAAGGGCCGCAACGTGGTGCTGGAAAAGTCCTTCGGTGCGCCCACCGTCACCAAGGACGGGGTCTCCGTCGCCAAGGAAATCGAACTCAAGGACAAGTTCGAGAACATGGGCGCCCAGATGGTCAAGGAAGTCGCGTCCAAGACCTCCGACGTGGCCGGTGACGGCACCACCACCGCCACCGTGCTGGCCCAGTCCATCGTCAACGAAGGCCTGAAGGGCGTGACCGCGGGCATGAACCCGATGGACCTCAAGCGCGGCATCGACCACGCCGTCAACGCCGCCGTCAAGGAAATCGAGCAGCTGGCCGTGCCCTGCACCGATTCCAAGGCCATCGCCCAGGTCGGCACCATCTCCGCCAACGGCGACTCTCGCATCGGCCAGATCATCGCCGAGGCGATGGAGAAGGTCGGCAAGGAAGGCGTCATCACCGTCGATGAAGGCCGCGGCTTCGAGGACGAGCTGGAAGTCGTCGAGGGCATGCAGTTCGATCGCGGCTACCTGTCGCCCTACTTCGTGACCAACCAGGAGACCATGGCGGTCGAGCTGGAAGACCCGCTCCTGCTGCTGGTCGACAAGAAGATCTCCAACATCCGCGAACTGCTGCCGGTACTCGAGAGCGTCGCCAAGGCCGGCAAGCCGCTGGTGATCATCGCCGAGGACATCGAAGGCGAAGCGCTGGCGACCCTGGTCGTCAACAACATGCGCGGCATCGTCAAGGTCGCCGCCGCCAAGGCGCCCGGCTTCGGTGACCGTCGCAAGGCCATGCTGCAGGACATCGCCATCCTCACCGGCGGTACCGTGATCTCCGAGGAAGTCGGTCTGACCCTCGAGCAGGCCAACCTGGATCACCTGGGCAGCGCCAAGCGCGTCACCATGTCCAAGGAAAACACCACCATCATCGATGGTTCCGGCTCCGAGGGTGACATCGAGGCCCGCGTCAGCCAGATCCGCGCGCAGATCGAGGAAACCTCCTCCGACTACGACCGCGAGAAGCTGCAGGAGCGTGTCGCCAAGCTGGCCGGCGGTGTCGCCGTGATCCGCGTCGGTGCCGCCACCGAAGTGGAGATGAAGGAGAAGAAGGCCCGCGTCGAGGACGCCCTGCACTCCACGCGTGCCGCCGTCGAGGAAGGCGTCGTGCCCGGGGGCGGTACCGCCCTGGTGCGCATCCTGACCAAGATTGCTGGCCTCAAGGGTGACAACGAAGACCAGACCCACGGTGTCGCCATCGCCGTTCGCGCCATGGAAGCACCGCTGCGTCAGATCGTCACCAACGCCGGCGAGGAGGCCTCCGTCATCCTCAACCGCGTCAAGGACGGCGAAGGCAACTTCGGCTACAACGCCCAGACCGGCGAGTACGGCGACCTGTTCGAGATGGGTGTCCTCGATCCGGCCAAGGTCACGCGCTCTGCGCTGCAGTCCGCCGCTTCCGTGGCCGGCCTGATGATCACCACCGAAGCGATGATCGCCGACGACCCGGAAGAGAAGGACGCCGGCGGTGCCCCCGACATGGGCGGCATGGGTGGCATGGGCGGCATGATGTAAACTGCCGACCACCCCTAGCATCCTTTTGAAATCAATGCCTTACATGACAATGTAGGCATGGATGTAGGAAGGAATGTAGGAAGATTGTAGGAAGGTCTGGCGACAGCTGCAAAGCTACCAGGCCTCCTCCTGACGAGCTTCCTGCCCTGCTAAACGAAACCCCCGGTCATGGGAATGTAGGAAGCCTACTCCCAGACACCGGGGGTTTTCTTTTGGTGGGTACCTGACCAGCTAACCCAGCAATGCACAGAATTTGACTGACAGTAAAATTACAGCTACTATTGGTTTCAGGCTGGGTGTACCACCCAGGTGCTCTTTAAACGTGTTGATTTACCTCGATTGAGCTTGCAAGCGGGCCAACCTTGTTGGTCACCCAGGGAGTTGTTCACCCAGGGTTCACTTGCCGCACAGCGACCCGGCTGCTCGGTGTCTCAGACACCCGGTGGTCAGCAGTCTTGTACGGCGGGAGGCTCCTTTGAAAAGGAGCTGAACGGTGGTTTGCTGGAGCATCTACGCGTTCCTTATCGGCTCAATTGCTTGACGGCGGGGCAGTTGCCCAGTCCGATAACGAATGAGGTATTTCCGATGGATATAGCACGTTTGATCAAAACTGTCACTCTGCTGAAGCAGGTGCGGTTGGAAATGCACGACGACGTAGATGCTCGCATTACAGATAGGCTTGATGAGGCGATTGCGATTCTGGAGGAGGCACTGACTGCCGATCCAAAGCCAGCAAGGGCGGCTGCCGCTCTAGCCAAGCTCGGTGAGGCATTGAAGTACCTTCCCGTGATCAAGGCGCTTTTTGAGGACTTGATGTGACACAGCAAACCACTACTTTAAAAATTCCGATTGGTTGCGAGACATGAATATTGGATACGCAATCAAGCTGTGCCGCCAGCAGCGTAAGCTGACTCAAGGAGAGTTGGCCAAACGTGCTGGCGTTTCAGTCTCCTATCTATCGCTTCTTGAGCGAGGTGAAAGATCAGATCCAGGCCTGTCCTCGCTGGAGAGTATTGCCAAAGGGTTGGAAGTTCCGATGACCCTGCTGCTCTTTCTTGCTGCTGAGGAAGACGATCTGAAAGGCTTTACTCCAGAGCTGAAGGAAAAGCTCTCAGCCGCTGCGCTGAACCTGATGAGAGAGTCGGCTTGATGTGCGTATCGCCTGAGCTGACGCCGTTTTACCTCCACAACCCGATTGTGGATCCTGAGCACCTCGCACGATTACTGAATACACCACTCCCTAAACTGAAAGCCATCGCCGAGAGCGCGTCTGCTTCGTACCGGCCTGTTCCTCAGAAGAAGAAAGATGGCAGCCTTCGGATGACCTACGATGCGTACCCAGCACTGAAACGTGTGCAGCATCAGATCGTCCAGAAGATCCTCCACAAAGTGCGCTTCCCGCGCTACCTCCATGGCGGGATAAAGGATACCGAGTTCCCAAGAGATCACGTATCGAATGCGGCCCTGCATACGGGGGCAGCTATTCTCGTATTGGACGATATTGCCGACTTCTACCCATCGCTGGATCGCAAACTGGTGTTCACGGTCTGGCTACGCTTCTTTGGGTTCTCTCCTGAAGTAGCGGAATTGTTGACCAAGCTGACTACGCGCAAGGGATCCATACCACAGGGAGCCAAGACGAGCAGCTACCTAGCAAATCTCGCTTTCTGGGACCGAGAGGCGCAACTGGTAGAAGACCTGAAGGCGATGGGCCTGACATACTCCCGGTTCGTCGATGATGTGACCTATTCATCCCGCCACCGGATTCCAGACTGCGCCGTTGGCGAGGCCAGGGCCAAGGTATACCGGATGCTGACCTCAAAGGGATGTCGGCCTAAACGCTCCAAGAGCCAGGTCAGCCGTAAGGGGCGAAAGCTGGAGGTCACAGGACTAATCACTGCCGGGCGCTGCCCAGCAATCAGCAAGGACGAGCGAAACCGGATCCGCTCTGCAGTCCGCCACCTGGAAAAGGCAGTCAACGAAGAGGGTATGACGCCCGAGAACCGTAAGGCCTGGGACAGCGCCAAGGGACGAGTCGGAAGACTGGTTCGCTTGAAACACGTCGATGGAAGGCGGCTATCCCAGCGCCTGGATGCGCTCCTCCAGGCCGTACCCCTAGCGCACCGAATCGACAACCAATGAAACCAGCTCTTCTCCCTTGGGGGTCAAGCGAGCCAGCTTCCGGCGTCGCTCCGAGGGGTCTTCCTGTGTGTACACCAGATCCAGCCCCGGCTTTCCGAGTCGGTGTTGTGCCGATAGCAGCGCCAAGTTGCGCGAGCAGGATGACTGCGACAGCCCCGTCTTCCGCATCAGCTCACTGACGGTGATGCCGGGCTTTCTGGCAACCTCCAGCAGCAGATGGACAGCCTGGATGCCGATCTCTGGCGCAACCTCACGGATGACAGCGACTGCGCCGATCAGGCGTGTGATGCCGATTCTGGCTGATACTCGCTCTGCTACTTCTCCCTCGATGTCAGGGATAGGGCGAGGGGCACCAAGGCTGTCCATTAGCTCTCCCTCCCTTTGCGCCCAATGCGGTCGACATAGCGACCTGTGGCGTTCCAGGCCACCTCCAGCCTTCCGGGGATCTTCAGGTAGAAGTCCCCCAGGAACAGGCGTAGCTCGAAATCTCCGATTGCCACACCGACACCCCAACGCCCAATCTCCAGCTTCATACCGTACCCTCCGATGCTATATGCGAGAGACCTTATTGGTATAGCATCATCTAAAACCACAATAAAGCCTTTAAAATCAACTACTTAAGATCCACCTCTGCATATAATGACGCCACGCATCAGTTACGGGGGCGGTGGGTTGCCTTGCTCACCTGCCAGGGGAAGGGGTTGCTGTAGTAAGATGCCTAGCTAATATCAGACAAAGCATGATCAATAAGCATTAGGAGCAGTACACCTTGGTTAACGGAGACGTGGGGAAGCGCCTATGGGCAGCAGCTGACCAGTTATGGGCCAACACTGGCCTCAAGCCCGCTGAATTCTCGACCCCCGTGCTGGGGCTCATCTTCCTGAAGTACGCCGACAAGAAGTACTCAGCCGCCGAGGAGAAGCTCGGGCCGGTGGGTTCCGGTGGCCGCCGCAAGGTGAGCAAAGATGACTACCTGGCCGAGGG
This sequence comes from Modicisalibacter sp. 'Wilcox', assembly GCF_010993675.1. Classification (NCBI taxonomy): domain Bacteria; kingdom Pseudomonadati; phylum Pseudomonadota; class Gammaproteobacteria; order Oceanospirillales; family Halomonadaceae; genus Modicisalibacter; species Modicisalibacter sp. 'Wilcox'. The sequence continues at coordinate 209,199 of NZ_WNXF01000006.1, forward strand.
GGTGATCTTCCTCCCAGAGACCGCCCGCTTCTCGCACCTGCTGTCGCTCACCGAGGGCGACAACATCGGCAAGGCTATCAACGATGCCATGAAGGCCATCGAGGACGAAAACCCCGACCTCAAAGGTGCCCTGCCGCGCACCTACACGCGCCTGGAGAACTGGGTGCTGCAGGAACTGCTCAAGCAGCTCGCTCCGGTTGATCTGTCAGGAGACGCTTTCGGCAAGGTCTACGAGTACTTCCTCGGCAACTTCGCACTGAAGGAAGGCCAGAAAGGCGGTGTCTTTTACACCCCCGAGTCCATCGTCAAGCTGATCGTTGAGATCATCGAGCCCTACCACGGTCGCATCTTCGACCCGGCTTGTGGGTCAGGCGGCATGTTCGTCCACTCGGCAGACTTCGTGGAGCGTCACCACAAGACAGCCATGGACGAAATCTCCATCTTCGGCACCGAGAAAGACCAGACCACCGTCAACCTCAACAAGATGAACCTCGCGGTTCATGGCCTCTCTGGCGATGTGCGGGTGTCCAACACCTACTACGAGGATCCTCACGGCTCGGTCTACAAGAACGGTGAGGGCTTCTTCGACTTCGTGATGGCCAATCCCCCGTTCAACGTCTCGGGAGTGGACAAGGAGCGTCTTGAGGGCGACCCCCGGTTCCCCTTCGGGATGCCCAAGACCGACAACGCCAACTACCTCTGGATCCAGCTCTTCTACGCGGCCCTGAAGCCCACCGGGCGGGCTGGCTTCGTCATGGCCAACTCGGCAGGAGATGCCCGAGGCAGTGAGCAGGTGATTCGCCAGAAGCTGATCGAGTCCGGTGCCGTGGACGTGATCGTCTCGGTGGGGCCGAACTTCTTCTACACAGTTACCCTGCCTTGCACATTGTGGTTCTTCGACCGGGCCAAGAGTGGGACCGAGCGCGGCGACAAGGTTCTGTTCATCGATGCTCGCCACCTCTATCGCCAGGTCGACCGGGCACACCGGGACTGGCTACCGGAGCAGATCGAGTTCCTGGCCAATATCGTCCGCCTCTACCGTGGCGAAGAGATCGAGCTGGATCAGGGCAGTGAGCCGCTGCTGGCCGAGAAGGGGCTGAGCGAGGGGTACACTGATGTGCCTGGACTCTGCAAGGTGGCGACTCGGGGAGAGATCGAGGCGCAGGGCTGGTCATTGAATCCTGGGCGCTATGTCGGGGCAGCTGCAAGAGACGCCGAGGATGTGGACTTTGCTGAGCGGCTGGAAGAGCTGGCTGAAGAACTAGAAGTGCTAAACGCTGAAGCAAGAGAGCTTGAAGACCAGATTGGCCAAAATGTCGCCCGCTTACTGGAGGTGCCAGCGTGAGCAGCACGTTATGCCAAGAATGGGAGCAGATTGCTCTTGGGGACTTGGGGCGAATTGTGACGGGGAGGACTCCGCCATCTAGCAAGCCAGAGCTGTTTGGTGATAAATATCCGTTTATAACCCCGACTGATATGGCTTTTTCTGACCGGTCCATTTGGCCTGAGCGCGGAATTTCTGACGCGGGAGCTGAGAGCCTTTCGAGAATAAAGCTGCCGCCGAAAACACCATGCTTTGTCTGTATCGGCGCGACCATTGGTAAGCTGTGTTTAACTTCTGAGGAGAGTTTTACCAACCAGCAAATCAATAGCATTGTTGTCGATCAGAAGAAGCACAGTCCTGAGTTCGTTTATTACTTGCTCTGCTATATATCAGAACACGTTAAATCATTGGCTGGAGGAGCGGCGACTCCAATCATCAATAAGACTGCCTTTAGCGAGGTGCCAGTGGTGGTGCCTTCTTTGGAGACCCAAAAGGCCATCGCATCCGTCCTCGCAGCCTACGACGACCTGATCGAAAACAATACGCGCCGCATCAAGATTCTTGAGGAGATGGCCCGGCGGTTGTACGAGGAGTGGTTCGTCCACTTCCGCTTCCCTGGGCATGAGAAAGTGAGCTTCAAGGAGAGTGAGCTTGGGGAGATTCCTGAGGGGTGGGAGATTAAGGAGCTTGGTGATGTTGCTCAGATTAACCCAGAAGTTATCAAGCCGAAGTCTGCTCCCGATGAGATCCATTACATTGACATAGCGTCCGTATCGCCAGGACAAATCGATAAAGCTGAGACGATGCAATTCGCCAACGCGCCAGGGAGAGCAAGGCGAATCGTCAGATCTGGTGATGTCCTCTGGTCTTGTGTTAGGCCTAATCGCCGCTCATGCGCAATGATCGTTGAACCGAGGGAAAATACTGTTGCTTCGACTGGCTTTGCTGTGCTGAGAGCCGGGAGTGTCTCCAAGCACTACCTGTACCAGCATGTCCGGGCTGATCAATTCGTTAGCTACTTAGTTAACCGAGCTACCGGAGCAGCTTACCCTGCTGTGAAGGCTGCTGACTTTAAAGAGGCAAAGATCATAGTGCCGAAGAGAGACATCCTCTCTGACTTTGATAAAGCAGTCGCGCCGATGAGAAGTCTGATTCACAGGCTGGATCGAAAGAACGCTAACCTCCGCGCCCAGCGCGATCTGCTCCTCCCCAAGCTGGTCTCCGGTGAAATCGACGTATCCGACATCACCATGCCCGAAGACAAGGAGGTCGAAGCCGCATGACGCCCCCGCCATCCCCCGCTTACGCCTACTCTGAAGATGCCCTGGTCGAGCAGCCCGCTATCGAGCTGTTCGCTGATCTGGGCTGGGATACCGCCAATCTCTACGGAGAGTGGTCGGGTACGGTATCGAGCGAGGGACGGCAGACACAGCAGGATGTGGTGCTGGTGCCCCGGCTGCGCGTGGCCTTGGAGAAGCTCAACCCCGAGCTGCCCGCCGATGCCCTGGAGAAGGCCATCGAGGAGCTGACCCGCGACCGCTCCAAGTTGCTGGCGGTGAACGCCAACCTGGAAGTCTACCGGCTGCTCAAGGATGGCGTAAAGGTTGAGGTGTCCGAAGACGATGGTGGCACCGCTATCGAAACGGTGCGGGTGATCGACTGGAGCCAGCCTGAGGAGAACGATTTCCTGCTGACCTCGCAGTTCTGGGTGCGGGGTGAGCTGCATACCCGGCGGACCGATCTGGTCGGCTTCGTGAACGGGCTGCCACTGCTGTTCGTGGAGTTGAAGGCCAGCCACAAGACCCTCAAAGCTGCCTATGACGGCAACCTGAGCGACTACCGCTCGGTGGTCCCCCAGCTGTTCACCTACAACGCCGTGGTGATGCTCTCTAACGGCTCCGAGACGCTGGTGGGCAGCACCTTCTCCCCCTGGGAGCATCTCTTCGAGTGGAAGAGGATCAACGATGAGGGTGAGAAAGGCGTGGTTTCCCTGGAGACTGCCATCCGGGGTATTGCCGAGCGGACGCGGCTGTTGGATATCGTGGAGAACTTCACGGTGTTCGAGGAAGCCCAGGGCGGCACCATCAAGAAGATTGCCAAGAACCACCAGTACCTCGGGGTGAACAAGGCGATCGCCGAGCTGCAACGGATCAAGGATCGCCCTGCCGGTGAGGCCGGTCGGCTGGGGGTCTTCTGGCATACCCAGGGCTCGGGCAAGTCGCTCTCCATGGTGTTCTTCACTCAGAAGATTCACCGTACCATTCCCGGCAACTGGACGTTCGTGATCGTCACCGACCGCAACGAGCTGGACGAGCAGATCTACAAGACGTTCGCTGCTACGGGTGCAGTCAACGAAGTGGAGGCTCACGCCGACAGCGGTGCTCACCTCAAGCAGCTGCTCAGCGAGGATCACCGCTACGTCTTCACACTGATCCAGAAGTTCGGCACCAAGCAGGGCGAGACCTACCCCAAGCTCTCCGACCGCCAGGATATCATCGTCATCACCGACGAGGCTCACCGCTCCCAGTACGACACCCTGGCGATGAACATGCGGACAGCGCTGCCCCATGCTGCCTTCCTGGGCTTTACTGGGACACCGCTGATGGCTGGTGAGGAGAAGACCAAGGAGGTGTTCGGGGACTACATCTCTGTCTACGACTTCGGACAGTCCATCGCCGATGGGGCCACGGTGCCCCTCTACTACGAGAACCGTATCCCCGAGCTGCAGCTGATCAATGAGAACCTCAACGACGATCTGACTCGGCTGCTGGAAGATGCCGAGCTGGACGAGGATCAGGAGAAGAAGGTCGAGCGCGTATTCGCCCGTGAGTATCACCTGATCACCCGTGACGACCGTTTGGAGGCCATCGCCGAGGATCTGGTACAGCACTTCGTCGGCAGGGGGCATCAGGGCAAGGCCATGATGGTCTGCATCGACAAGGCCACCGCCGTGAAGATGTACGACAAGGTACAGGCCCACTGGAAAGACTACCTGGCCCGACTTCAGGCTGACCTGGCAACGGCCCCCAAGGAGCAGCAAGAGGCTCTCAGGCACAAAATCAGGGTGCTGGAGACAACCGATATGGCGGTGGTGGTCTCCCAGGGTCAGAACGAGGTGAAGGAGCTGGCGGACAAAGGTCTCGACATCCTGCCCCACCGCAAGCGCATGGTAGAGGAAGACCTCGACGAGCAGTTCAAGGATCCTGATGGACCGCTGCGGTTGGTGTTCGTCTGCGCCATGTGGATCACCGGCTTCGATGTCCCGTCCTGCTCGACTATCTATCTTGATAAGCCGATGAAGAACCACACCTTGATGCAGACCATCGCCAGGGCCAACCGCAAGTACCCCGGCAAGGAAGCGGGCCTGATCGTGGACTACGCGGGTGTCTTCAGGAAGCTGCAGGAGGCGCTGGCCATCTACGGTGGTGCTTCATCCCAGGTAGCCGAACCGAGGGCCGGGTACGGTGATACACCGCCCCAGGACACCGACACACCAATTCAGCAAAAAGCCGAGCTGGTGGAGTACCTCAAGCACTTGCTGACCAAGGGCATTACCTTCCTCACCGAGAAACAGATAGACCCTGTGGCGATCCAAGCGGCAGGAGGCTTCGACAAGGTCGCCCTGTTGGACGATGCAGTGGAGAAGCTGCTTGAGAGCGAGGAGACCAAGAAGGCCTTCCTGAACCTCGCCAGGGCCACTTCCCGAGTCTATCGCGCCATCCTGCCCGACCCCTTAGCCAATGAGCTGGCACCCGATGCAGTGCTCCTCTCGGTGCTAGCCCAAAAGATCAAGGCGCTGGAGCCCGAGGTGGACATCTCCCAGGTGATGCGGGAGGTGGATGACCTGCTGGATCAGTCGGTAGCCCCGGTGCCCTACGTCATCGAGGAGACGGACGAGGAGAAGCTCTTCGATCTCAGCCAGATTGACTTCGAGAAGCTCAAGGAGCGGTTCAACAAGGGCAAGAAGCGCACCGAGGCCGAGAAGCTACGGGCGCTGCTGAACCAGAAGTTGGAGAGCATGGTGGCCAAGAACCCCAGCCGCACCGACTTCATGGAGAAGCTGCAAAAGCTGATTGAGAAGTACAACTCGGGCAGCCTGAATATCGAGGCCTTCTTCCAGCAGTTGATGAAGTTCACCGAGGAGCTGCAGGAAGAAGACCAGCGTGCAATCCGTGAGGGGCTCACCGAGGAGGAGCTGGCGCTGTTCGATATCATTACCAAGCCAGCACCGGAGATGACCGACAAGGAGGTAGCCCAGGTGAAGGCAATGTGTCGGGAGCTGCTGGAGACCCTCAAGAAGGAGAAGCTGGTGCTGGACTGGCGGAAGAAGGCCCAGGCTAAGGGCGATGTCCGCCGGACCTTGGAAATCGTCTTCGACCGGGGACTACCGGATAGCTTCGAGGAAGCCATCTACAACGAGAAATGTGATGCGGCTTTTCACCACCTGATGACCAGCTACTACGGCGGTGGCCAAAGCGTTTATAACCACCTGTAATCGAAAAAAACAATACACCAAAACAGAAGCGAATCGCTCAAAAATCACACAGCAAGGAGAACTACGATGGCTCAGTATGCAATCGCCTTTGACATTGATACTAAAGGTATGCGGGATAGTGGATTCACTAACTCTCAAATAACCAACCTGTACCAGACTGAAATCCCTAATGCATTGAGTTCGTGTGGATTTACTGCACATCCGCAAGGCTCTCTGTACCACACAGAGTCTGAAAAAGACCCGATTAACGCGATAATGCAGCTGCAGAGCACTTTAAAGTCTCAGGCTCCCGTTTTTTGTCAGTATGTGAGGCGGGTTCACGTGTTCCGCATGGAAGAGTGGAGTGACGTTACACCGCTTATCGCTGAGCATGAAGCTGCTGGTTCTCCTTCTGCTGAGGAAGAAGTGGAAGAACAAGAGAGCTTGGAAGCTGTAGCCAAGTAGTAGGATTCGCATCGTGCAGCAAGGTGGGTGTTAGTTTTGAAGTTCTGACATAGCACTCATCTTCGCCAAGTCGTACCTTTTTGTGTATACCTCAACGCGCACGGTCATACGCCGGGTCCGACTGTACCGATATAGCGCTATTGACAACCCAAACGGATACGCTATAAATCATCACACCCATATGAGTACAGGGGTTGTGAGAGAGGTAGCGAACGATGTCACCATACATCTTTATCCGTGGGTACTTGAGGGCCTCCACCGAGGACCAGAACGCCGATCGAGCCCGTGAGACCCTCAGCAGGTTTGCACAGGAGCATGGCGCTCGCGTGGCGGCGTGGTACACCGAAAACGTCAGTGGCACGAAGGCAGAGCGTTCCGAGCTGATGCGTCTGCTGTCCGACTCGGGGCCTGGAGATGTCCTCCTTATCGAACAGGTGGACCGACTCACCCGCTTGACCCGCGATGACTGGGAAACGCTGAAGAGCGCCATTCAGAAGGCTGGTGTGAGAGTGGTGTCCCTTGACCTGCCAACGAGCCATGCTGCTATGCGAGTGACCAGCGGAGACGATTTCACTGCCAGGATGCTGGATGCCGTGAACGCCATGCTGCTGGACATGCTGGCAGCCATCGCCAGGAAGGACTACGAGGACCGCAGGAGGCGTCAGGCCCAAGGGATCGAGCAAGCCAAGGCTAAGGGCATCTACAAGGGGCGTCCCGCTGATGAGGCGCTACATGAAAAGATCAGGGAGCTGCGAGCCAAAGGCTTCAGTATTCGCAAGACGGCGGAACTGGCTGGGTGTGCTCCAAGTACAGTTCAGCGGGCCATCAAGATGGGTGCGGCTGCATGACCTGCCTAAACACCATCTACATCTGACTCATGATTGGAGGCTGGCGCACAAGTTGCCATCATGCACCCGCGCCAGCAGTCTCCTCTACGCCATGCCCCCACCTGGTATCATTTTCACAGGCCCATGCCCGGGGCCACGGGGGGAGTTTCGTCTCGCGGCGTGTATAATACCGCCTTAGATTTTTGCCGGAAAAATTCCGGGTCAGCTAACCTGTTTCCTCTTCCGCCGATATCGCTTGTTTGGCCTGACTTCAGGCAGAATCGGTTTGCTCCGCTTGTCAGTCGCCCTGAAAGAGTAGCCAGCAGCCTTTCTCGTCATGCGGCTTCCCTCCAGTCGAACTGGTAGTCACCGACCTGTCGGTAGCCTTTGAAGACCTGCCCGCGAGCAGCTGCTACAGCCATGCTATCGGCTAGCTCATTCTGCGGATGGCCACTGTGCCCTTTCACCTTAAGCAGCGTCACCTCATGTTGATCCAGAAGCTCATCCAACTGCTTCCAGAGATCAAGGTTCTCAACGGGTTTCTTGTCGGACTTCTTCTTCCAGCCGTTCTTCTTCCAATTGTGTCGCCAAGTGATGCACCCATTCCGGGCATAGGCGCTGTCTGTGTAGATGCTTATGACCTTGCCACTGCGTCGGATCGCCTTCAGGCCCTCGATAATAGCCATCAGCTCCATCCGCTGGTTGGTCGTCGGGCATTCTCGTCCACTAATTCGGAGTTGCTTGTGGTCGTTCTCTAACACCGCTGCCCAACCACCTGGGGCGAACTCCGATCCGTTGTTCAGGCAAGAACCGTCGGTGTAAATTCTGATATCTGGTTTCATGGCTGTATCCTTCATCGTCGAAAGCGACTGGCTCCCTTCAGGCAGACAGACCAGTGAGCGGATACATACCGCCTACCTGACCAATCGCCTTCGAGGATGTCACTGGGTTAACTTGGAGGTTGACTCATGGTCGGCTCAGGGAGTGGCCGACAAGATGGTGGGAGCTGACAGAATGCTTCAGACAACTGATCATCAGTCATCATCACAATCCATGTCAGAACCGTTTAGGATGGTTTCATCAAGTGATCTTGTGGATGTCACTCACAGGTGTAGCCAACAGAGAGACCACAAGAGAGACTTGATGTAGGTCTTTCAGATACCTGAATCCGTGAGACCGGCCCCCAGGAATGCTTCTAACCTACTGAACTGCATGGCAATATAGCGAATATCGCCATT